>CAZOYJ010000056.1:3125-18085 GCA_964583905.1 uncultured Roseivirgaceae bacterium
GTGCAGCATCCTGTCCGATATCGGTGCGTGTTTTGTTGCGTGTCATGGGCTGGCGACGAGGATCTTATGCGCTTGCTTTCAGAGGCAGACCGAGGAATGGTTCATGTGGCTGCGAATTTCTTTCACTCTTGTGGAGACTTGTCGCGAAAAATAGTCTCGGCAGAAGAGGACTGGCTGGTGGCCGAAGACTTGATCAAACTAAAACGGTTCCTGCATGCACTTTTTCTCTTTCACCTAGTATTGGAAAAACTATTGAAAGCAAATTGGATACACGATAATTTCGGGGATACACCACCTTTTACTCATAATCTGGAACACATTTACACGCAAACAAATGTAGAGTTATCGGCCGATGATGTCGATTTTATACGTGCTTTAAATGCCTGGAACATTGAAGGCCGGTATCCGGATTACCAAAACAAAATCCATAAGCTTGCCACGCAGGAATATACGTTAACCAAACACGAAAGTGTTAAAAGAATAAAGCAATGTTTACTCGAAAGGCTGTCCGTGAAATAACCCTTGGTTTTCTTGCTGAATTAAAAACGAAAGGCTTCAATCCAACAAAAGCAATTCTTTTTGGTTCTTACGCGAAGGGAAATCCTCACAACCACTCTGATATTGACCTGGCTGTGTGGGATGAAAAGTTTACCGGATGCCTGCCTATCGATATTGAACAATTGCACGAGGTAAAAAGAAAGTTTCATCCGTTGCTGGAGGTACACACCTTTCATACGACAGATACACATGAAAATAATCCTTTTATTTGTGAGATACTTAAGAACGGCATAGTTATCGAGTTGAATTCAAAGGTCAACATACCTGACCTTCCATGATTCGCATCTACACCGATGGCGCAGCACAAGGAAACCCCGGGCCGGGTGGGTACGGGGTGGTGATGAAATATAACCATCATGTGAAAGAACTTTCGGAAGGCTTCAGGCTTACTACCAATAACCGTATGGAGTTGCTGTCAGTAATTGCCGGACTGGAGGCCATTAAGAAAACCGGTATCCCGGTTACGGTGTATTCCGATTCAAAATATGTAGTGGAGGCTGTTGAGCAGGGATGGATCTGGAACTGGGAAAAGAAAAATTTCGCCAAGAAGGCTAACCCCGATTTGTGGAAGCGCTTCATACCGCTTTATCATACGTATAAACCAAAATTCAAATGGGTGAAGGGACATGCCGGTCACCCGGAAAATGAACGATGTGATGCGCTGGCCGTGGAGGCGGCACAATCGCCCGATGTTCTGGTGGACACCTGGTATGAAACCAATCGCGAATAGCCGGGTACATTTAACTTGGCGTTTCCTGATTGGTTCTTATCTTGAGCAAACAATTCCGTGCCCTTGGAACCCAAACTCAATTTTTCACCTGCATCGCTGCAAATATTAAACGTATGCCTGGCTATCATCATGTTTGGCGTTGCCCTGTCGATTAAGCCCGAACATTTTTATCAACTCCGGTATAATAAAAAGGCATTGTTTACCGGGTTAGCCTCACAGTATATACTGCTGCCCGCTATCACCGCACTGATTATCCTGATCATCACACCCTCGCCAGGTATTGCACTCGGTATGATCCTGGTTGCCGCTTGTCCGGGCGGTAATGTATCAAACTTTTTTACGCAGCTTTCGCGCGGCAATGTGGCCTTATCGGTTACGTTAACGGCATTTACTTCCTTGCTGGCTTTTTTAATCACACCGGCAAATTTCTTTTTTTGGGCCTCCTTGCTTCCCGGTCTTTCAACCCATTTAAAGTCATTTGAAATTCACTTCGGAGAATTGCTGCTGAACATGACCGGCATTTTACTGATACCCTTGATTTGCGGGATGTTGTATAACCGGTATTTCCCCAACATGGCTGAAAAAATTTCCCGGCCCGTCCGGATCACTTCCATATTAATCCTGATCAGCTTTATTATTGTTACCCTGTACTTTAATGCAACGGCCTTTAAAGAATACATACTCGTTGTTTTTTGGTTGGTAATGATTCACAATGGATTGGCGTTAAGTGGAGGATATTTTTTAAGCTTTCTTGTTAAAAACAGAAATGACTTTCATCGTTCCATTGCCATTGAAACGGGTATCCAAAATTCAGGCCTCGCCCTGGTATTGATTTTTACATTCTTTAACGGTAACGGGTATATGGCGCTTATTGCCGCCTGGTGGGGGGTGTGGCACCTGATCAGCGGATTTACCTTCGCCTGGTTTTTTCAACGTAAAGCCGTTACACAGCCTGCATGAAACCATCTTTTCGCTATCGCATCCTTAAACAATATGTTCGGTTAGGATTGAAGATATTTTTCCGGCAATGGGAAACAACCGGTACCACCCATATTCCAAAAGATGGCCCGTTTATTTTTGTTGCCAATCATCAGAATGCATTTTTAGAAGCCTTGCTTGTCGTGTGTGGCAATAAGCGCAATCCGTGGTTCCTGGCACGGGGTGATGTGTTCCGCAAAAAATGGGCTATCCGCCTGCTAACGTTTTTACAAATCAAACCGGTTTATCGCTTTCGCGATGGGCATGCCGGCATGCGGCAAAATGAACGCATCATCAGTGAGTGCGTTGAACTGCTCAAGCAGGGTGAGTGCGTGCTGATTTTTGGCGAGGGCGATCATAACGAACCGTGGACATTCAGTAACCTGCAACGTGGGTTTGCTCAAATTGCCCTCCAGTATATAGAACAAACGCAGCAAGACATACAAATTTTACCGATTGGATATCATTTTGAAAGGCATCACGATTTCCGGTCGCGGGTGTTAGTGCAGTATGGTGTACCATTTTCAGTGAAGGAAATCACGCAAGGCATTACAGAAGCGCGTGAAAAATTTAAACCGTTACTCGAGTATACCGCTAAGCGATTAAAAGAACTCATCCTGACGATTCCGATGGATGAAGACTATATTTCCAAAAAGAACTACTTGCTTCAAAACCGGGTATATAAAACGTCAATGCTGGATCAGTTGGAGGCAGACCGGCACCTGATTGAACAATGGAAAAAGTCGGAGGAAAATTTCACACCGAAAAACTCCCTTTACAAATGGTTTAACCCGTTACATCTGTATGGCAGGTTGGTGCATCTTCCTACCCACTTGCTGATGGGCTACATCGTTAAGTATAAAATTAAAGACGATCAGTTTATCGGATCGGTAAAAGCTGCCGCTGGGATTTTTGTAATCCCACTCTATTATTGTTTGGCAGCAATCCTGTTTTACCTGGCTGCAGATAATCTGTATTGGACAATCGCGTTTTTCCTTTCCCTCCCGGTAAGCGGTTTATTGGCTTACGCCCAACGCTGATTTTAAGTAGTTGACTCGACCAGTTTAATGCCTAAACTTTCCAATTCATTAAGAATTGGGTCATAAAATTCCGGAGTGGTTGGAATCACAACACCCCGCGACTTTATTTTTCCCAGCATCAAAAGTTTAGCCGCTATCCCCAGGGGCAAACCAACTGTTTTCGCCATTGCGGTGTGCTCCGAATCCTCACCTTTTACTACCAACGATGATAGAATAGTGCGTTGCCTTCCCTCCTCCTCAACCATAAACCGGTGAATCATTACGATCATATCTTTGTCGGCACCGGATAAGGCCCAACGTTTATTCAGAATATGTTCCAGAATTTGTGCCGGTGTACCCCAGGTTAACCCGATTTTTTCGGAGCTGAAAAACCCTGACCAGGCAAAGCGTTGCCATTCGGCACCCTCTTTCCGTATCGCAAATTGTTTCATTAGTTTTTCTTCTACCGATTGGTGTTCATCTCCTGCTAAAAACAAATTCAGAAAATCAGCATGCGTTGTGTTTTCTCCTAGTTCGATCCGGTAAGAGTCGTCACAACATCCGAGTTGAACCAGGATATCCCAGGCAGCACAAAAGCCTTCGTAGCGTAACGTTCCGCGGAGCATGGTTTTTATATCCTGCAAATGATACGTGTTGATATAACTGAGTGAATCCCGATTGGCATATCCCTCAAAGATTCCATACCCTGGCACGTCAATGCGGGTAATGCGTTTAAAAAGTTGCTGATAGGGAATGTATTTTACCTTGCCATCTTTGAGAAATTTAGCCGTGCTTTGTCCGGCCATCACAACATTGCGGGGATTCCAGGTGAATTTGTACCGCCAGGGATTTTCCGGATCAGTTTCCGGAGAAATCAGTCCACCCGTAAAAGATTCGAATGAAAGAATTGTACCCCCCTTAGCCCGGATGCCGTCAATTATTTTCACGGCACTCATATGATCAATTCCCGGGTCCAGGCCACATTCGTTTAAAAACACGAGCTCCCGCGAAAAAGCTTCCTGATGAAATTGTTTCATTTCATCCGACACATAGGAGGCTGTGAGTAAATGCTTGTTAAGTCTAACACAAAGTTTGGCTACTTCAATATGCAGGTGGGGCGGCAACAGGGAAATAACGACATCTGCTGAATTCAGGATCACCAAACTTTCATCCTTTTTCATATCAATTTGAATCGCCTGGCCAACAGGTGAATCTTTAACCTTGCTGGTGGCAGCCGCAAGTGAGGTATCCCCAACGATAATTTTCCAGGAATATTCACGGGCAGCCGCTAGCAGGTAAGAAATCAGGGAAGAAGAAGAGCGACCAGCGCCCAACACTAACAAGGTATTCATGGCAGGCAAAGTAATTGAAATGAAGGATGATTGTAGAATTACAACCTTAAAATTTTTAACTTACTAACCCTATTGCTACCCATATGAAGGAATTTACGCTTACTAAAAATTTCGATGACCTGGATCAGGAATCGAAATATTTGGCCCACAAAGCCAAAGACGCAGCCAACCATGCACATGCTCCTTACTCGAAATTTACCGTTGGTGCTGCGCTGATACTGGAAGATGGCAGTGTGGTATCGGGTGCCAACTATGAAAATGCCGCCTATCCCTCAGGGATGTGTGCCGAGCGTGTTGCACTTTTTGCTGCTGCAGCGCAATACCCCGGGAAACGAATTATGAAAATTGCAGTTGTGGCTAAACGAAAAAATGCAAAAGAGCTTATTCCTGCCACGTCATGCGGACCGTGCCGGCAGGTACTATTGGAATTTGAAACCAATCAAAAGGGTTCAATCGAGGTGGTAATGCAGGGAGATGACCATGTCTGGATCAAGGCCCCCTCTGCTGCTTCCTTACTTCCTTTTAGCTTCACTAAAAACAATCTTGATACACACCACAAATAATCCAGCCGGGGCTACATGGAATTCTTAATTATTCCATAAAAAACTTTATACTGGCTGCAGGTTTTTATACTATCTTGTACCTTAATGGGTAAGGTTTTACCTTCCCACTACAGGGAAATGCAGGTTATTAATACTTGGCAACGAAACCCGAATTGTTATTTTTGTAATTACACATTAATTTAAACAAATGAGAATATCCGGCAACATCCTCATTCACAGGGTACAGTTATTGCCGGGCAGCGCTCAATATTTGGCACTAAAATTCAGCACCACATGAAAATTGTGAAATTCGCGATAATCGCGATGATCTTTTCCGCCTGCGGCTCAGACAAAAAAACTGACGAGCAGGCTTTCCTGGAATCGCTTGATTCTGAAAATGCTCAATCCATTGCCGCGGGCTCTGAGGCAGCCATCGCAGAAATTCTGCAACAAATTCCCAGCCCGCTGGAGATCTCTGTGTTGTTAAAAGAATCTGGAAAAAAATACAACCCAGGATACCTGAACTCTCCCGACAACCTTTCCAAGTACAACAGCAATTTTAAAAAGGCTCTTAATCTTGGAATTTATGGTACCGATTTGGGATATACCAACATCTATGAACAGAACAAGGATGGTGTTACCTACATTGAAGTGATTAAACGTCTCGCGGACGGCTTAAGCATTGGCCAGTTCTTTGACATTGAAACCATTGGCCGGTTGGCTACCAACAGTAAAAATTTAGATTCGCTGCTGCTGATTACCACACAGAACTTCAACAGCATTAATCACTACCTGCAAACCCAGGGACGGGCTAACCTAAGTGTATTACTCCTGACCGGTGGCTGGCTTGAAGCCATTCACATTACCTGTAATGTGGCAGCTCTTGATCCGGCCAACAAGGAATTGCAGGAGAAGATCGGTGAACAAAAAGTAATCCTGAATAACATTGTTTCCCTTCTAACATACTATAAGGAAAGCGACCAAAATATGGCATCTTTATTGAATGACATGGAGGAACTAAAAAAGGTTTTCGACCGGGTAAACATTACGTTCACTTACAAAGAATCAACATTTGAAATTGTTAATGGCGTTATGGTTATTAAAGACAACAGCACCACCACGATTGACATCACACTGGAAGATATTAAAGACATCAGTAAACTGGTTGGCTCCATACGCAATAAGATTATTAGCTAAGTAAATTACGATCCCATATGAAAAAGCTTCTTCTTTTTAGTCTATTTATGTTCATACTCAGTGCCTCGGAAGCAATGGCCCAGTGCAATTCGGAAAACCTTTCGAATGATTGTATTCCTAAACTTGCTTCCGGCTTTAATTTTTTGAAGAGTTACAAGATTGATGGTGCAGGCGGATCAAAAGATAAGGTTGAGTACAGCTATGTGTTCACTAAAGGCACACAGTACATGATAAACATTTGTGCACCTAACCAGCCCACAGATGGCATTGTGGTAACGCTATTCGATTCCCAGCGAAATAAAGTGGCTACCAGCAAAATAAACGGACAATTTATATCAGCGCTTGCTTTCCCGTGTAATGCAACGGGCATTTACTACATCCAGTATACGTTTGATGGTTCGGCCGCCTACTGTGGCGGAAGTGCTCTTGGTTTCAAGCGATAAGGGATTTCGTACATGGAAAGAAAATTGAAAACCCTGGTGTTCATCACCGGGGTTTTATTTTGTGGAATATGATGCAGGAAAAAACGGTTGAGTTTTCAAGTAAAGCCCGGTTTTATCAGGTTGGTGAATTGAATAAACATACGCGCCAGCTTTGGTTTGTGCTTCACGGCTATGGCCAATTAGCCCGCTTTTTCCTGAAGAAATTTGATGTGCTGCAACAACATCAGGTTTGCGTAATTGCTCCCGAAGGTCTTTCAAAGTTCTATACAGAAGCCGTTGAGAAAAGGGCGGTTACAGGTAACAACCGCGTAGGTGCAACCTGGATGACAGCCGAAAACCGGTTAATGGACATCGAAAACTATCTGGTTTATTTGGATCAGGTTTACCGGGTTATTACCCAAGGTGTTCAATCCATACCGGTTACTATTCTTGGTTTTTCACAGGGCGCGGCTACGGCTTCGCGTTGGGCGCTACACACTGCATTTCCTTTCGAGCGACTCATCTTATGGGCGGGTATATTTCCTCCGGATATGGATTTCAGGAAGGGGCATGAAATCTTATCCACCAAAGACGTGGCCCTCGTGTACGGGACACAAGACCCCTATCTGAATGATAAAAGATTGCAGGAAATGACTTCTTTAACAGAAAAAATTAACCTTAATCCGCCCGTAATAACATTTGAGGGCGGTCATGAAATACACCCGGAAACGTTGTTTAAATTTGCTTAAAGATTCTTCTTAACCTGTGTACTGCTGGCCTGTGCTTTCGGAAGCAGGGTAATGTCGGCCAGTACAACATGATCGGGCCGGGTGAGAACAAACAGAATACAATCGGCAATGTCTTCAGCCTGCAGGGGTTCGTATCCTTTGTAAACCGATGAAGCACGAGGTTCATCGCCCTTAAAGCGAACCAGTGAAAACTCGGTTTCAACAAGGCCTGGGTTAATGGCCGTCACTTTAATACCATGGGCATTCAGATCCATGCGCATCCCTTTGGTAAGGGCGTCTACAGCAAACTTACTGGCGCAGTAAACATTGCCGTTAGGATAAACTTCCTTACCTGCAATAGATCCGAGATTAACAACATGCCCCGATTGCCGGGCAATCATCCCGGGAAGGATTTCCCTGGTTATGTATAACAATCCCTTAACATTGATGTCCAGCATTGCATCCCAATCGTGCACATCACCGGTTTGAATCGGGTCAAGCCCATGGGCGTTACCGGCATTGTTGATCAGCACATCAATGGATTTCCAGGAATCATCAAGCGAATTCAATGCGCTTTTGATTGCGCTATGATCGCGCACATCAAAACACAAGGTTGATACCTCCGTCCATGCCGAAAGTTCAGATTTTTCAGATTCAAGCCGGTCAGTTCTTCGTCCGCAAATAATCAGTTTAAAATTATTACGGGCCAGTAAATGGGCTGTAGCCCGCCCAATGCCTGATGTTGCTCCTGTAATTAAAGCGATGCGCTTGGTCATTATTGAAAAACCATGTAGAAGGTTATGGTGTTGGTGTTAATCCGGCTCAGGGGTGTACTCAAATCATTTTGGCTTTCACCTAACTGGTTCATCAAACCGCGTGAAAACCTGATTTCCGGAGAAAACTTAAATAATGGAAAATAAAGATCAAAGCCAATTCCGGTTTCCAGGTTTAGGTTGAATGCGTTTACCTCCAGGGCATTTGATACATTTTCGCGCTTATCGGAAGCTTCTATACCCGGTTTTATTCCGCCAATAACATACATGCGAATGTTACCTCTCCGCATGGATTTATACTTCACCAACATCGGTAATTCAACCATGGTGGTTTCAATTAGTTCCTGACGATTACTCGCGGGATCTATATACCGGTAATTTAAGGCATGTTCATAGAAAGCAACTTTTGGAGTAATCCGCAGATCAACAAACTCATGCGCCCTGTAATTTACTAAAAAGCCCAAGGAAAACCCGGCTTTCCATTCGGGCACAACCGAATGTAGATCAGGGTCATCAACAAATGCATCGGAATATTTTATCTGATAGGCTGTTGTATGCAATCCGATGAGAAAACCGTACGAAATTTTTTTCTTCTCATCGTAAAATGGATTGTTCTTCCGGGCCCACATAAAGTTCTGGGCCTGGGCCAGGCTATACCCGGACAACAGCAACACCAAAATTACTTTTGTCCGGTGTAGATTGAACTTATTCCAAATGTTAACGGCTTGCATGAAATGTTTTTATATCCGATTTCCCTGAGAATGTTTGTAAATTTTTCGCCATCCGGAAATGCATCAACCGATTCAGGCAGATACGTGTAAGCAGCTTTGTCGCGCGAAATCCAACTACCGAGTTTAGGTAAAATGGTTTTAAAATAAAAATTGTACAGCTGCTTAAACGGGAATCGTGTTGGCCTTGAGAATTCCAGGATGACCAACCAGGCCCCGGGTTTCATGGTTCTGTTTATCTCGGCAAGTCCCTTTCTCAAGTTTTCAAAATTACGCACACCAAATGCAACGGTTACGGCATCAAATTTATTTTCCTCAAAGGGAAGATTTTCTGAATCGGCCTGTACCATTTTAATGATGTGAGCAACGCCTTTACGCTCAATTTTCTTCCGGCCTACATCCAGCATACCGGCCGATATATCCACCCCGATAATCTGTTCGGGTTTTAAGGTTAACGCCTGCAAAGCAAAATCACCTGTTCCGGTAGCCACATCGAGAATTACTTTCGGGTTTGAGGGTTTCAGTAAGTAGATAGCTTTCCGTCTCCATAGTTTATCAATGCCCAGGCTTAAAAAGTGATTCAGGAAATCATAGCGGTGGCTGATGTTGTCGAACATCCGGGCTACCTGTTCTTTCTTCGATGCACTTTCTTCTTTATAAGGAACTACCATGCCAGTGTTTAGAACATAACAATTAAGCGGGCGAAATTGCTAAAAATCCTTGAATAAAAAGAAACTGTCTCAACTGCCCATCGGTAAGCGGGCTTTTGAGACAGTCTTTCGGTTAATATATTTGAAGATTAGTTGGAAATCACTTTAAATTCAACCCTTCGGTTTAGCTCTCTACCCTCCTCTTCATCATCGTTACTCACCAGGGGTTTGGTTTTTCCATATCCTTTGGCCACAATTCTTCGGGGATCAATCCCCTTCTTCACCAGAAAATCTTTTACGGCTTCGGCCCTGCGCTGCGAGAGGTTCATATTATAGGCAGCCGTACCAATGTAATCGGTGTGCCCGGCTATTTCAACACGCATGTTCGCATTCTGGCTCATCATACGTTCAAGCTTGTTTAACTCGGTATAGGACTCCTGCTTAAAAGAGGCCTTATCGAAATCAAAATAAATATTACGCAATACAGATGTTGCGCCTACCTGCACTTTTCGCAGTTCAACGGTGCGGCTTAATGTTTTTGGTTGATCGGAAGCTCCGTCCAGACGCACATTCTGGTTGACAAACATGTAGCCATCACTCTCCACCGAAAGCCGATAGTCTTTGGCGCCTGCTTCACGAATACTGAATTCGGTAACTCCGGTTGCTGTAGTTTTTGCCGCCACCACAACGTTATCGCGTAAGCCTTGCAATTGCGTTCGGGCATCAACGGGTTGCCGGGTTTCGGCATCAATAACCGTTATAGTGTACAGAAAAGGCTTCAGGGTTTTTACCGGTTCAGGTTTATCGGTTCCAGGGGTAACATCTGGTTGGGTAGTAACAGGCGTTTGAGCTTGCGCTGCTGTTTCACCTCGTCTGGCGATAACATTATCAGGGATGGTGATAACATAGATGTCATCATACCCCAAAGCATCCTCACGCAAGGATGAATAATAAGCCCGGTCGCCAGTTTTAGTGCTTACAAAATAAATGTCGTTATCGGGGGTGTTGATGGGGTATCCGAGATTTTCTGCATCCGACCATTCACCGGTTGATTCATTCAGTACCGATTTAAAAATATCATACCCGCCCATACCTTTATGGCCCTTCGAACTGAAGTACAAGGTTATATTATCATAATCAATAAACGGTCCGTCATCATCTTCCGGGGTATTTATTTTTGGACCCAGGTTCTGTACATTAACCCACTGACCGCTTGCGTTAATGGTTGCTTTATATATATCCAGTGCGCCCAAACCACCCGGCCGATCACTGGAGAAGTAAAGCGTTTTCTGATCGCGTGAAATACTTACCGACTTTTCGGCATAGCTGGAGTTAACAACCCCCGGCAGTGGCTGTGGATTACCCCAATTTCCGTCCGGACCTTTGGTGATAAAATAAATGTCGCCTCCATTTTCATCGCGGTGCAAAAACAACGTATTTCCATCAGCCGAGAGGGCCAGGTTTGAGTCGTGGTAAATGGAATTTACGCGGGGGCCCATATTTTCGGCAGGCTGCCACTTGCCTCCTACTTTCCGTGAAATGAAAATATCTTCCCAGGGTTTGTTGTCTTCGTACACATCGGGGTTCAGGTTACCATCACGTCTTCGGCTGGTAAAAATCAATTCGTCTTCTGCTTCGTTTAACACGGGCGCATAATCATCCCATTCTGAATTAATTTCAACGCCCATGTTTACAATGGCATAGTTTTGCGGATTGGCAACGAGTATCTTCCCGTTTTCGCATTCCTGGATGTTTTTAAGTACCTGTTCAATCGATACTTTGTCGCGACCCATATAATTGGGTTTGGCGTTGGCCCGCTTCAGATAGCGGTTATAGTAATCAATAGCTTTATCAAACTGAAATCCAAACTGGTAGCTGTTACCAATCCAATACTCAATGTCAAACCGGTAATTGGGGTCGCGTTCATACACGCGGAGAAAATACTGTACGGCCAAGTCCTTACCAATGGTGTAGATATGGTAGGTACCCGCATCAAAATTTGCCTTGAGATTAGTAGGGTCAAGGTTAGCGGCCTGTACCAATACATCGCGAATATCATTATCGGCCATAGAGCCGGCCCGCATTTCTTCGGCCAGTTTCAGGTAATCAAGGGCTTGCTGTTTATTATCCTGGCTATAACCGTGTAAAGCCCCAGCGACAGCTAAAAGAAGCAGTATACTTCGCATACTGAACATGTCAAAAATGGGTTTATGAGTGGAAATATTGATAACCTTAAAAAATTACGTATGCCAATATATAAAAAACCCCTCTCAGTAAGACACAATTCTAAACATAAAGATAGGGATTTCTGCCATATTCGTACTTTGTATGAAAGGATTACTTGAATAGCCGGACATGATTATAAAGGAAGCAGAATTCATTTCAAGCGTAACCCGCCTATCGGCTTTGCCCAAAGAAGCCTTGCCCGAGTTTGCCTTTATTGGCCGGTCGAACGTTGGGAAATCTTCCCTGATCAACATGCTTACCGGCCGGAAACAACTCGCTAAAATTTCGGTAAAACCCGGTAAAACCCAAACCATCAATCACTTCCTGATCAATAAGTTGTGGTACCTGGTAGACTTGCCAGGGTATGGTTATGCCAGTGTAAGCCAGCACACCCGGGCTGGTTTTGGTAAAATAATTGAAGCCTACGTAACCAAAAGCCCCAATCTTTTTTGTCTTTTTGTTTTGATTGATATCCGGTTGAAGCCGCAGGAAATCGATTTAAGTTTTATTAACTGGGCGGGAAGCAAAGCTATACCGCTTGCCTTTGTATTTACCAAGACCGATAAACTTGCCAAAAGCACTGTACTGCAAAACCGAAAACAATTTGAACTGGAATTACTTAAATACTGGGAAGACCTCCCGCCCGCTTTTTTAACCTCGGCCGAGACCAAAACCGGTAAAAAAGAATTGCTGGATTTCATTGAACATACGCTAACGACCAGTTCATAAAATTCTTAGTTTTGCCGTTCACTAATTTTTGAAAAAATGACGTTGGAAGATATTGCTACCGTATCCGGAAAAGGAGGACTCTTCAAAGTTTTTAAGCCCGCCAAATCGGGTGTGATCCTGGAGTCGCTGGATGAAGCTAAAACCAAACTGGTAGCCACACCTAATCACAAACTATCGGTACTGAAAGAAATCTCTATTTATACCACTACCAAAGAAGGTACGGTTTCACTGGAAACGGTGCTGACAAAAATTAAAACAGAATTTGGCGATGATCTTGGACTGGATCATAATGCTGATAATTCGGAATTAAAGTCCTTTATGAAAGCCGTGTTGCCCGAGTATGATGAAAACCGGGTTTACGTTTCCGATATCAAAAAGCTTGTGAAATGGTATGGTATCCTGCTGAAATATGCTCCGGAGATTTTCAATACCAAGGAAGACACAGAACAAAAAAACACTTAACCCATCTGCTCTGCCTTTTCCACCATATGTTTTGATCCAACATAAAAAGACGTTCGTTGATGCAACGAGGTGGGTTGAATATCCAGGATTCGGTTAACACCATCTGAAGCTTTACCACCCGCCTGTTCGGCAATAAAAGCGAGGGCATGACATTCGTAAATCAACCGAAGTTTACCATTCGGATCTTTTGCCGTGGCCGGATAAATATAAATTCCGCCTTTCAGCAGGTTGCGGTGAAAATCGGCCACCAATGAGCCAATGTACCGGCCTGTGTAGTTCTGATCTTTGCAATATTTCAGGTAATCTTTAACCGCTTGCGGGAATGAATTATAAGAACCTTCATTCACCGAAAAGATTTTTCCATCCTCGGGCAAGCTCATATCCGGGTGTGACAAAAAGTATTCGCCCAACGTGGGCTCATAGGTAAACCCGTTTACGCCATGGCCGGTTGTATACACCAGCATGGTAGATGACCCATACAAGATATAGCCTGCCGCCACTTGTTCCGTGCCTTTCTGCAGAATATCCTCCGGCTGAATAGGCGTGCCGGGTTTACTCTTTCTTCGGTAAACGGAAAAGATTGTTCCAATGCTTACGTTAACATCGATGTTCGATGAGCCATCCAATGGATCAATGGCGATCACATATTTACCCTCGTTGTTCAGGTCAAGAAATGTATCGCTTTCTTCTGAAATCAACGCGCAGACTTCACCGCCTTTCATCAGCGCCCGGCTGAACCGGATGTTCGCCAGTACATCCAGCTTCTGCTGTTGATCGCCCCCCATATTGGTGGAGCCCATCGATCCCATAATATCAATCAACCCGGCTTTGTTCACTTCACGGTTAACCACTTTCGAAGCAAGGGCAATGTCGCGCAGCAATTGCGACAGTTCACCACTCGCGAAGGCAAATTGGTCCTGATTGTTCTTAATAAATCGGTCTAAAGCAACCCCAATGGATTGCGCTATTCTTGATTCTTCCATCGCAGCGTTTATTTTTTGCTGATCTTTGCCCTGTAAAATTAACCGGCAAATTGCTAAGATCAACCTCGTTATGAAAGTATTTAAATTCGGTGGTGCCTCGCTGAAAGATGCACAAGCTATTAAAAATACGGTATCCATTATTCAACATCATACCCAAAACCCTTTGCTGATTGTCGTCTCCGCTATGGGTAAAACCACCAATATGCTGGAACGGGTTCTGGCCTTGTATCGGAACAACCCCAATGACCCTACGGAATTAAGGGAATTTCAAACGTACCACCATCAAATTATTCAGGAACTGTTTGACCAGCCGGAGGCAGTTTTGCAGGAAGTAATGGGTGTTTTTAAAGAACTTGAAAGCAAGCTTGAACAGCCAGGTGATGACGATAAGCGTTACGACCAGGTAGTTTCGTTAGGTGAAATAATTTCTTCCATTATTGTACATCGCTACATGCAGGTCTGCGGCATTCAGGTGGTGTGGGCTGATGCCCGAACCTTGATTCGCACAGACCGTACCTATCGTGAAGGGATGGTAGACTGGAATGAGACAGCGCGTAACCTAAAAACCTTCCGGGAGCGTTATCCATCAGCCGTTATACTATCCCAGGGGTTTATTGGCGGTGATGCTTACGGGAATACCACAACGCTGGGAAGAGAGGGTTCTGATTTTTCGGCCGCCATTTTTGCTTCATGCCTGGATGCCGAATCGGTTACCATTTGGAAAGATGTGCCTGGTGTTATGAGTGCTGACCCTAAACGGTTACCCACAGCCCTGGCGTTTGACGAGTTGCCTTACAAAGAAGCTGCTGAGATGACCTACTATGGTGCCTCGGTAATCCACCCCAAAACCATCAAACCGCTGGCGCTAAAGGGTATTCCGCTT
>CAZOYJ010000057.1:0-18056 GCA_964583905.1 uncultured Roseivirgaceae bacterium
CCGATTTCAAACGAGGTGAAAAAAAGGCATTGAAAATAAACGCTCCTATTCCCATGATAAATAGTATTCCGGTTATGTATACAAATTTGCGCACTACGCCAGTGGTAATTTATTTAAGCTCATCGATAATCTGAGCATCCAACGGCTTAACCTTGGAATTAAAAAACTTAACGGTTCCATCAGGTTTTACCAGGTACTTGCAGAAATTCCAGGTAGGCTCACTTCCTGATTTTTCTTTAAGCCATTGATATAAGGCATGCTGGTCATCGCCCTTAACCGAAATTTTCTCAAACATCTGGAATTTTACACCAAAATTTTTCTGGCAAAACTCGGCAATCTCCAGGTTTGAACCGGGCTCTTGTCCGCCAAAATTATTGGCCGGGAACCCAAGCACAACCACTTTATTACCGTATTCTTCGTGCAGTTTTTCCAGGTCGGCATATTGGGGGGTATACCCGCATTTAGATGCCACATTAACAATGAGTAAGGTTTTACCCTTGTATTTTGAAAAATCAATTTGCTCTCCCTCAATGGAGTTCATTTTGAAGTCATAAATGGATGAGGTGCTCATAACAAGTGAAAGAAGGATGATGAAAACGGTTTTCATGGTTTTACGGATTTAATACTGTTCAAACAAGGTTGAAATCAAAATTGTTCTGACCCTTGAAAGTTCGTGTTTTTAGCTAAATAACGGATTGTAAACCCGGAAAATAAATACAGAATTACTCTTGTAAACGGTTTGTTTCTCAATTTTCATCCCGTTTTTAATAGCTACTTTCTGGGACGGAACGTTTGACAAACTGATGATGGAGATCAGCGAAGGCGAGAACTTATTAGTAAACGCGTACGCTTTACAGGCCTGTGCTGCCTCTGTAGCATAACCCTTATACCGGAAATGCGGCTGCAAGGAGTAAGCTACTTCGAGTTCTTCAACTCCGTCAACCACTTGAACCAATAAGCCGGCATGTCCAATTAATGCCCCGGATGACTTTTCAACCAATGCATTCATTCCGCCCAGGTTATTCGCGTAGCGGTTAAATTGGTTCTGATACCATTTTTCGCACTCCTGCTTCGGGGTTTCTTTCTCGGCATTCCAGTGGCGGTAATATTCCGGGTCAATGAAAAACTCTAGCCATGCATCAAAGTCCGATGCCTGAATAGGCCGGAACAACAACCGTTCAGTCTCCAGGTTATCGGGAATGTATTTCATTAATTCTTGTCGCTTGTAAAATTACATTCTTTCCGGCACCCGAATCCCTAACAAATGCATTGCTTGTTTAACCACACGGGCAACTACTTCACTCATGGCAATCCGGAATTTCAATTTTGCCGGATCGCTTTCGTTAAAGATTGGAACGGATTGATAAAACTGGTTGTAGGTTTTGGCCAGCTCGTAGGCATAGTTGGCAATTACAGCCGGAGAATATAGATTGGCCGCTTCCAACACTTTATTTTCAAAGCTGCTCAGTATGTACAACACCTCCCGCTCGGATGGTTCCAATTCCCGTACACCCGAAAAATCATCCATCGAAATTTTCATATCTTCCGCTTTGCGCAAAATAGCTTTGATGCGGGCATGGGTATATTGTATAAACGGACCGGTGAATCCCTGCAGTTGTATGGATTCATTCGGATCGAACAGCATGCGTTTTTTCGGATCTACTTTCAGTAAAAAGAATTTCAATGCCCCCAACCCGATCATCTCAAACAATTGTTTTGCTTCGTTCTCTCCCAGGCCTTCGATCTTGCCCAGTTCGCGGGTTTGCTTTTCCGCTTCGGTTATCATTTCATCCATCAGGTCATCGGCATCCACTACGGTACCTTCCCGCGATTTCATCTTACCGGTGGGCAGGTCAACCATGCCATACGACAGGTGATAACATTTATTTGCCCAGGTGTATCCGAGCTTACTTAGGATCAGAAACAAAACTTTAAAATGATATTCCTGCTCGTTACCAACGGTGTATACCTGGCCTTCAATTTTAGGAAAATCGCGGAAGCGCAAAATGGCGGTACCAATATCCTGAGTCATGTAAACAGAGGTACCATCCGAACGAAGCAATACTTTCTGATCCAACCCATCGGCTGACAGATCTACCCACACCGAGCCATCTTCTTTTTTAAAGAACACACCGGCTTCAACGCCTTTCAGCACTTCTTCCTTTCCAAGTAAATACGTATCCGACTCATAATAAAGCTTATCAAAGTCGACACCCATTTTTTTGTAAGTAGCTTCGAAGCCCGCATAAACCCATCCGTTCATCGTTTTCCAAAGCGCCACGGTTTCAGCATCCCTGGCCTCCCATTTGCGCAGCATATCCACCGCTAGTTGCATAACAGGCGCTTGCTTTTCGGCTTCTTCCTGGCTGGCTCCGGCATCGGTCAACTCCCTGACTTGTGCTTTGAAGTGCTTATCAAACTCTACATAATACTTGCCAACTAAATGATCTCCTTTTAGGCCGCTGCTTTCAGGCGTTTCTCCATTACCAAAAAGTTTCCAGGCCGCCATCGACTTACAAATGTGAATGCCCCGGTCGTTGATGATCTGTACTTTGTGAACCGTGTACCCTGCCGCTTTGTACAATTCGGCTACGCTCCAGCCCAGAAAATTATTGCGTAAATGTCCGAGGTGCAGGGGCTTGTTGGTATTGGGTGAAGAGTACTCCACCATAATTTCCTTACCGGTAGGCGATGGTTCACCGGGAGTTTTGTTGTTGTAAAGCGTAGTGAAAACCTGGAGCCATGCCACATCGGCAACCTCCAGGTTAAGAAAACCTTTCACCACGTTAAAACGAACTATTAACGGGGAATGGTTAACGAGGTATTCGCCAAGTGCTTGGGCGGTTTCCTGCGGATTTTTTTTTGTGATCTTTGTTAACGCAAAACACACCAGCGTATGGGATCCTTCAAATTCCGGATTGGTAGGCTGAAGCTGCAGTTGTTCGGCTGGCTGGCCAAACAAGGTAGTGAAGGCATGGTGTATGGAAGAACGTAATTCCTGTTCGAGGTTCATGTATATTAAAAACGTAAGCTACCTATAAATTAAATTAAGCGTGTGCGTTAACGGGTGAGGGTACAGGTTGTGTTGAATTAAATTTTATTTCATACAAATCTTTACGCCTGTCGAGTAAGTTTCGTACGCTGCCATATTGATGGAGTTCCATCAGGTCATCGAGGTCCACATCGGCAATGATCACCATTTCGGTATTGGAAACACCTTCTTTAACAATTCCTTTTGACGGAAAGGCATGATCGCACGGTGAAAACACTGCCGACTGCGCATAGTGGATGTCCATATTTTTTACCCGGGGCAGGTTACCCACACTGCCCGCAATGGCTACATAACATTCGTTTTCGATGGCCCGGGCTTGTGAACAAATGCGCACGCGGTTATACCCCGATTCCATATCGGTAGAGAACGGAACAAATAAAATCTGCATGCCTTGTTCGGCCAGTTTACGGCCCAGTTCCGGAAATTCGCTGTCGTAGCAAATCAGGATCCCGATCCGGGCCACATCCGTTTCAAAAACTTTTACTTCGGTGCCGCCCGAAATTCCCCACTCCTGCTTTTCGCTGGGCGTGATGTGAATTTTCAATTGTTGTTCCCAGGTGCCGTCTCTGCGGCACAGGTAGGACACGTTGTATAATTTTTCATCGCGAAGCAAGGGCAAACTTCCGGCTACGATATTAATGTTGTACGCCACCGCAAACTCGGTAAATTTATTACGGATTTCTTCGGTTGATTCCGAAAGTTTCCGCACCGACATAGCCGAATCCATTTCTTTATAATGGGCGATCAACGGCATGTTGATAAATTCTGGAAGCAATACAAAGTCGGCTCCGTAATCGCTCACGGCATCTACGAAAAACTCAACATAATCGAAGAACGATTGCAGGTCGCTCACGTTACGCATCTGCCACTGTACCACACCAATGCGGGCATGTGATTTTTTACTGCCAATTATTTTTGGGCGCGGCACATAGTAGATATTATTCCACTCGATCAGCGTAGCGTAGGCTTTTGATTCCTTGTCTTGTGGGAGGTATTCGGTTAGGATTTTCCGAACGTGAAAATCATTGCTTAACTGAAACGTTAACACCGGATCGTAGATTGCTTTATTCCGGACTTTATTTATGTATTCGCGCGGCTTAAGTTTATTACTGTATTTGTGGAAGTTTGGCATGCGTCCTCCGGCAACAATAGAGCGCAGGTTGAGTTTTTCACAAACTTCCTTGCGCGCATCGTATAAGCGCCTGCCCAACCGCATGGAACGGTATTCCGGATGAACCGCTATTTCTATTCCATACAACACATCGCCTTTAGCCGTATGCGTTGAAAAGGAATAGTTTCCGGTAATCATCAGGTAATCGTGATCATCGCCAAACTTGGAGTAATCAACAATGATCGTTAAGGCAAAAGCTACAATTTTTCCCTTGTCTTCAATGCCTAATTGGCCTTCCGGAAAAATGTCAATGAGTCGCTGAATTTGCTCCGGCCTCCAGATTCCACCCATGGTGGTGTAGGCATCACGCATAATACTAACGATGTCATCGTAGTCATCATAAAGCAAATTGCGCAACTTCAATACGTGACGTCTTTTAGCCATTTTTCAAAGGGGTTTGTTACCAGTCCATGATGTAAGCAAAGATGAGGGGCGCAACAATGGTTGCATCCGACTCAATGATATACTTGGGTGTTTCTATACTCAGTTTACCCCACGTAATTTTTTCGTTAGGAACCGCACCGGAATAAGAACCGTACGATGTAGTGGAATCGCTAATCTGGCAGAAGTAACTCCAGAATGGAACTCCATCGCGTTCCAAATCCTGGTGCAGCATGGGCACCACGCAAATGGGAAAGTCACCAGCAATGCCACCGCCAATCTGAAAAAATCCAATTCCATCTTTGCCGGCATTTTCGGTGTACCAATCGGCCAGCCATACCATATACTCAATGCCGCTTTTCATGGTGGAGGCTTTCAACTCACCGGTAAGCACATACGAAGCAAAAATATTTCCCATGGTAGAGTCTTCCCAACCCGGCACCACCATCGGTAAATTCTTTTCTGCGGCTGCAATCATCCATGAATTTTTCGGATCGATTTCGTAGTACTGCTTTAAGTCACCGCTGTTCAGCATCCGGAACATAAACTCGTGCGGGAACAGTCGTTCGCCTTTATCTTCGGCATCTTTCCAAACTTTAAATAAGTGTGCCTGCAACCTGCGGAAAGCTTCTTCTTCCGGAATGCAGGTATCCGTAACCCGGTTAAGGTGATTTTGTAACAGGCCCCATTCCTGCTCGGGGGTTAGGTCGCGGTAGTTGGGAATTCGTTTGTAGTGCGAGTGCGCTACCAGGTTCATAATGTCTTCTTCCAGGTTGGCGCCTGTGCAGGAAATGATATGCACATTGTTCTGGCGGATCATTTCGGAAAAGCTGATTCCCAGTTCACCGGTACTCATGGCACCGGCCAGGGTAACCATCATTTTTTTTCCTTCAGCCAAATGTTTTTTATAGCCTTTTGCCGCGTCTACCAACGCAGCGGCATTAAAATGGAGATAGTGTTTTTCTATAAAGCTGGAAATTGGTCGCTGTTGACTCATGGTTTGCGATTTCGTGTTTTAGAGGGGCAAAATTAAGGAATAATGAGGAATTAGGAGATTTTAAATCCTCTTTATAAAAATAGAATGGAATTGTACTGCTTACTCCACCGTAACCGGCCGACTGACAATGGACTTGGCGGTTGCTTCCAGAATTTCAAATGCATTTTCCGCCATTTGATTTTGGCTGTCTAAGGTAGGGTTCACTTCAACAACTTCCCAGGCAACCAGCTTTGGGCTTTTCGCCAACTCAACATTCAGAATTTTTGCTTCTTCTACGGTGAGTCCGTTTGGCACGGGCGTGCCGGTACCGGCAGAGATGCGGCTATCCAGGCTGTCTACATCAAACGAAATGTAAATCTGATCGCAATGGTCGAGCATTTGTAACGCTTTATGCGCGATTACGGCTGCACCGTACTTCTTAACTTCTTCGGTTTCAATAAAATTAATGTTGTACTTGTTGATCAGGTAGTTTTCAGGTTTCTCCAAGTCGCGGACAGCAATGTACACAATATCTTCCGGGTAGATTTTGGCGCCCGGCATACCTACGTTCTTTATCTGTTCCCAGTATTCCAGAGTTTCGCCCCGTGGGTCGTTCACTTTACATTCAAGGTTATCGATGCCACAAGCCATGGACAACGGCATGCCGTGCATGTTTCCGGATGGCGTTGTATACGGTGTATGAAAATCCGCATGGGCATCAATCCAAATAACTCCGAGGCGTGCACCGGGATTTGATTTTTTTATCCCTGCAATGGTTCCGTAGGCTGTGCTGTGATCGCCCGCCAGGATGAACGGAAAATAATCATCCCAAATGGTTTCGTACACCTCGAGGCACACCCGCTCCTCCATAATCATTACGCCATCAATAAACTTGGCATAAGCATGCTTTGCTCCATCAAACAAGAGTTCGTTTACATGCTCCACTTCAACCGATTCGTGTTGCTTGAAGAAATCCGATTTCAGATCGAGGCTGGCAATTTTCATAGCTTCCACACCCAGGCTGGCCCCTCGGGTACCGGCTCCTATTTCAGACTTCACTTCTATGATCTTAATCGCTTTCACAAGATGAAAATTAATAATTAACGTTAATCCTTGCTTACCGGCAATGAATGCCTTGCTCGCCCCGTAACTTAAAAGTCGGGGAAAGCATACAACCCGATGTATATCAGGCCAAAAAGCGCATTGGAATGGGGATTGACCATAACCTTGAGAGCGTTGCAAAGATGGCAAATTTATACCAATATTGCACTCTTTTGTAAAGTGAAAGCTGCCAGAAATAACCCCGTCATTACGAAATGAAGAGTTACCGCGAACTGATTGAGCAAACCTTTGAATTTCCGCAAAAAGAATTTAAAGTACGCGACCATGAATTGTTGTTTAATGATGTTCCGTTGATGGACATCATTAAACAGTACGGCACTCCCCTGAAGCTTACCTACCTGCCGCGCATCAGCGAGAACATCCGGTATGCCCAGGCCACATTTAATAATGCCATCGAGCGTTTTAAATACAACGGCAAGTACACGTATTGCTATTGCACTAAGTCATCGCATTTTTCTTTTGTACTGGAAGAGGCGCTCAAAAACCAGGATGTTCACATGGAGACTTCCTCAGCTTTTGATATACCAATTGTGCGTGCTTTGTACGCAAAAGGCAAAATCACTAAAGACATATACATTCTTTGTAATGGATTTAAAATGCCATTGTATACCCAATACATTTCTGAATTATTAAATGAAGGTTTTAAAAACTGCATTCCAATTCTCGATGAAATGGGTGAGTTTGAAGAGTATGAGAAAAATGTAAACACTTCTTATCGGGTTGGTATTCGGGTAGCTGCTGATGAGGAGCCAAAGTTTGAATTTTATACTTCGCGTTTAGGTATTCGGTACAGCGATATTATCCCTTTTTACAGAGACAATATAGAGAAGAGCGAAAAGGCTTCGCTAAAAATGTTACACTTCTTTATCAATACAGGTATTAAAGATACCGCATATTACTGGAGTGAACTTAGCCGCTTCGTGTTCAAGTATTGTGAGATGAAGAAAATCTGTCCTTCACTTGACTCGATAGATATTGGCGGTGGTTTCCCGATTAAAACGTCACTTACCTTTCAGTACGACTATAAGTACATGATTGAGCAAATCGTTGAAAACATTAAATGGATTTGTGACAAGAATAACGTACCGGTACCCAATATCTTTACCGAGTTTGGAAGTTACACCGTAGGAGAGAGTGGAGCCGTGTTATATAATGTAATTGACCAGAAGCTGCAAAACGATAAAGAACTCTGGTACATGATAGATGGTTCATTCATTACACATCTTCCAGATGTTTGGGGACTCAATCACAAATACATTTTATTGGCAGTGAACAAGTGGGACGATCCCTATCATAAAATTAATATGGGTGGACTAACGTGCGATAGTATGGATTACTACAACTCAGAGGCACATACCGGTGAAGTTTTCTTACCGAAGATCAATGATGAGGAACCATTGTATGTTGGTTTCTTCCATACCGGAGCATATCAGGAATCATTGGGAGGCTATGGCGGAATTCAGCATTGCTTGATACCAGCACCCAAACACGTGTTGATTGACCGGAATGAAGATGGGGAAATTTCAACCTGGTTGTTTGCACAAGAGCAAACACAGGAAAGTATGTTAAAACACCTGGGATTTCAGCCCTAACCGCTAAGCCGACAGACAATAAAAAAGCCGCCTCGTATGAAGCGGCTTTTCGTTTATTCACTTCAACCCAATCAGAAGGCAATAATTGCTTCTATTGATATTCCATTAAACTGACCACCATTAAAGCGGGCATTGGCACCCGTCCATGCGGCAGACTCATTATAGTTTTGCTTTACATATTCTATTTTAGTCAGCACATTTTTGGTTAAGAACCAGCCGCCACCAATATTCAACCTGTCTATTTTCTGTTCAACCGTTGCGGCATCGCTGAACTTACCACTTACTGTGTTATAGCGACCACCGAGGTAGAATTGTTCAGTAGTGCCAAATCTGTATAACAATTCACCTGCTACCTGAGTAAAGGCTCCATCATTATTAGGAACATCTTTTCCACTGGCTACCTCATAGATCCCGAAGAACTCAAGTCCACCGAATTTTATAAAGGGGTTAATCTGTATTGCGGTGAGTTTCTGAAAGCGAGCGTTAAAGCGGCCATCGAAGTTTGTAAAGACGTTGGTTGTAGCTGGAGTTGCATTAGGATCAGCAATGGTTCTCATTACATTATAGTATCTGGATCCAGCGCGATCACCGCCATATAACCATGTACCGGTGTTCACCCCACTGTTCATGTACCATGAGCCAGTTAAGCGTACCCGTAAATCATCATTCAATTGCTTGTCGAAACCAACTTTACCATAGAAGGAAGCTTTGTTATCAGCAACAGCAGCTGTGGTTGATTGTTGGGTTACTACATTCTGATTCAGTTTACCGTTGCTTAATCCAAGCACCACCAGAAAACCGTTTGTCTGAACGGTAACTTCACCAAATGCTTCGGTTGAGAAAGAGTCCATGATATAGTTGCCTACGAAAGGATTGTATAATGCGCGGGCGTTGTCCGATCTCCTGAAGTGCGCATCGCCATAATTGAATTCATCCAAACCAATGGTTATTGTAGTGTATTTCATCAAACCTTCCAGAAATCCTTCTTTAATAAAGTTCAGTTTATCTACTTGCATATGACCACCTTTAATCCAGGCTTCATTGTGGTGCCTGGAAGAAAGATAGGTGCGCAGGTGCATTCTTACTCCGTCATGCAATTGTACGTCCAGGTTCAGGTTGGCGGATGGTAAATTGAAGTCAGAACCAAGTTCAACCAGATTATTGGCTGCGTTGCTGTGCCTTAATCCCTGAAACTGCATGGCAAAGTCACCACCTACCCTTATTCTTAATCCTTCAAATTGTACTGTGTCCGCTTTGGGAGATTCGAATACATTAATTCCAGCTTTATCATTGGTGCGATAAAACTGCATAGGGGCTTGTTGGGCCATAACACTTGAAACAAAAACCATCAGCAGTAAGGTGCTTAACAGTTTTATTGTAGTTACACTAGTTTTCATATACTTGTTTATTAAAGGTTAGTTTTAAAATTTATTTAGTTGCTGATATTTTGTTTTCGGGTGCCAGCACGAGATCTATATTTACGGTTACTTCCTCCCCAACTTTAATGGTGCCCATCATGGCGGTTGGCGGGGTCATACTCCAGTCTCTCATGTTCAGTTTTTTATTGCCTACAATCTGAACATCGCCATTGGCGAGTACTTTGGCTTTGGCGGTAAGGTCGATGGGTTTGGTTACTCCGGCCATGGTTAGCGTACCGGCTGCTACCAGGTTATACTCTCCGCTTCCGCTGATCTTGACACTGGTTAATTTAAAAAGGATGTTGGGATTCTTGTCGGAGTTGAAAGCCTCGTAGGTCTTGTTGTCCATAATCCGGCCCTTTGTACTCTTCAGGCTGGTAACCGGAATTTTTACCTGTACATTTTTAATGTCAGTCAGTTGTTTATTCTCAATCGTAAAGGTGCCTTTACATTCCACACTGGTTACTTCCGATTCCCAATCGTGAAGGGAAGAAGACCCCTGAACGGTCATTTTGTTTTGTTTAACCGCGAAGATGTCCTGTGCATCAGCTATATACGGTATGCAAACCAGGACTGCCAGGGCGGTTAGGAGGATTAAAATTCTTGCTTTCATAGTTCTTGGGTTGTTTTCGGCAATAAAAGTAGAGGGGCCGCAACCCCTAATGCATGATGGTAGTCATTGGCAGCCTTGATTTATGTCATATTAAAAGAGGGGGTTTATCAGCCCCAAACGATTTGAATTGAGGGTTCACTTTTTGAATATTTCTTCCTAATTTCAATTCCCTTTCCCGGAGTATTCCTGAGTTTAAATGATTTGACCAATGAACACTTCCTGGTACACAACTTCTTCCCGCTCCTTTCCAGGTTGTGTGGTCTTCACCTTAACCTATTACCATTATGAAAGTTTACGATGAAAAGCACCTCAAAAACCTTGTTTTGCTGGGAGCCCCAAAAAGCGGCAAGACCCTGCTTGCCGAAGACATGCTGTTTGAAGCCGGTATTACCCATCGCAGGGGTACCATAGAAGGGAATAATACGGTTTCAGATTACCACGAAATTGAACACGAACGGGGCAACTCCATTTTTGCCACGGTAATGCACACCGAGTGGCGCGATTATAAAATAAACATTATCGATACACCGGGATTTGATGACTTTGTTGGTGAAATGGTTGCGTCTTTACGCGTGGCCGATACCTGCGTGGTGGTGATAAACGCCCAACACGGTGTGGAAGTAAGCACGGAACTCATCTGGAACTATGCCGACCAGTTCAGCAAGCCGGTGATCTTTGCCATTAACCAGGTCGATCATCCGAAGTCCAATTTTGATGACGCCCTTGAATCCCTGAAGTCTGCCTTCGGAAGTGCCGTAACACAAATGCAATACCCGGTTAACCAGGGTGAAGGATTTGATTGCATTATCGACCTGTTGAAAATGGTGATGTATAAATTTCCACCCGAAGGCGGCAAGCCTGAAAAACTTCCGATTCCCGACAGCGAAAAAGAAAGAGCCGAGAAACTCCACAATGAATTGGTGGAGAAGGCTGCCGAGAATGACGAGAAGCTGATGGAAAAGTATTTTGAAAAGGGAACCCTGGACGAAGACGAAATGCGCGAAGGCTTAAAGTTGGGCATGATCCACCACGATGTCTTCCCGGTTTTTGTCATGTCGGCCAAGAAAAACATGGGCAGTGGCCGCATGATGGGGTTCATTGATAACGTGGCGCCATCGCCCCGCGAAGCCAAGCCCGAAACCACAACCGAAGGCCAGGAACTTCCTTTTGACCCCACCAAACCTACAGCGCTTTTTGTTTTTAAAACCCACATTGAACCCAACCTGGGTAAACTCACTTTCTTTAAAGTGGTATCGGGTGAATTAACATCCAACAGCGAACTCATTAACAGCCAGACCGGGGCGGTAGAAAAATTCCATCAACTCTTTATTATGGATGGCAAAATCCGGAACCCGGTTGACAAACTGGTAGCCGGAGATATCGGGGCTACCCTGAAACTAAAAGACACATACACCAATCAAACACTCCACGCCAAAGGATTTGACGTAACCATCCAGCCTATTGAATATCCTGAGCCCCGCATTCGCACAGCCGTGGTTGCGCAAAGCAAAAACGATGATGAGAAGATTGGTGAAGTACTGGCCAAAATCCACCAGGAAGATCCCACCATCCAGGTTGGGTATTCTCGCGAGCTCCGCCAACTGATCATCCAGGCCCAGGGCGAAATGCACCTGGCCATTTGCAAATGGTACCTTGAACAGGTGTACAAACTCCATGTCGATTTTGTAACTCCGCGTATCTCGTACCGCGAAACCATCCGCAAACCGGCACAAGCCAGCTACCGGCATAAAAAGCAATCGGGAGGGGCAGGCCAGTTTGGTGAAGTTCATCTGAAAGTTGAACCGTATGTTGAAGGCATGCCCGAGCCCACAGAATTTAATGTGCGCGGGAAAGAAGTGATTGACCTGGAATGGGGTGGCAAACTCGTATTTTATAATTGTATTGTGGGGGGTGTGATTGATTCCCGGTTTATTCCCTCCATTCAGAAAGGGATTATGGAAAAAATGGAACAAGGCCCGATCACCGGCTCGTATGTTCGCGATGTACGCGTGATGGTATACGATGGTAAAATGCACGCAGTGGATTCAAACGACATCTCCTTTAAAATTGCCGGCATGATGGCCTTTAAGGAAGCCTTCATGAATGCGGAACCAACTTTACTGGAACCGCTCTTCGATATTGAAATTGTGTTGCCAGAAGAGATTATGGGCGAAGTAATGGGCGATCTTCAAACCCGTAGGTCTATTATAATGGGAATAGATTCGAAAGGAAAATACCAGGTTATTAAAGCCCGTACACCGTTGGCCGAACTGGATCGCTACACCACAACACTGCGTTCGTTGTCGCAAGGCCGGGCCAGTTTTACCCAGCGTTTTGCCGAGTTTGTACAAGTACCCTACGAAATCCAGCAAAAGCTCGCCAAGGAACTCCACGAAGAAGAGCTTGTATAGTCTCACCATTCCAGAAATCGCCCCGGCAAGTTGGGGCGATTTCATTTGTACACTTTCCGGGACAATAGCTTGCCATACTTTTTTTTATAATTTTGCCCCTTAACCGTGTCCCCCTTTGAATAATTCCATTGTAATAATTCCTACCTACAACGAGGTCGAAAATGTAGAGCATATCATCAATGCTGTATTGGCCTTGCCGCGGGAAGTGGATATTCTTATTGTAGACGATAACTCTCCGGACGGCACGGCAGGCGTGGTTGAAATCTTACAACTTCATTATAATGAAGGCGGTGTCCGGCTGCATCTGCTTAAGCGTTCAGAAAAGGCAGGATTAGGCACCGCCTACCTTACCGGCTTCCGCTACGCCCTGGAGAAGGGTTATTGCTACATCCTTGAAATGGATGCCGATTTTTCGCATGATCCAAAAGATTTATCGCGCCTGATTGATGCTTGCGAAGCCCAAGGTAACGACATGGCCATCGGTTCACGATATGTTACCGGTGTAAACGTGGTGAACTGGCCCATGGGGCGTGTGTTGCTTTCCTGGCTGGCCAGTTGGTATGTACGGGCTATTACCGCGATGCCGGTTTACGATACCACCGCAGGTTTTATCTGCTATAAGCGAAAAGTACTCGAAACACTTCCATTGGATGAGATCAAATTTGTGGGGTATGCCTTCCAGATTGAGATGAAATTTAAAGCGTGGAAATACGGATTCAAATTAAAGGAAGTACCCATCATTTTTACTGAACGTACCCGCGGGCAATCTAAAATGTCATCGCGCATCTTTCGCGAAGCGTTTCTTGGGGTGATTCAGCTTGAACTGCAAAGTTGGTTTACCGATTATGATGAGGAGGGGTAACTGTTAATCAAACCGAATGGCCTTAATCGGATCAATGCGCGAAATAATAGCGGTGGGCAACAACAATACCACCGATACAATTAAAAAGGTAAGTGCGTTTAACAGTAATACTGTTTCCCAATGCCAGCTTACCGGCACAAAACTCATGTAATAATCGTGCGGGTTAAGGGTAATAATTTTAAAGGTGTCTTGAACAAAACATAACCCCAACCCAAAAACATTTCCAAGCAACATACCTTTTAACACCAGGTTGATGCCGCTGTTTACAAACACCCTGCGGATTAAGCCATCGTTAGCACCCAACGCTTTCAGCAGGCCAATCATTTGGGTCCGCTCCATCACCAGGATGAGGATTATGGAAATCATATTCACGCACACCACACCAAGGATAACCACCAGTAAAATATTTACCTGCCGGTTTAACAAGTGCAGCCATTCAAACACCTGGATGTACCGGTCGCTTACCGCCTGAAAGTGCATATCAAAATCAATGGTGGAGCCCAGATCATACGCAATGTCATCAATCCGGTTAACATCCTGTACAAACACCTCCAGGCCGCCTGCCACGCTGTCGGCCCAATCGTTTAACCGGGCAATCAGGCGAATATCGCTGATGATGATTTTGTCGTCAAAATATTCCGACAGGTTCGTTTCATAGATACCCACCACCGTTAACCTTCTGAAGCGCGGAGGGTTCTGAAAAAAATGCACAATTACCTGGTCACCGAGGTTAGCGTTGATTTTTTTTGAGATGGTCTTGCTCAGCACTACTTCATTAGCATACCCACTGTCGGGCAAATGAATAAACCGGCCCGCGATCATGTTGGTATGGAAAGCAGCCGTGTCGTAGGTTTTTCCAATACCTTTCATCACCACGCCCAATACCTCATCGTCCGTTTTAATCAGCCCCGCCTTATGGGCATATTCCTGCACGTGCCGCACCTGCGGATAATTCCGGTAATGATTATACAAATCGATGTTGTAAAACATGGGGGCTTCCTCCATCGAATTATTCATCGTAAACCGTGTTACCAACACATGACCGCTGAAGCTGTAGATTTTTTCCTTCACGGTATCCTGAAATCCGCGCATGATGAGGAACGCCACAATAGAAGCTCCCAGGCCAATGCCGATACTGGCCACAGCAATTTTGTGGATGGTTGACGAAAACCCGCCACCCGATTGGTTGGTTATCCGCTTGGATATGAAGTAAGAGAGATTCAAATTTGAGTTAAATCATTAATCGCGTGAGCAAGTTAAAATTTTTACTGTTACTTTTTTGTGCTGTGCAGTGCGGGCACAAATCCGGGTCGTCTACCCTCACCACCAACCCAGCCGATGCCGGCCAGCCAACTGAAGTGATCACTGGCGCTAAGCAGTTGGATCTCGTACTGACCAAGCTGGGCAATCGGGCAGTTGGCATTGTAGTCAACCACACCTCCCTGTTAGGAAAAACGCACCTGGCGGATACGCTCCTGAAACGAGGTGCAAACCTGAAGAAGATTTACGCGCCCGAACACGGCTTTCGGGGTACAGCCGATGCGGGCGAATTGATTACAGATGGTATGGATTCAAAAACCGGGCTACCGGTCATTTCCCTTTACGGCAACAATAAAAAGCCAACCCCCGATCAATTGGCGGATGTTGACGTAGTGATCTTCGATATCCAGGATGTGGGCGTACGGTTTTACACCTACATCAGCACGTTGCACTATGTGATGGAAGCCTGTGCCGAGAATAATAAAAAAGTACTGGTACTCGACCGACCCAACCCGAATGGCCATTATGTTGACGGGCCGATTTTAGAAAAAGAACACCAATCGTTTGTGGGCATGCACCCGATTCCCATCGTTCACGGGCTAACCATTGGAGAACTTGCTTTGATGATTAATGGAGAAGGTTGGTTAACGGGAGGCCGCACCTGCAACCTTGAAGTTATCCCGGTTAAAAACTGGAAACACGCTGACTTCTATTCGTTGCCCGTGAAACCATCGCCCAACCTGCCAAACGATCAGGCGATAAAACTTTATCCCTCAACATGCTTATTTGAAGGTACGGTACTTAGTCTGGGCCGCGGAACGCCAATGCCCTTCCAGGTAATTGGCCATCCGGATTTAAAAGAAATGCCTTTTCAATTTACACCGGTGAGTATTGAGGGCATGTCAAAGAATCCGCCATTGGAAACCAAAATATGTTATGGATTAGATCTGCGAAATGTTCCGGTGAAACCCCAACTCGATTTGAGTTATCTCATCCGGTTTTATAATGCCTTTCCCGATAAGGACAAGTTCTTCAACAGCTATTTTGAAAAACTGGCCGGCACAACAAAACTGCGGGAGCAGATTAAGCAAGGACTGACAGAAGAACAGATTCGGGAAAGTTGGAGAAGCAACCTGGAAAAGTTTAAGGAAGCCCGAAGGAAATACTTGTTGTACGAATAATTTCAGATTTCAGATTCAAAATTGTTCTTACACAATGACCAAATCCGAAAAAGTAAAAGCCATCCTTAAACTTCTGGATACCTACGTTCCGGAAACGCCCATTCCGCTCCAGCATAAAGATGCCTATACCTTATTGATTTCGGTTTTACTCTCTGCGCAGTGTACCGATGAACGCGTGAACAAAACCACACCCCATTTATTCAAACTGGCCGACAACCCGCTTGATATGGTCAAGCTTTCGGTGGAAGAAATCCGGGAGATCATTAAACCCTGCGGACTTTCGCCCATGAAGTCGAAAGGAATCTATGGATTGTCGAAAATTCTGGTGGAGAAATACAACGGTGAAGTGCCCTCAACCTTTGAAGAACTGGAAGAACTTCCGGCCGTGGGACACAAAACCGCATCGGTGGTGATGACACAATGGTTTGGTAAGCCTGCTTTTCCGGTAGATACGCACATCCACCGGTTGGCGTATCGTTGGGGATTATCAAACGGAAAGAGTGTAGAAAAAACCGAAAAGGATTTAAAGCGCCTCATCCCGGAAAAAAAATGGAATAAAGCCCATCTTCAGTTCATTTATTTTGGAAGAAAATACTGTCCGGCCCGAGGGCACAACTGGAATGTATGCCCGATTTGCGCAAAATACATCCGTAGAAAGCTTAGAAATTAGATCTCCTTCTTGTCGATTCCTGCCTGATGCAAGATGGAATAAAAAGTGCCTTTTGGTAAGTCGCGGCCATGCATTGGGACAACCACACGTTTTGAGCCATCCGGTAGTTTATAGATATGATGACTTCCCTTCACCCGGTGCAGAATGAAACCCTTCCTTTGAAGAAGTCGTACAATTTCTTTTGGTTTAAAGGTTGGAATGTTACTCAAGCGGAAACAGAGAGTGAGTACTCAAACGTATTTTCTTCAGTTGGAACTTGTTCGCCATCCGCAACCAGACTTTCAATATATAAACTGATGGCTTCCTTTGCATTTTCTATTGCTTCATCAATCGTCACCCCATACGTGATACAACCCTGCAATTTAGGAACCATAACCGTATACCCTCCCTCAGGTTCTTTGTTCAGTAATACCCTGTACGTATGCTGTTTCATAATTCAAACTTAATGATAAATACAACCTTCAACAATTTAAAGTTCATTGAAAAAGGAAGTTCCCACGCAAAAGCTCCGGCTATCCAAATACGCTCAAGTCGTAATTTTATTCTCATTTCACCATATTTGCCCATCTGAATTAACCAATGCAAGAACTCCGCACCATCTTCATGGGCACACCCGAATTCGCGGTGCCCAGCCTCGAAATACTCGTTGAACATAAATTCAATGTAGTGGCGGTGATTACTGCTCCCGATAAACCCCAGGGCCGCGGACAAAAAATTGCACTTTCTTCGGTGAAAGCCTGCGCGTTAAAAAACAACATCCCGGTGCTTCAGCCAACCAATTTGAAGTCACCTGAATTTCTAGAGGAATTAAAGAGCTATAACGCCAACCTCCAAGTGGTCGTAGCCTTTCGCATGTTACCGGAAGCGGTGTGGTCGATGCCGGAGTACGGCACCTTCAATTTGCATGCTTCCCTCCTTCCGCAATACCGTGGTGCGGCACCGATCAATTGGGCCATCATCAATGGCGAAAAAGAAACCGGGGTGACTACATTTTTTCTTAAACATGATATTGACACCGGCAGCATCATCTTCCAGGAAAAAGAACCGATTTATGAAACCGACAATGCCGGTTCACTTTATGACCGGCTTATGCATAAAGGAGCCGGCCTGGTGCTGAAAACCGTTCAGGCCATCCAATCGGGAAATTACCCTGCACTGCCTCAACCCGAAAACGGAGAAATAAAACATGCACCAAAGATTTTTAAGGAGACCTGCCAGATTAACTGGAACCAACCCTCCCAAAACATTATCAACTTTATCCGGGGATTAAGTCCGTACCCGGGGGCGTGGACTACCCTACAAGGCAAAACCTTCAAAATATTCCATGTCTCAGATTCCAAATTTCAG
>CAZOYJ010000058.1:0-17888 GCA_964583905.1 uncultured Roseivirgaceae bacterium
TTGGCCTACGGTCTCGACAAGAAAAACAAAGACATGAAGATTGCCGTGTACGACCTTGGTGGTGGTACATTCGATATTTCCATACTTGAACTGGGCGATGGCGTATTTGAAGTAAAATCGACCAACGGTGATGTTCACCTGGGTGGTGATGACTTCGACATGAAAATCATTAATTGGCTGGCCGATGAGTTCAAAACCGAACGCAACATCGACTTGCGCAAAGACCCGATGGCGTTACAACGCTTGAAAGAAGCAGCCGAAAAAGCCAAGATTGAACTGTCCAGCTCACACGAAACCGAAATCAACCTACCGTACATCACTTCCATTGATGGTGTACCCGAGCACCTGGTGAAGAAATTAACCCGGGCCAAATTTGAGCAGTTGGTGGACGACCTGGTACGCAGAACCCTGGAACCTTGCCGTAAAGCCGTTCAGGATGGCGGTGTTTCGGTTAGCGATATTGATGAGGTCATCCTGGTGGGTGGTTCTACCCGCATTCCGCGCATCCAGGAAGAAGTGGAAAAATTCTTCGGCAAAAAACCTTCGAAGGGTGTTAACCCCGATGAGGTGGTGGCCGTAGGTGCAGCCATTCAGGGTGGCGTATTAACCGGTGAAGTGAAGGACGTGTTGCTGCTGGATGTTACCCCGCTTTCGTTGGGTATTGAAACTCTTGGCGGTGTATTTACCAAACTGATTGAATCCAATACTACCATTCCTTCTAAAAAATCAGAAGTGTTTTCAACAGCTGCTGATAATCAGCCTTCTGTGGAAATACACGTATTGCAAGGCGAACGCCCGATGGCAAAAGACAACCGTACCATCGGTCGTTTCCACCTCGATGGAATTCCACCTGCACCGCGTGGCTTACCCCAAATTGAAGTAACCTTCGATATTGATGCGAATGGTATCCTTCATGTTTCGGCAAAAGACAAAGGCACCGGCAAGGAACAAAAAATCAGGATTGAAGCTTCCAGCGGATTAACCGATGAGGAAATTAAAAAAATGAAGCAGGAAGCTGAAGCCAATGCTGAAACTGATAAGCGCGCCAAAGAAAAAGTGGAGAAGATCAACCAAGCCGATTCGCTCATCTTCCAAACCGAAAAGCAATTGAGTGAGTATGGCGATAAGCTTTCGGAAGGCAATAAGAACGCTATTAACGGAGCCCTTGAGAAGTTGAAGGAGGCGCATAAGAGCCAGGACTTAACCGCCATTGAAACGGCTATGGCTTCGCTTAACGCTGCGTGGCAGGCAGCGTCTCAGGAAATCTACCAGGCTACGCAACAGGGCGCTCCTGGCGCCCAACCTGGCGCTGATGCTGGTGCACCTAACGGATCCTCCGATGGTAATAATGTTTCGGATGTGGAGTACGAAGAGGTGAACGACAAGAAGTAAGTTTAATTCTATATAGACCCTGAAGCCCTGGCGATACCGTTAGGGCTTTTTTGTTTATCTTCGACTACGAAAACTAAAGCCATGAAAAAGCCAGTAACAATTACCCTGCTTGTTTTATTCGCCACTATGGTGTGGGGGCAAAACACAATCATTAAAAATGTAACTGTTATTGATGTAAAGACAGGCAAAGTAATGCCGGCCTTATCCGTCTTGATAAGCGGTGATCAAATAACAGATATCGGAACTGTTGCCAAAATAAAAACACCGGCTAATGCAAAGGTTATTGATGGCACCGGAAAATACCTGATGCCGGGGATGATGGATGCGCATATTCATTTTTTTCAATCGGGAAGTTTATACACGCGGCCGGATGCACTTGACTTGCGGACACGCGTGCCGTATGAAAGAGAACGTGCTGATGGGCTGGCCAATACTACCGATTATCTGAACCGGTATTTGCGGTTGGGCATCACCACCGTAATGGACGTTGGTGGGCCATTCAGTAATTTTACAATCCGGGATTCAATCAGTAAAAGCATCACCACTCCAAACATTCTGGTTGCAGGCCCTTTGTTTTCCATTGTTGATCGGCAAAAACTTGATCTTAACGATCCGCCCATTATTAAAATCACTACAATAAGTCAAGCCGATTCGCTTTTTAAGAAAATGCTTCCTTTCAAGCCAGATTTTATTAAGATCTGGTACATCGCAGGCCCCAACTATCCGGCTGAAAAATCATTTCCCCTCGTTAAGCACATTGCAGAACAGGCACACAAAAATAACCTGAAACTTGCTGTGCATGCTACCGAACTTAAAACCGCACAGTTGGCCGTTGAGGCCGGTGCTGACATTCTGGTACACAGCATTGATGATGAGGTTATTCCCGATAACTTTATCCAACTGTTGAAAACTAAAAAAGTTAGTTATACACCAACTCTACTTGTTGGCGGCAACTACGCAAAAGTATTTTCCGGTAAACGCGATCATCATCCACAAGATCTTTTTTGGGCCAACCCCTTTGCATACGGTTCTGTTTTCGATCCTGAAGGCTTTTCTGAAATGCCTCCCCTGCTGAAATACTTTCGTGAAAATGGGATTCCAAAAAACACATTCCGAAGAGACTCTATTTCTGCAATTAATCTTCGTAAACTGGTAAAAGGGGGAGTTAATGTTATGGCGGGCACAGATGCCGGGAATATTGGAACGTTTCATGCCTCATCCTATTTACAGGAACTTGAAGCTATGTCGAAAGCAGGGTTACTCAATACGGAAGTGCTGCGAGCTGCTACATGTAACACCGCTGTGGGCTTTGGAAAAGATAAATTACTTGGTACGATTGAAAAGGGTAAGGTTGCTGACTTGATTTTACTTACTAAAAATCCGTTTGAGTCTCTTCAACACCTCAATTCCATTTCACTTGTTGTCAAAGCCGGTCAATTACTGGAACCTGAAAAGTTGGTGGCTGAATCTCCTGAAACGGTGGTGCAACGCCAACTTAATGCCTACAATGCCCGCGATATTGAAGCTTTCCTTGACACCTACAGCGAGCATATCGAATTGTACAATTTCAATGGGCCACTTTTAGCGAAAGGGAAAGATCAACTCAGAATGACCTACAGTGCCCTGTTTGAACGCACCCCTAACCTGTATTGTAAAATTGAGAACCGGATTGTTCAGGGCAACCAAGTCATCGATCAGGAGTATGTACGTTTTGGAAATGATTTCCTGAGTGCCACAGCAATTTATGAAGTTGAAAACGGCAAGATTAAAAAAGTAACGTTTGTTCGGTAAACACACCGGATGAAGTATTCAACAGGCATCGCGGGTTGATGCCTTTTTTATTTTCCACCCATCCTTAACTTTGCCGCTCAACGTACACAAACATGCTGGTTTTAAAATTTGGTGGCACATCCGTGGGAAAGCCGGAGCGGATGAAAAAAATTGCCAACCTGGTAACGGAAACACCTGGACGAAAAGTTGTGGTATTGTCGGCCCTATCGGGAACGACCAATGACTTAGTAACAATTGGCGAAAATTTACTGCGCGAAGATTTTACTTCGGCAGAAAAAGAAATCGCAGCCCTGGAAAAACACTACTTATCCTTTACGGATGAATTATACGTATCCGAAAACTTCAAAGCCATCGGCCATGAAATCGTGAGTCGCTTTTTCATTTTCATCCGGTTGCTGGCAGCCGGGCAATTTGACGATAAAAGCTACCGCGAACTGCTGGCCCAGGGTGAATTGATATCAACCGAATTATTCTATCAGCACCTGCAGGAGCGGAAGATCAACGCCCGCCTGTTGCCTGCGTTGTACTTCATGTCGATTGATGAAAATGAAGAACCCGAACTGGAAAAAATTGCCCAGCGCTTAAAGCCCTTGCTTAACTCGCTCAAGCACATCGACATCATCATTACCCAAGGATACATTTGCCGGAATCATCGTAACGAGATTGATAACCTGAAACGTGGCGGAAGCGACTATACGGCATCGTTGATGGGTGCGGCCATCGGTGCAGCAGAAATTCAAATCTGGACGGATATTGACGGTCTGCACAACAACGATCCACGGGTTGTAAACAAAACCTATCCGATATCGGAACTCACCTTTGATGAAGCTTCCGAATTAGCCTACTTCGGTGCAAAAATTTTACACCCGTCCACCATTGTACCGGCTCAGAAATACAATGTGCCCGTGCGCCTAAAAAACACCCTGGATGAAAAAGCACCTGGCACCCTTATCAGCAACAAGGAAACCCAAAGCGTGTACAAAGCGGTTGCCGCCAAGGATGGCATCACCGCTATAAAAATAAAATCTTCGCGCATGTTGATGGCCTACGGATTTTTGCGCAGGGTGTTTGAAATATTTGAGCAATACAAAACCCCGATCGACATGATTTCCACTTCCGAAGTGGCCGTTTCCCTCACGATCGATAATAATTCGCAACTGGAAAAGATTCTTGGTGAGTTAAACACTTTTGGAAGTGTTGAGGTGGATGCCAACCAAACCATCGTGTGTATTGTGGGGCATAAAATCGGGAACCAAAAAGGTGTGTTGGACAAAATTTTTGGGTGTCTTTCGGAAATCCCTATCCGCATGGTTTCGGTTGGCGGAAGTTATAATAACATCAGCCTGCTGGTGGATACCCGCTACAAGGAAGAAACCCTGACCCGCCTGAACGCAGGAATTTTTGGGCTTCCGGAATGATTTTTTAACCCGAAAACCTAACCCGGATTTCTTGTCAGAAAGCCACCCCATCCACTAATCATAATTTAATTTGGTGATGCAGGAGTCTTACTGTAATATTAGCGCCAACTAAATCTAACCCTATTCAATTAATGGAACTGGTTATTGTCACCATCTTTATTATTGGGTACCTGGCCATTGCCCTGGAGCATCCCATCAAAATCAATAAAACTGCATCAGCACTCTTAACAGGCGTAATTTGCTGGACTTTATTTATGGTATCTGACCCTCCGGCTACCCTATTAAGCAGCTCGCACTTCACCCATTTTGTGGATGAGCTAAAGCGATCGGCTGAAAATTTTGGCTTGTTGAGCGGTACAGAAATCCACCGCGAATATGTCATTGATCAGTTGGGGGATCACCTTAATGAAATTGCACAAATCCTGTTCTTCTTAATGGGCGCCATGACGATTGTAGAGTTGATTGATGCGCATCATGGCTTCAAGTTTATAACCGATCGCATCCGTACCAAGAGCCCGAAAAAATTATTGTGGATTGTGTGCGGAGTATCCTTTATTCTTTCTGCTATTCTCGATAACCTGACCACCACCATTGTCATGGTCTCGCTCATCCGCAAACTGATCCCCAACAAAGAAATGCGGTTGTTTTTTGCGGGCATGATTGTCGTGTCGGCTAATGCCGGTGGCGCCTGGTCGCCCATTGGTGACGTTACCACTACCATGTTGTGGATTGGCGGGCAGATTACAGCTGCAAACATTGTTAAAACCCTTATCCTACCCAGCATTGTTTGTGCGGTTATTCCACTGATTTATCTGAGCTTTAAATTGAAAGGTGACCTGGGCACAAGCGAGCAAAAATCCTCCGGCCAAAAAGAGGAAGGATCAGGCTCGGGAACGCTCATGTTGATTGTAGGTGTGTGCTCATTGATTTCAGTACCGATATTCAAAACCGTAACCCATCTTCCACCCTACCTGGGCATGATGATGGGTTTGGGTGTACTATGGGTTGTTTCTGAGCTGATTAACCCGGACATGGACGAAGCTGCCCGAAAGAATTATACAGCCGCGCATGCCCTCACCCGTATTGATATGCCGAGTGTGCTCTTCTTTTTGGGAATTTTATTGGCGGTAGGTTCACTTGAGGCCATGGGTACCCTGCACAATTTTGCCGAGTACCTGGCCCATACGCTGGGCGATAACCGGATCATCATTACACTGATTGGAATACTCTCTTCCATCGTTGATAACGTGCCGCTCGTGGCGGCCAGCATGGGCATGTACGACATGAAAATTTATCCCACCGACCACATGATCTGGGAATACCTGGCCTATTGTGCCGGTACTGGCGGTAGCATGTTGATCATCGGGTCTGCAGCCGGTGTGGCGGCCATGGGCATGGAAAAGATTGACTTCATCTGGTACCTGAAACGGATTACATTATTAGCCTTGATGGGCTATTTTGCCGGAGCCGCAGTGTACCTGCTTACCTACCCATTTTTTTCGGTGCATTAAACGAGCTGCCGCAAAGCAATTTCAAATGAAGCTTGTGCCAGCCCGGTTTTGCCAGCATTAACCCGGTGGGTTTTTTCCAGCGCCCTGAAAATGGTGGTGGAAATATCCTGGAAGATGGCTTCATCTTCCATGGTAACTTCTTGTTCCATAAAATGGGCAAACACCCGGGCCATACCACAGTTGGCGATGAAATCAGGAATCACAGAAAATTTTTCATCGGCATAAACCCCCGTAGAACCGAAAAATATTTCCGGATCAGCAAAGGGTACATTTGCACCACAGGAAAATACTTCCACCCCGGAAGCGATCATCCGGTCTACCTGGTCGCGGGTTACCAGCCGCGAGGCTGCCGCAGGAATAAAAATTTCGAATTGTTGATCCCAGATTTTTTTATTGAGTTCCTCGTATGGGAGTAAGTTTGGCGATGCAATACGATTGTTCACACGGTTTACCACCAATGTGGTCACCTCCTCCAACGATAAACCCTTTTCGCTGATTAATCCGCCATCGCGTGTAATAATACCCACGATGTTAACGCCCATCCTGGCCAGGTAAAATCCTGCAGCAGCACCAACATTTCCCCATCCCTGCACTACGGCTCGTTTTCCACGCACATCACCCCCCCATAAGGTGTAGAAATGTTTAACCGCTTCGGCTACACCATAACCTGTGCACATGTCGGCAATGGTGTATTTCTTTTGAAGTGACGGTGCATACCGCTCATCCTCAATTAATTTTATCACACCTTGCCGCAGTTGCCCAATGCGGTTTACCTTTTGCGGCTCGGTTGGTTTATAATGCCCGGTAAACACACCTTCCTGCGGATGCCAGATGCCGGCATCTTCGGTTATAGGTATTACTTCATGGGTTTCATCCACATTCAAATCACCACCCGTTCCGTAGTAATATTTTAACAGCGGCATTACGGCTGTATACCAGCGTTGCAATACACCTGCTTTGCGCGGATCATTGGGATCGAAATTAATACCGGACTTTGCACCCCCTATGGGCGGGCCCGAAACGGTGAACTTCACCTCCATGGTTTTGGCCAGCGATTCAACTTCGCGTTTGTCTAACCCAATTCGCATACGGGTGCCGCCACCGGCAGCGCCTCCACGCAAGGAGTTGATAACCACCCATCCTTCCGCTTCCGATTCAGGGTCTTTCCATTCGAATACAATTTCAGGACGTTTGGTTTCAAATTTCTGGAGGAGGTCACGCATGAAAAATAAATTTGGCAGCAAAGATGGCAAACGCTCAGAAACCAACCAACACACCCGAAGAACTGTCGCGGCTGGCAAACGTAACCTCTTTCAAACAATTGATTTCATTCCGCACCCGCCTAACGCCCAAAAAAGCAAAGATCAGCGCTTCCTTAAAATCAACCAGGTCGGCATCAGGAATGATTAATTCCACTTCATCTCCGCAATACTCCATCAAACGATAAATTAAATACGTATTAAGTGTTCCGCCACCGGTGCACAAAACACTTTGCACTTTCTTTTTGGCCGGAAGAGAAGAAGCAATTTCGATGGCAATGGCTTCGGTAAACGTATGAAGGCGGTCATTCAAGTCGATATCCGGATGATCGAGGATGGGTTGAAGAGTCTGCTCAAATATTTCCCGGCTTAGCGAAGGTCGCTTAGTTCGCAGGCGTGCGTAGACTTTATTTAGTTCATTCAGCATACCCTTGTGCATTTGGCCATCGGAGGCAAACGTGCCATTCCGGTCAAAAGCTTTTCCGGCTTTGCGCGCAAGGTAATTGAGGCCCATGTTTACAAAGCACACATCAAAGGCTATGCGTTTCTTTTTGTACTGAAACGACATATTTGCAATGCCTCCGAGATTCAGGCAAACATCGTATTCAGAAAAAAGCAACTGATCGCCCAACGGTACAAGCGGAGCGCCCTGACCGCCCAGAACAACGTCCAGGCTTCTGAAGTCGGCAACTACCGGCAGTTTGCTGGCAGCATGGAGTGCCTTGGCATCACCTGCCTGAAAAGTGACGTAGTTATCGGGTTGATGAAAAATGGTGTGGCCATGCGATGCGATGAAATCAACTTTTTTTATAGCATAGAGTTTTATGAATTTTTGTATCAGGTTGCCGAGGTAGAACCCATAATCCACATGCAGTTGAATGAATTGTTGTGCCGATAAATCGCTGGCCTTCGAAAGCCGGTTAATCCATTCAGCCGAATAGGGTATCGTCATGGCTTTTTCGATTTGAAACTTCCATTGTCTGTCCCGTAAGGTGAACACGCAACACGCCACATCCACCCCATCTAATGATGTACCCGACATTAATCCAATTACTTTGTAACGTTGCTTTACCATAGCTTTACCATAGCCTGAATCGTTAAACTTTGCTGGCTTTTGATGCATCTCCAAGGTAATAATTTTAGCCGACCCTAAAGAATCAAAACAGGCAGCCATCCAAATGTTCTATCACCATGTGCCATGCGTTAGGTGTCCAAATCCGGGTTACCAGATTCACCCGATCTCGAACTCCAAATACGAAACGTGTGGTTAAAAAATCTTCCATATTTCCATCATTGAGCCCGATTAACCTGATTTCGGCCAGATTAGCATTTTTCCGATACTATTCTCTTTTTGAAAACAAACCTAAAGGGCCCATATTTGCGTGCCAAAATCTGGTGCGTAACGGTTTAAACCCCATTTTATCAACGAATGTCGCTTTCTAAATACGTATTTCTCCTTGGTTTTTTAACCGCATCAGCAACCGCATTTGGTCAAACAGCCCGCTCACCCTTTTCAACTTTTGGTATCGGTGAGCCTTATGGCAACGCCCTGATCCAAAACCAGGGTATGGGTGGTGTGGGTGTCAGTCAGCCGCAATATTGGTTTGTTAATAATCAGAATCCTGCCTTGCTGGTGTTTAACTATTACACTTCATTTCAGGCAGGCACTGTGCTTGAGTCGAGAAAGACTAAAAACGATACCACCAACATCGAGAATGTAAATGGTAATTTAAGCTACCTGGTTACCGCTCTGCCCATCAAGCCGGGCAAATGGACTACCTCGGTCGGGTTGATGCCTTTTACAGCCGTTAACTATCGGTTGGAGTATATTGATTTTGTTCAGAATTCCGATCCCCAAGACACCATTGCCGTTGCGGAACAGGGAAGCGGTGGACTTTCACAGGTGTATTGGTCAAATGGTGTGCGGATCCACGACAATTGGTCAGTTGGTTTAAAAGCCACGTACTTATTTGGTTCAATTATCAATGATTATTCCAACGTCCTGCTTAACGTAAATCAATTACCCCGGTATGTAATCAGCATAAGCGAGCAGACCTTTGTAAAGGATTTTCAATTTACACTAGGCGCTTCCTTTAGTAAAGACTCGCTTGGAAGCAAAGATGATATCCGCCTTAATGCAGGCGCTACCTATACCTTTGGTACTAATTTAAAAGCTAACAATACTACTGTATTTCAACGCAGAGACCTGGGCTCCACACCCATAACTTCCGACACCGTTTACGCCAATCGAGGGAAAATATTTCTACCCTCAGCCTTCACGATAGGTGCCTCTGTCAGCAAGGCAACAAAATGGGCAGCCGGTGCCGAGTTCAGTGCGCAGGACTGGTCACAATTCAGCAGCATTAACCCTGAGGACAACGAAAACCTTGGAAAATCATGGAAATTTGCCTTTGGAGGCGAGATAACTCCCGACCAATTGTCGGATAAATTCATCAAAAGAGTGACCTATCGGGCTGGAGCTTATTATGAAAATGCACCTTTTTTAATAAATAATAACGCTCTCCGGGATTTTGGCATTAATTTTGGCCTTTCCTTGCCAACTGGCCGCTCAAGTCTCGATATAGCCTTTAGCACGGGTAAAAGAGGTGATAGGTCAAAAAATGTTTTAGAAGAAACGTATTTCAGGGTTTACTTTGGAGTTACGTTTAACGATCAGTGGTTTATACGTAGAAAATTTGACTAGAAAACCTAAAAAAATGAGAAACTCCGTTTTATCTGGCGCCCTCCTGGTAATTACCTTGCTCGCATCAGGTTCTGCCTGGGCACAATGCAAAGAGTGGAAATGGCCTGAAGAGCCCGAACAAAAGGCAAAAGTTGAAGAAAAGGTATCGCTCTATGACGACTACCGTAAAAACAATGAATTTGCCAAGGCGAAACCTCACCTCAACTGGTTATTGACCAATACGCCTGATCTTAACACGAGTATTTACATCAATGGCGCTGAAATCTATCAGAAACTGGCTTCCACTGAGAAAGATCCAATCAAAAAGAATGGGTTGATTGATACCCTGATGATCATATTCGACCTCCGGATAAAATATTGCGGTGAAGAAGCCAACGTGATGAACAGAAAAGCTATTGCCGCACTTGTCTTTTGGGCGAATGAAAATGGGAAAGAGGCTTATGTACTTGGTCTTCTGGACAAGGCTTTTGAATTGAATGGTAACAACATTCTGGATGGTACCATTATTCCCTACATGCAATCCGTTAAGATCAATAAGCTGAAACTAAAGAACCTGACCGATGAACAGGTGCTGGAACGCTACGATATGATTATGGGGATTTTAGATGCCAAAATTAAAGTGGCTTCCAGTCAAGGTAAGCAGGATTTGGTGGCCCGGTACCGGGGATGGAAAGAAGATACCGATAAAATTTTATTGAGTATGATCGAAGTTAATTGCGACTTCGTAAGAAAGAACCTGGGGCCCAAGTTTAAGGCTAACCCGAATGACATCGGAACAGCTAAAAAGATCTTTGCTTTCATGCTGCAGGATAAATGTACCGATGACCCCCTGTGGCTCCAGGCCGCTGAAAAAATCAGTGAGACCGAAAAAGACTTCGGCTTGCTGAAAAACCTGGCCATTCGTTACTTAGCTATGGAAAATTATACCCGTGCCAACCAATACTTCAAAGAAGCTATTGAGGTGGCGTCCAGTAACTCCGAAAAAGCCGATGTCTATCTTTATCAAGGCAGCATTGAAGCTAAACGCGGCAGCAAACCGGCCGCCCGTGAGCTCTTTCGCCAGGCCTTGTCGGCTGATCCGAATAAAAAAGAAGCTTACGAAAGAATCGGTGACTTGTACTACGGAAGTTTTAGTGAGTGCGCGAAAAAAGATAACATGGCGGAAGACCGGCTGGTTTACATTGCCGCTTACGATATGTACCAACGTGCAGGCGATGCCAAAAAAATGGGCATGGCAAAAGATCAGTTTCCTTCCAAGGAGGATATTTTCCTTGTAAACTGGTCGGCTGGTGATACCCAACGGGTAGCCTGTTGGATTAATGAATCCGTTACGGTGCGTACCCGCGATTAATTAATATTAAAAATATTGAAAGGCCATAGGATGCTATGGCCTTTTTCATTTCTATGAAAAGTGTAACCATCTTATTCTTTCTTCTGGCGTTGTTTGCTTGCGACAAAAAGGAAATCGCACAACCCGTTGAATACGATGGCCCGCAAAGTGAAGCCGAAAACGTGGAGCTTTTCTATACCGAAAACCAGGTGGTAAAAGTTAAACTGCTGGCCGATCGCGTGTTTGAGTTTCAACATGGCGACCGGGAATTTCCGGAGGGTGTTTACATTGAATTTTTTGATGAAGCGGGCAACCTATCGTCAACGCTCCGCGCCAACCAGGCCTATTACTTCAAGAAAGACAACCTGTGGAAAGCCGTGGGTAAAGTTGAAGTGGTGAATCTCGCTAAAAAAGAACAACTCAATACCGAAGAACTTTTTTGGCGTCCGGCAAAAGAAGACATCTACACCGATAGTTTCGTAACCATCCGAATGGAAACCGAGGTGATTTACGGTGAAGGGCTGGAAGCCAAACAGGATATGTCATCCTACACCATAAAAAAACCTCAGGGTGAATTCAGGTTGGAAGATAATCCACCACCCCCATCCGCTCCGGCAACTCGATCCATCCAATAACTGTTCTGTTTATTTCCGCACAATGCGGAACTCCACCCTGCGGTTCATTCTGCGGTTTTCCTCCGTATCGTTTTTAACCAACGGCTTGGCTCCACCATAACCTTTTCCGTTGATTCGTTTGGGCGTAATGCCCTGCTCAACCAGGTATTTTTTTACGGCTGCCACCCGCTCTTGCGACAACACAATTAAACTTCTTGGATTCCCCACATTATCGGTGTGGCCACTGAGTTCTATCATCATTCCCGGATTCTCTTTCATAATGATTACCAGGCGGTCGAGTTCGGGGTAGGATTCCGGTAATAACATCGGGCGACCTTGTTCAAAAAACACATTGTTTAGTTGAATGGCTCCGCCTACTTCAATGGGCACCAGCATCAAATCCTTGGATACACGCGCGTATTCGTTTAGACTAACCAACTCCAGGTTTTCATTAACGGATAAATACCCTTTAGCGCCAGCATGCAATCCGTAGTTTACTCCATAAGGCAGGGCAATGCGGTATTCACCCGACTGCGCGTTAGAAACAGCCTCACCGGCTTCTTTGCCCAATGCCATGTTTTCAAACACGATTCGCGCTTGTACCGGATTCCTGGTTTTGGCATTCAACACCCTTCCTGCTACCAACACCACCGGATCGGGCTTAACAGCCTTTGGAAGTTTTACCCGAACCAAATCCGAACGGCCGAAGCCTCCTTCAGCTGTACACATGTAGGCTATATCACCCGAAGCGGGAACCGTATAGTAGGCATCAAATCCGATGGTATTGATTTCCGGACCAAGGTTCATGGCTTCGCTCCAATTTGTCCAGGTGTTGTCTAACCGTCTGCTCATAAAAATGTCCATCCCGCCATACCCGGGATGACCATCGGACGCAAAATACAGTGTGCGGCCATCGGAGGCCAGAAAGGGTGACATCTCTGTACCCCTGGTATTGATTGCCGGGCCCAGGTTGATGGGATCACCCCACTTTCCATCAGCTTGTTTCAACAGCACAAACAAGTCGCGTTCAGGAAGGTTTTCGGCATAAAAAAGATTGCTGCGGTTTCGCGCGGAGAAAAATATCGCTTTGCCATCCGCAGCCTGAGAGGCCTCAAAATAATCGCTTTCATTTTCATAGTGAACCCCCAGGGTGCCCCCTTGTTTCCAGTTATCGCCATCACGCTCATACATTCCAAAATCCGTTCCGGTAGAAACCAACATCACATTGTTATCCTGGCTTATCGAAACAATATTGTTAACACCTTCCGAGTTTACCGGTTTACCCAGGTTTCGGCTTTGGCTCCACTGCATTCCATCTTCGGTGGTACTAAACCAGATGTCGGATTCATCGTTAGCGCCTCCCAGGTTTTGAGGGCTTTTCTTCCGGGTGAAAAAGATCATGGAACCGTCTACCGAAATTTTGGGTGTAACCTCATCGTACTCGGTGTTAATAGCAGGGCCAAGATTTTCTTTTATTATGCCCTCAGGTAAATCGGGCGGAAGGTTGATTTTTAAATCACTATAAATAGCAAAGTCATCAATCAATAACTGCATTTTAGTGTAGGAAATAAATCCTATAGTCTTGCCGTACCAGGGAAGCACTGGCAATGAAAATACTTCGTTTCCGTTTACATTAAACTTCATTACCTCCCGCTCCCGGATTACTTTCAAATGATTGGGCACACCGGGTGCATTAACCGATTCAATTTTTTTCCACTCATTTATATCCTTGCGTTTAGCGTCAGCCGACCATACCCGCGCAAAACCCGCGGATGAAATAACAAAGTGATTGAGCTTGTCGTCCTCATCGTACCCCCAGATAAACCCATAGCCATTGTTGACGTTGCCATTGGCGTGGGTAAACAAGGCTTCGAAAGAAAAATCTTTTTCCGGATCAAGCCCCGGATAAAGGTAGGTCATCCAGCCGCCATCCGGGGCAATCATTTCATAATAACCATCTTTAATACGTATAGAATGATCCTCCGCTTCGATTTCGTACCAACCCAGGTGATTATCGTTGAATTTTTCTTTTACCAACAGGTTTAACTGTGCCCACCCTATCAGGGTAGAAAAAAAGAATGCAAAAAAGATCAGATACTTCATGGAATGGGTTATAGCGTGCCCGTACGACCGCCATCTACCGGAACATTAATGCCATTAATATACGCAGCAGCCGGTGTGGCCAAAAAAGCAATAGCCGCAGCTACCTCATGCGGATCACCCACCCGGCCGGCCGGGATTTCTGCAACCATACTACCCAAAACTTCTTCGTAAGTTTTTCCCGATTGCTCAGCTTTTGATTTGGCTAACGCCTCCAATCTGCCGGTCATCGTTGCACCCGGCAGTATATTGTTAACTGTAATGCCAAAAGCGCCTAATTCAACCGATAAGGTTTTTGCCCAACTCGCTACGGCACCCCGGATGGTATTGCTTACGCCTAATCCCTTCAGCGGAATTTTTACCGAAGTGGAGATGATGTTAATGATGCGACCGTAATGCTCACGTTTCATAGAGGGCACCGCTGCCTGTGTAAGCAATTGATTGCAAATGAGATGGTCTGAAAAGGCCCGTAGAAATTCATCCACATGAGCATCAATGGCTAATCCACCCGGAGGGCCACCCGTATTGTTTACCAAGATATGTACAGGATTATGGGCAACATGCTTTTGGATTGCCGCTTCAACCGTTCGGGGCATTGAAAAATCGGCAATCAGGTACTGATGGCGTTGATGATGGTTTACCGGCAATTCAGCCAGCACCTGCTGCAGTTTTTGTTCGTTCCTGGCCATCAGGGTTACAGTGGCACCAAGCGCTGCCAGTTCAATAGCAGCCGCCTTCCCAATGCCTTGTGTGCTCCCGCAAACAACCGCTTGTTTTCCAGTTAAATCAAGATTCATAACACAAATGAAAGTAAATATAAAAAGAAGATGTTTTTTGTAACTTTAACCGTACTCATCAATACATCATCCTATGGCTATCCGCAGACCTTTTAACCTGAAACAATGGATTAACGACAACCGCGATTTACTCAAGCCTCCGGTAGGAAACAAAAATCTTTATGCCGATGCTGGCGATTATATCGTGATGATTGTGGGTGGGCCCAATGCGCGTAAGGACTACCACTTTAATGAAACCGAGGAGCTCTTTTACCAACTGGAAGGGAATATTGTTGTGCGCATCCAGGAAGACGGCAAACCGGTTGATATTCCCATCCAGGAAGGTGAAATGTTTTTATTGCCGGCCCGGGTACCCCACCGACCCGAACGGCCAGCCCATTCCATTGGATTGGTGATTGAGTGCAAACGACCGGAAGAACATATTCTGGACGGTTTGCAATGGTATTGCGACAAGTGCAATAACAAACTGCACGAATACCACTTCCACCTGGAAAACATCGAAAAAGATTTTTTGCCACGCTTCCGTGAGTTTTATGGTTCGGAAGAATTGCGCACCTGCAATAAGTGCGGCACCAAAATGGAAGCCGATCCACGATTTGTTTAAATGACCATGCACGTAGTAGAGCTTCAGGAAAAACTGCTGAAAAATCACCAGGATTTTATTCAGCACATCCGACACTTGCCGGAAGGTGAATTCAACTCCGGACCGGCCGGAAAATGGACGGCAGGCCAACACCTCGACCACCTCGTCCGGAGCGTGGCGCCTGTTGCGTTTGCTTTCTCCTTTCCACCTGTTTTACTACGGATACTTTTTGGGAAGAATAACCGAACCCCACGAACGTATGACGAACTGGTGTTGAAATACCAGAATAAGCTTGGGGCGGGAGGCAAAGCTTCTGGCAGATTTATCCCTGCGGTTGTACTGTTCTCTGACCGCAGCAAATTGATCAACAAACTGGAACAACTGATAACTACACTAAACAAACGAATCGCAAGTAAAACAGAAGAACAGTTAGACACCCTGTTGCTGCCCCATCCGTTGTTGGGTAAACTTACGCTTCGCGAAATGCTGTACTTTACCCTCTACCACGTTGAGCATCATCATAAGCTCATCAAAGCCTACCGTGAACTCCAACCCGTATAACCCACCATGCACTTTGAGTCATCGTTACGCTTTGCCAAAAAGCTGGATCGCGAAGATCCGCTGAAATCATATCGTTCAAAATTTCACCTACCGGTTGTTGATGGAAAACCAGTCATTTACTTTACGGGTAATTCGCTGGGGCTTCAACCCAAAACAACCAAAACTTTTCTGCAGCAAGAACTAAAAGACTGGGCGTTGTTAGGGGTTGAAGGTCACTTTCATGCCGAACGCCCCTGGTTTCATTACCACAAATTCACTAAAAAGGCATTAGGTGAACTTACGGGCGCCAAACCTGTGGAAGTGGTGGCCATGAATCAACTCACGGTGAATCTGCACCTGATGTTGGTTTCATTTTATAACCCAACACCCACCCGGTTCAAAATCATAACAGAGGCGGGTGCATTTCCATCCGATCAGTATGCACTTGAATCGCAATTGAAATGGCACGGATTAAATCCGGAGAACGCCCTGATTGAACTTCAGCCCCGGAAGGGTGAACATGTTCTTCGAACGGAAGATATTGTTCAGGCGATTAACGATCATGCCGCACAGTTGGCGCTGGTGCTCTTTAGTGGTGTTCAGTATTATACCGGGCAATTTTTCGACCTTAAAAAAATAGCCGAAGCCGCACATCGGGCAGGTGCGTATGCAGGATTTGACCTGGCGCATGCCATTGGTAATGTTCCCTTAAAACTTCACCGCGATCAGGTTGACTTTGCCGTGTGGTGCAGCTACAAATATCTGAACTCCGGACCGGGCGGCATTGCCGGTGCATTTGTTCACGAAAATCACGGCAAAAATGTTAAGCTTAAACGCTTTGCCGGATGGTGGGGACACCACGAAAAAGAACGCTTTAAAATGAAGAAGGGATTTGAACCGATGGTCGGGGCCGATGGATGGCAGCTCTCCAACTTTCCGGTTTTTTCGGGTGCGGCACACCTGGCTTCGCTTGAATTATTTCAGCAGGCAGGGATAAAATCACTTCGGAAAAAAAGTATTCTGTTAACCGGTTATTTGGAGTTTTTGCTGAAACAAATTGATCCAACCCAAACTATGATCACCATCCTCACGCCTGCCGATCCTGAAGCACGAGGCTGCCAGCTTTCCATTGTTGTTAAGGGCAAGGGAGAAAAAGTCTTTCAGGCACTCACCAAAGCCGGTGTAATAGCCGACTGGCGCGAGCCCAACGCCATTCGTGTAGCGCCCGTTCCCCTCTACAATTCTTACCAGGATGTATTTGAATTTGTGCAGATAATCCGTAAAACGTTATAATTACCAAGCTCCTGATATTTGTCAGGCGTTAGGTACGTTGAAAATAATATCTTCCCATCCACCCGATACAGAAACTATGAAGGAAAAAAGCATTGCCATTGTTGGAGCCGGATTGGTTGGTTCCCTCCTTTCCATCTACCTGGCCAAAAGAGGATATAAAGTTTCCGTGTACGAACGCAGACTGGATATGCGTAAGCATACCATTGAAGGTGGACGTTCCATTAACCTGGCCTTGAGCAATCGCGGCATCCGGGCGTTGGAAGAAGTGGGACTGGCTGAGGTACTCCGTCAAAATGCCATACCCATGCACGGCCGCATGATCCATACAGAAGATGGAAAACTTAATTTTCAACCGTACGGTAAAGCCGGACAATGTATCAATTCTGTTTCGCGTGGCGGATTAAACATGGTGCTGATGACGGAGGCAGAAAAACTTGGGGTTGAATTTTTCTTTGAACACCGGTGTGTCAACATCGACTTCAAACAAACCGAAATAACGCTACAACAATACGAGGCCGTAAAACGGAAATCGTATGATATCATTATCGGGGCGGAT
>CAZOYJ010000059.1:0-16335 GCA_964583905.1 uncultured Roseivirgaceae bacterium
GGTTCATGGAATACTCCGTGGGGTGAAGTGAATCGCTTTCAGCGCCTGGATGGCTCGGTACAACCCAGGTATGACGATTCGCAACCCAGTTTACCGGTGGGGTTTGCATCCGGCAATTGGGGTGCCCTGGCTTCGTTTGGCGCACGGGGAAGTCAAAACACTAAGCGCATTTACGGAGCCCACGGTAACAGTTTTGTTGCGGTGGTGGAGTTTGGTGAAAAGGTAAAAGCAAAAAGTATTCTGGCAGGCGGACAAAGTGGCGATCCCGCTTCACCGCATTTCCTGGATCAGGCGCAACGGTATATCGATGTGCAATTTAAAGAAGTTGCCTTCTATCGGAAGGATGTTGAAAAGCGTGCGAAGGTAACGTATCAGCCGGGCAAGCGCTGACATAACCTGTCGCATTTCCCCCCTTAATTGTCGTCTTTGTACGCCATTACTTTTGTACTTTCAGGGTAAGATTGCAAAGTAATAGCAACCCAAAACACAACAACGATGACAACAACTGAAAAAACCTCCATTCAAGTAGCGGCTACCATTAATGCCCCTGTTGAAAAAGTCTGGGAAAGCTGGACTAACCCGAAACACATCGTTCACTGGAACAATGCATCAGACGACTGGCACACACCCTCAGCGCAGAATGATTTACGCAAGGGTGGCAAATTCACGGTTCGGATGGAAGCCCGCGATAAAAGCATGGGCTTTGATTTCGAAGGCGAATACACCCGCGTGGATAAACACAAGCAAATTGATTACACCATGACCGATGGGCGCAAGGTTAGTGTTGTATTTGAGGTCGTAGGAAATACAACATCTGTAACCGAAACCTTTGAAGCCGAGAACACCCACACCATCGACATGCAGCGCGAGGGTTGGCAGGCCATTCTCAACAACTTCAAAAAGTATGTGGAACTTCCGGCAAAAGCCAAAACCCTGCATTTTGAAATTGAAATCAATGCCGCTGCCGATAAAGTTTATCGCCTTATGTTGGAAGATAAAACCTACCGGGAATGGACCACCGAATTCAATGCTACTTCGCGCTATGAAGGATCGTGGGATAAGGGTTCGAAAATTCTATTTCTGGGTGATGACGAGCATGGAAATACCGGTGGGATGGTAAGCCGGATTAAAGAAAACATCCCCAATGAATTCATTTCAATCGAACATCTTGGGGTTATCGAAAAGGGAATCGAGAGAACATCCGGTGAAGATATTGAGCAATGGGCGGGTGCTTTGGAAAATTATACCTTCAAAAGTGACGGAGGAAAAACCTTGTTGCAAGTTGAGATGGATTCCAACGAAGAGTTTGCAGAATATTTCACAGACATGTGGCCGAAAGCATTGAAAAAATTGAAAGCCATCTGCGAACGCTAAACCCCACAACCGCAAAAGGATAATCATCAAGCAATTGATTAAATTTTAAAAACCAAGTCCCAAAAAAATATGGCACGTGTAAGCACTTACCTTAACTTTTCCCGACATACCGAGGAGGCTTTTACTTTTTACAAATCGGTTTTCGGCACCGAATTTACCGACAACACCATCAACCGTTTCAGCGACATGCCCCCGGTGGAAGGCATGCCCCCGCTTCCGGATGCCGACAAAGACCTGGTGATGCATGTTGCACTGCCAATACTAGGTGGCTATATGCTGATGGGATCGGATGCTCCGGAATCTATGGGCTTTACCATCACACCCGGAAACAACGCCCACATCAACCTGGAACCCGATACGCGTGAGGAAACGAAACGCTTGTTTGATTTGCTGTCGGCTGGAGGAAAAGTAACCATGGAACTCCAGGATATGTTCTGGGGCGCCTATTTCGGAAGCTGTACCGATAAGTTCGGTGTGCAATGGATGTTTAACTGTGAAGCGAAGTAGGATATTGATCTTTCTTATTTACTGAGCATGCGTAAATCGATATACCCTTGTTTATGGTTTGATGGTAATGCCCGCGAGGCTGCCGCTTTTTATTGTTCAGTTTTTTCAAATTCAACCATTATAGTGGAAGCTTTCTTAAAAATTCGGAAGTTTGAGATTGCCGTTTTGCAAAAGGCGTTTAATTCATGATGGATAAGGAAATAACTAGTGCAGCGGTAATCCGTCCTTCCATCTGGCAGGAACTCAAAGACGCTATTCGCGGTACTGAAGCCGACTATACGCAAATCGGGATTAAGCGCGCCATCTTTTTGCTGGCCATTCCCATGATCCTCGAACTGATCATGGAGTCGACCTTTGCAGTGGTCGACATTTATTTTGTTGGGCGATTAGGAGCATCTGCAGTAGCCACCGTTGGACTTACAGAAACGTATTTATTCCTGTTGTACTCCATCGGCATGGGCCTCGCTACGGCCGTAACCGCTATTATCGCCCGAAGGGTGGGTGAAAAAAATCTGGCAGATGCCGGTACATCAGCTGTCCAATCTATATTCCTGGCGTTGCTGGCCTCTGTTCCTTTTGCCATTGCCGGAATTTTTTATTCGAAAGAGTTATTGGCACTGATGGGGGCAGACGGATGGGTCATTGAAGAGGGTTATCGGTATACGCAATGGATGCTGAGCGGCAATGCGGTAATCATGTTGCTGTTTATCATCAATGCCATCTTTCGCGGAGCAGGCGATGCGGCCATCGCCATGCGTATCCTCTGGATTTCCAATGGCATCAACATCGTGCTCGATCCGCTTTTGATTTTTGGCTGGGGCGTTATACCTGCATTTGGTATTGAAGGCGCGGCCATCGCTACTACCGTGGGCAGGGGAACGGGTGTTCTGATTCAGCTGTGGCTTCTCTTCAAAGGCGGCAAGCACATTAAAGCAAGCCTTGCACAAATCCGGTGGAATGCCGCAGTCATGCTCAACATTTTCCGTACATCATTAGGCGGTATCGGACAAATGATTGTGGCCATGACTTCCTGGATTTTTCTGATGCGTATTTTGGCGGATGTGGGCAGTGAAGCGGTTGCCGGTTCCACCATTGCCTTGCGCATTATGATGTTTACCATGATGCCCGCGTGGGGATTATCCAATGCTGCCGCCACGTTGGTTGGACAAAACCTGGGGGCGGGTAATCCCGACCGCGCAGAGTCTGCCGTGTGGAAGATTGGATTTTACAACATGATTTTCCTGGTGGGTGTTTCGGTGTTGTATTTTAGTTTCAATCATGCGCTCATGAGGATATTTACCGATGACCCGACTGTTCTTGCTATTGGGGCCGAATGGTTGCGCATTCTTTCGTATTCGTACTTTGTATATGGCTGGTGGATGGTATCCACACAAGCCTTTAATGGTGCAGGCGATACCCGAACACCTACCAAAATCAACCTGGTTTTTTTCTGGCTGATTCAGATTCCCTTATCGTGGTTTCTGGCTATCCACCTTAACTGGCAACATTCAGGGGTATTCTGGGGCGTATTTATTTCCGAAACCTCAGTGGGTTTGTTTACGCTGTGGCTCTTCACAAAAGGTAAATGGAAGACAGTGAAGGTTTGAAGTAGGGTCCAATGTTTTAAATACGGTGATTATTTTTTGCAACTGACAAAGGATTCACATGGTTCCGGTTATCTTTACAGAGCCATCCACTTGATACCCTTCGCTTATGAAAACGTATCCTTTGTATCGTGTACTGATTATGGTTGTCTTGATAGCAGCCGGTTGTCAGTCGAAGAATTCATCTTCCTATAAGCTCGGTAAAATCGATTTTGACATTAGCGGTACATCCGAAGCCCGGCAATTATTTCATAAAGGTTTTTTATTGCTGCACAGCTTTGAGTATGCCGATGCAGCCGAGGCATTTCGCGAAGCCCGCACAGCCGATCCCGATTGTGCTATGGCCTATTGGGGTGAGGCGATGACCCACAACCATTCCATCTGGCAGGAGCAAGATTACCAGGCAGCCTTAACGGTGTTGCAGCAACTGGGCGAAACCCCCAAAGCCCGCGAAGCAAAAGCCCAATCAGATCTGGAAAAAGATTTCATCCGCTCATTGGAAATCTTATATGGCGAAGGCACAAAAGTTTCCCGCGATAAAGCCTATGCCGATTACATGGCCACGTTGTACAAAAAATATCCGGGTCATCATGAAGTGGCTGCCTTTTATGCCCTGGCGTTATTGGGTTCGGTAACGTATGGCCGCGACCTGGAAACCTTTCAGTTGAGCGCAAGCATTTCAAAAAAAATCCTGGAAGAAAATCCGGAACACCCGGGTGCGCTGCACTATTTTATTCATGCCAACGATGAACCGGAGTTTGCTTCCTTTGCCCTTACCGCAGCCGATGAGTATGCCGTAGTAGCGCCTGATGCAGCCCATGCGTTGCACATGCCTTCGCACATTTACCTGGCTCTGGGCTTGTGGGATGAGGTGATCCGTTCCAATGAAGTATCGTGGCAGGCCAGTGTCGACCGGAAAGCGCGTAAGAACCTAAATAATGACGCCTATGGGTATCACTCGTTTCATTGGCTTCAGTATGGATACCTCCAACAAGGAAGGGTAGAAGATGCCGGGCAAATGCTCCGGGATATGATCGCGTATTGTGAAGGACTGCCTTCTGCACGGGCACGTGCCCATCAAATATTTTTACGCACCACCTACCTGATTGAAGCCAATGATTGGGAAAGTGATTTTGCTTCCCTTGAAACGGATGCCAGCGGCATCAACATCGCTACGGTTAACCGCGATGTGTTTGTACACGGATTGAAGCACTATTACCACAAGGATGTTGCCGCACTGAGTGAGACGATTGAGCGGATGCACAAGAACAGAAACACGGCAGCGCTCACGTTGAATTTTCAAGAGGGAATTGCCGTATGTTCCGGTGGCGGAGCCAGCCGCGAAAACACCACCAAACTAAGTCTTGATCAATCCGATGTGATGGAGATGGAACTTCGGGCGTTGCTTGCCGTACTGCAAGAGAACACCACATCAGCCGATGAATGGTTTATGAAAGCCACGGCCCTTGAAGAAAGCCTGGGTGTGGCCTATGGCCCTCCGGCCATTGTTAAACCCTCGCACGAATTGTACGGTGAATATTTACTGGCTAATTATCGCTATCGCGAAGCGGTTGCTATGTTTACTAAAGCCCTTGACCTGGCACCTAAAAGAGTATTGTCCGAACAAGGGCGGTGGAAAGCTTCGCAGGCCTTGGGTAATGATTTGTGAGGTGTAACGCACTACTTTACGGAATGGGTGCATCCCAGATTGTCGCATCGTCTCCATATTTAACATTCGACCCCTACGGGGTCGGGTTGATCTTTTTAATCTTTTTACAAACATTTTGACCCCGGTGGGGTCAAGCAGGCTTCAATTACAATCCCGATAGGCTTGCCTACCGACAGGCAGGGATTAAATGTTTGTAAAACATAATAAGAAAACATGTGCCGACCCCGTAGGGGTCGAATGTTTTGACGACAATTCGGGATGCACCCTACGGAATAGTCCAAACCAGAATATCAATAATAATGTGTACCTTTGTCGCATTACTCACCTGAAATACGGCAAGTTGTAAGCCGGTGACGTACAAAAGCAATCGCTGTTTCAGAACATACAACGTCTTTCCAGCCTTATTTTTATAATATCATTCATGTCATTTGACGAATTAAAGTTAATTGAGCCTATCCTCGGGGCCTTAAAAACAGAGGGTTATGTGAAGCCGACACCCATTCAGGCTCAGGCTATTCCCCATTTATTGAACCGCAGAGACCTGTTGGGCGTGGCCCAAACCGGTACCGGAAAAACTGCAGCGTTTGCCATTCCGATTATCCAGTTGCTGGTGCAAGACAAAAACATTGTGCCGGGCAAACGTGTGATCCGCAGTTTGATTCTTACCCCAACCCGCGAACTGGCCATCCAAATCTGTGAAAGCTTTGAAAGTTACGGCCGCAACACCCGTTTGAAATACAAAGTAATTTTTGGAGGTGTAAGTCAGTATGGACAGGTAGAAGCAATCCGCTCAGGCGTAGATGTATTGATCGCCACTCCGGGAAGGTTACTGGACCTGATGAATCAAAAACACATTCACTTAAACGACATCAACTTTTTTGTATTGGATGAAGCCGACCGCATGCTCGACATGGGCTTTGTTCACGATGTAAAAAAGATCATTAGCCGGTTACCAAGGAGAAGGCAGTCGCTGTTCTTTTCGGCTACCATGCCGCCTGAAATTGTAACCCTGGCCGATACTATCTTAACGAACCCGGTAAAAGTGGAAGTAACACCGCCAGCCACAACGGTTAACACGATCAACCAGGCTGTGTATTTCGTGGATAAACCGAACAAGAAGAATTTGTTGATTGATGTGTTGAAAGATAAAGGGATTGAACGTGCCCTGGTCTTTACCCGGACCAAACACGGAGCGGACAAAGTAGCAAAAGAATTATCCAAAGCCGGTATTCATGCGCAAGCCATCCATGGCAACAAATCGCAGAATGCCCGGCAAAATGCGTTGCAGAATTTTAAGTCAAAACTTACCCGGGTGCTGGTAGCCACCGATATTGCCGCTCGCGGTATTGACATTGATGACCTGACCCATGTGGTGAATTTTGAATTGCCGAACATTCCTGAATCGTACGTACACCGCATTGGCCGCACGGGCAGGGCAGGGGCGAGCGGAATCGCGATTGCTTTTTGTGATGCCGAAGAAAAAGAATACCTACGCGATATTCAAAAATTGATTGGCAAACTGATTCCGGTAATTGATGACCACGATTACCCGTTGATGAACCACACCATTACGAAGGCCGCGAAACCTCAACGGCCGCCTCGCCACGCGCGAAATAATGGTAACCGGAAAGTCGCATCATCTGCAAATACCAACCATCCGAACAGAACAGAATCATCAACTTCATCCAGACCGAAGCGAAGATCATGGGTTGGTGGGTATCGGTAAACTGCTGATTGGCCGTGATGATTTAATTTCCATGTTTTTCCATTGAGTACTTTTGGCGTAATTTGTTTGACAATCAAATTGATTCGGTAATTATGGTTACGATAAAATCAAAAGGAACTATCGGTATTCTTACCGGAGGTGGCGATGTACCCGGCTTAAATCCTGCTATTCGTGCGGTAACGGTCAGGGCCTTGCGCGAAGGTTTCAATGTGGTTGGTATCCGAAGGGGCTGGGCCGGACTTATTGATGTAATCCGTGATCAAAAAGCAGACAACTCAGGAAATGTTGTTGAATTAACAAAAAGCGTGGTAGATCGGGCAGCCCGTACGGGTGGCACTTTCCTGCACTCTTCGCGCACCAATCCAGGGCATGTGAGCAAAAATAGTGTTCCCAACCACCTGAAAGATGCCTATAATAAAGACAAGAATGACCTGACGAAGGAGGTACTCAAAAACCTGGAATGGCTAGGTATTGATTACCTCATTGCCATTGGGGGTGATGATACCTTGAGTTATGCAGTTCATTTATATAAGCAAGGTGTTAATGTAAACGCCATTCCCAAAACCATGGATAACGATGTGCCGGGTACCGATTATTGCATTGGGTTCAGTACCTGCGTTACGCGTACCATACAAATGACCAATGCGCTTCGAACCTCTGCCGGTTCACATGAACGCATTATGGTGTTGGAAGTATTTGGCCGGTATGCCGGATTTACCGCGATGTTGCCCACCATGGCAGGCGCTGCCAACCGGTGTGTTATTCCGGAACATCCATTCAATATTGATCAACTAACAAAATTGTTGGTTAACGACCGTAACGAAAACCCAAGCATGTACTCCATTGTAATGGTTTCCGAAGGCGCCACATTTGAAGGTGGCGAGATGATGTTTGAAAGTGCAGAGAAAGATGCCTATGGCCACGCTAAACTCGGAGGTATTGGGGATATGGTTTCGGCCAAACTCAAAGAACTCTCTCCGAAATACAACAATGGTCGCACCATTGAGACGATCAACCAGAAACTTGGTTATCTTGTACGTTGCGGAGATCCGGATGCCATTGACTCCATTGTGCCGATGGCGTTTGGCACGATGGCTTTAGACTTGATCCTACAAGGATTACACGGCAGATTGGTGGTGTTGAAGAATGGACGGTACGATCATATGCCTATTGAAGTAATCACCAGCAAAAAGAAACTGGTTAATGTATCCAAACATTACGACACCGAACGGCTACATCCTATTTACCAGGATTTTGAAATGCTGCCGTTGTTCATCATGGCCAGTGATTAGTCCAGGGCTTTCAATTGGGCTGAAGCTTAATCCCCAATACCAGGATATCATCGGTTTGCACGCGGTCGCCTTTCCACGCTTCAATGGTGCGGTCGAGTATTTCGCGCTGCTCAGCAAGGGGAAGGTGGTGGATGCTCAATAATAGTTCGTTGAATTTCTTGGCCATGAACTTGGTATTTTCCTTTCCCCCAAACTGGTCTTTATACCCATCGGAAAACAAGTAGAGCATTGTGGGTTTGTTGATGATGATTTCGTGCTTCTTAAAAGTTAGTCCGGGTTTGGTGCGACTGCCGCCAATCGGGTGTACATCGCCCTTCACCTGGAACAATTGCTGATCCTGAATATAGACCAACGGATTTTTTGCCCCGCTGAACTCAATCGTACGGCTTTCTTTATGATAGATGCACAGAGCCATATCCATACCGTCATCGTTGCCATTTTCTTCCTGCTTCAGAGCCGTTCGAATTTCATGGTGCAGGTTTATCAGGATTTCATCGGTGCAGGTGGTACCGCGGCTTACAATGCTGTTCAGCGAGTTCATTCCAATCATCGACATAAAGGCGCCCGGTACGCCATGCCCGGTACAATCGACTACCGCAAAAGCCAGGTCTTTTCCAACCGATCCGTTCTGGATTTCACTGAACCAATAGAAATCGCCACTTACCGTATCGCGAGGTTTAAAGAGTACAAAAGAATCGGGGTGAAAATCGCTTAACTTCTGCTCCCTGGGCAACATCGCTTCCTGAATCCGCTTAGCGTAGTTGATACTGCCTTTGATGTTTTCGTTTTGCTCTTCAATCTTACGGCTGGCTTTCATCCGGTACCGGTAGTTGATGATCATCACGGTTAGCAGCAAGGCGGAGAGAAGTAAGCCGGCAATCATGGAGTTTCGCAGAATGGCATCCTGGCGCAGGGCCGCATTCTGTTCGCGAATTTGCGACTCGGCCAGCTCTTTTTCCTTCAACATCAGGTCTATTTGCAGTTGTTTGGCCTGGTTAATGGCTTCAATGGTACGCAAGGAATCTTCCGTTTTACGGATTCTTTCTTCCTGTTCTCGCAGGATGGACTGGGTTACCTCACGCTCAGTTTTGGCCTTGGATACTTCGTGCTTTAATTGGCTGATTTGGCTTTGTGCTTTCTTGCTGTCTTCGATCTTCTTGGTTGTACCCGCCAATTGCGTGTAAAGATTCTGATAAACAGTGGCTTGCTGGGCATTACCCATAAGTTCATGGCAAGCGGCCAAAACTTTATAGCAATCCATCTGAAGGCTTTCGTCCTTTAGTTCAATGGCTATAGCCAGGGTTTTTTCAAGGGGCGGAACAGCTCGTTTGTAGCGCTTGGCAGCCTTTTCAGCTTCAGCCATGTTGAAATACCCCGAGGCTTCGTAAGGTTTATTCTTTGCCTGGGCAGCCGCCAACGCACTTTTCTCAAATGCAGATGATGCCTTGTTGTAGTTTTTTAAGTTGAAGTACGCAATGCCAAGTCCCTGATTAGCAATATATAAGTTACCGTTATCCTTAAGTTGTGCTGCATACTTTACTGCATGCGAAAACCAGATTTCTGCTTTTTGATAATTCTTTGTGCTCAGGTAGATTTCACCGAGAGAGAGACTGTTTTGTAAGGCTCCTTTGACATCCTTTTTCTGAACAGCCTGGGCAAAGGCTTTTTCGTAGTCGGCCTCAGTAGACTGCGCAAATGCCGTTAACGTACCCAGCAGCAACCAGGTATTCAGAAGTATAACCCTACACAGGGGTTGTAGAAGCTTATTTAAGAATAAAACCATACCACAGACAGTCATTAACACAACACTGAGACTCAAATGTACGGCAATCGGACCAAAAAAAATTTCATTTCAGCATCAGAAAGTACACCCCTGAGTATCCCCAAAGGAATGGCGATAACGGGTACTGCCAATTGTCAAAACCGCCATCCTGATTACCTTTGCGCATCAATTAAGGCAAACGTGATTTCACTGACTAAAATTTTCCTGTTTGAAACGGCCCATGCCATTTATGGATATGAAGGGCCATGTGCCCATATTCACGGACATTCTTACGAACTGCATGTCCGGGTTGGGCCAAAACAACCGGTGGAAGGGTACCTGGAAGGTACGGGTATCATCATTGATTTTAAAGATTTGAAGAAACTGGTTCGTGCTGCCGTGGTAGACAGACTGGATCATAAACTGGTCTTGTCAAAAGCTTATTTGGCGGCCAATCCTGGCTCGGTTAAGCATGAGCCTGTTGTTGTTTTTGAGGTTGAACCTACAGCCGAAAACCTTCTGGTATTTATTCGCGAAGAAATTCTGCAGCGCCTGCCGGGTCATATCCGGTTGTTATCGCTCCGGTTGTGGGAAACGCGCGATTCGTACGCTGAATATGATCCGGAGTAATGGAGCGAAGGTTACATTTCATCCAGTGGTATAAAGCTTTTGATAATATTCCTCCAACATCCGTTTTACTGCAAAGGGTTTATAGGTACTAATAACACTCTGCTTCATCATTGCCACCCATTTTTTTTTGTTTTTGTAATAGGTAGGCACAACCTCATTCAAGAGCACCCGGTACAGGGCCTTCTGATCATGGGCATCCAGTTTCTTTTCATTTTTGTTTTCGTAGCCGTCTCCGATTTGCCAGCCATTCTCACCATGCTGGCAAGCTTCCGGCCACCATCCATCCAAAATACTTAGGTTAAGCACACCATTCATGGCCGCTTTCATGCCGGAAGTTCCGCTGGCCTCTTGTGGCCTGCGTGGGTTGTTAAGCCAGATATCCGATCCGCGCACCAGCATGGATCCGATGGTCATGTCGTAATTTTCCAGGAAGACAACCGAGCGCGGGTATTTTTTAGTGAGGGCCACAATATTGGCTACTATCCTTTTACCGCCATCATCCTGCGGGTGGGCCTTACCCGAAAAAACAATCTGGAGCTTACCGCTTTTAAACAGCTTGTCTATTTTGGAACGATCGCTGAAAATCAAATCGCTGCGCTTGTACGGCACAGCCCTGCGCGAGAAGCCGATCAGGAGGGAGTTTTGCTTCAACGTAACGCCCGTGCGCTCATAGATAAATTTCAACAGTTGCCTTTTGTTTTCCTGATGCAGATTCCAAATCTCATTAGTGGAATTCTTTGCCGCTGTGATGATCCGCCTGTCAACCCAGGTAGGGATGTGGATGGCGTTGGTGATGCCAATGATTTCAGCCCGGCCTTTTACGGCCTTCCACATTTTATTAGCGGTTACGGCATGAAGTTGTGCCACCGCATTGGCCTTGCGGGAGAGGCGCAAGGCGCCAACCGTCATGTTAAACGGTGAACCGCCAAGCTTTTTCAATTGTTGCTTGGTAAAAACTCTGTTATCTGCACCCATATACATCAGCCGATCGAGGTAATGCGATTCATTACCCTGGACCACCGGGGTGTGAGTAGTAAAGACAATCTCCTTCCGCGCAGCAGCGAGCGCCTCATCGAATGTTTTGCCGCGCTTCACTTTTTCACGCACCAGTTCAAAACCTGCGAAAAGGGCATGACCTTCGTTGAAATGATAAACATCCACGGGAATTTTTAGTGCACGTAATGCTTTAACGCCACCTATTCCAAGTACCATTTCCTGGGCAATGCGCTCTTCGCCAAACCAGCCGTAAAGTTGCCCGCTGATCCAGCTATCTTCATTGCCGGGCACATCGGTATCCAGTAAGTATAAGGGTGCATTGCGAAACGTATCACACAACCAGATTTTACATGTTACTTCGCGATTGCGGATGGTGACAGAAACGGTTTTTCCCGTGTCTTTTAAATAGGGATAATCGTAAATGGGGTAGGTGTCAATCACTCTGCCATCCGGTGAAATGCGTTGATCGGTATACCCTTGTTTCCATTTGATGCCTATGCCCACAATCGGAAATTTGTGGTCTTTAGCTCCTTTCAGGTAATCGCCAGCCAGGATACCAAGACCACCGGCATACATTTTAAAATCACTGTGTAAGGCATATTCCATACAGAAATAGGCTACACGCGGTAGAGTATTTGAGGGCATAATACATGGAATTGTTTTGTTTAAGAAAGATCGGCAATGCTGGCTGATTGCGCACTACCCTGTACCATATTTCTTTGTTAGCTTAGGGTGCATGCCCCTTACCCGTTAACGGTGGTTACGGTTTAGTTATCCACTGCGGAAGCATTTTGCAGTTCTACCCCTGTACCTTATTTTGTCTCAAAAAAAATCCATGCTCCTGACCTTGCGTGTTTCTTTCTTGATATTGCTGTTGTGTTGTATTGCGAAGCTGGGGTTTTCACAAAAGAAAAAATTATTCGGGTTCAGTTCACTTGACGATACGGTAGCCACGGATAAAAGTGGATTCCTTCTGGTGCCGATGCTGTATTATACGCCTGATACCCGCTGGGCGTATGGCGCTGCCGGGGTATATTATTTTCGGATTCCGCCTCGCCACGAGCATGAAAAGCAAACCCGGGTTTCGTACGTTCAATTTTTAGCCGACTATACGCAGAACAAGCAATCGGATGTGTGGTCGGTATGGAATATCTTCTCGCGGAACGAAAATTTTCTGCACAAGGGCGAACTTCGTTTCCGTGAATTCCCCGACCGGTTTTATGGCATCGGTAACACCACCCGGCAGGAGGATGTTGAAAAGTATGCCTACAACCTGATCAGCATCAAGAGCCTGACCATGAAACAAGTCAGACCGTCCTTGTTTCTGGGTATCGATTACCATTTTGAATATGAATATAATTTTAAGTACACGGTAGGCGGCACACTTGAGCAAGGAAACATCACCGGTTATAAAGGAGGAATTGGCTCAGCCATCGGACTGGTAGGGGTGTACGATACCCGCGATAATGCTATTAATGCCCATCGTGGCAAATTAGCCGAATTGTCAACGTTTTTGTATACGCCTGCACTGGGAAGCACTTTTTCGTTTTTTAATATTAACGGAACCTACCAGCGGTATTGGAAGGTTAAACCTGGTCACATCCTGGCGTTGCAAAGTAAAATGCGGTTGAGTTATGGTAAAGTACCTTTCCTTGATCTAGCCACTGCAGGTGGGGATGACTTGCTGCGGGGATATCCGAAAAACCGGTTTCGCGACAACCATTTTGCCGGTGCACAACTTGAATACCGATTTCCGGTGGTGTGGCGCCTGGGGCTGGTTACGTTTGCCGGAGCAGGTGATGTATTCCGCACACTAAACGATTTCGGATTGAACGCGCTGAAATATTCAGTCGGGTCGGGGTTGCGGTTCCTGGTAAACCCTGCTGAACGATTGAACATCCGCTTCGACTATGCGTGGGGCCGTGAAGGCGGGTATTATTATTTCGCACTGGCGGAGTCGTTTTAACCACCCGAAATACTGCATAATTTTCAACCTGAATGGGGTGATATTCATTAAGCTCATTCGTAAATAAAGTAAAAAAGGTGACCCGGTTCCGGATCACCTTTTGTTATTGCTCAAAATTTATCATTAACTACACCAGGTCAAAGCGATCGGCATTCATCACTTTGCTCCAGGCAGCTACAAAGTCGTGAACGAACTTTTCGCTGGCATCTGAGCTGCCATAGACTTCGGCCAAGGCTCTCAGTTCTGAATTTGATCCGAAAATCAAATCCACGCGCGTAGCGGTCCACTTCACTTCTCTCGTCTTGCGGTCGCGCCCTTCAAACAGGTCTTTCGCATCGGAAGTAGCCTTCCACTCCGTACCCATGTCCAGCAAATTCACAAAGAAGTCGTTGGTGAGTTCTTCCGGGCGGTTGGTGAATACACCGTGCGTTGAGCCATCGAAGTTGGTGTTCAATACCCGCATGCCGCCAACCAATACCGTCATTTCGGGAGCAGTGAGGGTTAGCAGTTGAGCTTTGTCGATCAACAGTTCTTCGGCAGGGATGGTGTACCGTTTTTTCTGATAGTTGCGGAAGCCATCGGCAATCGGCTCCAGTGGGTCAAAAGATTCGATATCCGTTTGTTCCTGGGTGGCATCGGCACGGCCCGGAGTAAACGGAACCTTTACGTCATGACCGGCTTGCTTCGCTGCCCTTTCAATGCCGGCACATCCGCCCAGCACAATTAAATCTGCCAGAGAAACTTGTTTACCACCGGTTGATGCTGAGTTGAATTCTTTTTGAATGCCTTCCAATGTTTCCAACACGTTCTTCAACTGGGCAGGATTGTTCACTTCCCAATCTTTCTGCGGAGACAACCGGATGCGTGCGCCATTGGCGCCCCCGCGTTTGTCAGACCCGCGGAAGGTGGAAGCCGATGCCCAGGCTGTGGATACCAATTGAGTAATGGTACGCCCGGAAGCCAGGATTTTGCGCTTCAAGCTTTCAATATCATTATCATCAATAAGTTTGTGCGTAACAGCCGCAACCGGGTCTTGCCAGATCAGTTCTTCTGCCGGAACTTCCGGTCCGAGGTAGCGTGCACGCGGCCCCATGTCGCGGTGCGTCAGTTTAAACCAGGCACGGGCGAAGGCATCGGCAAACTCATCGGGATTTTCAAAGAAGCGTCTTGAAATTTTCTCATAAATGGGATCGAACCGAAGGGAGAGGTCAGTCGTCAGCATCCGCGGTTCAAGACGTTTGGATTTATCGTGTGCATCGGGTACACTGTTTGCGCCCGCGCCATTCTTGGGGCGCCACTGGTGTGCACCAGCCGGACTCTTAAACAATTCCCACTCGTAGCCGAACAGGTTCCAGAAAAAGTTGTTGCTCCATTTGGTGGGTGTGCTTGTCCAGGTAACTTCGATGCCACTGGTAATGGTATCGCCCGCTTTGCCTGAGCCATAGCTACTCCGCCAACCGAATCCTTGCGCTTCGATACCGGCAGCCTCAGGTTCGGGGCCTACATGCGATTCCGGTCCGGCACCGTGCGTTTTACCAAAGGTATGTCCACCGGCAATCAAGGCTACGGTTTCTTCATCGTTCATGGCCATGCGCTTGAAGGTTTCGCGTATATCTTTTGCTGCAGCAATCGGATCCGGATTTCCATTGGGGCCTTGGGGATTCACATAAATCAATCCCATTTGCACAGCGGCCAGCGGGTTTTCGAGATCACGTTCGCCCGAGTAACGGTTGTCATCCAGCCATTTTCTTTCAGCGCCCCAGTATACATCTTGTTCAGGTTCCCAAACATCTTCCCGTCCGCCTGCAAAGCCAAAGGTTTTAAAGCCCATGGATTCGAGCGCCACATTCCCGGCAAGGATCATCAGGTCGGCCCAGGAAATTTTATTCCCGTATTTCTGTTTGATCGGCCATAAAAGCCTGCGGGCCTTGTCCAGGTTTACGTTGTCGGGCCAGCTGTTTAGGGGCGCGAAACGCTGCTGACCGGAACCGGCACCGCCTCGTCCGTCACCGATACGATACGTACCAGCACTGTGCCAGGCCATCCGAATAAAAAGCGGGCCGTAATGCCCGAAGTCGGCCGGCCACCAGTCTTGGGAGTCGGTCATTAATGCGGTAAGGTCTTTCTTTATTGATGCCAGGTCCAGCTTTTTAAATTCTTCTGCATAGTTGAAGGTTGAACCCATCGGGTTCGACAGGGAAGAATGCTGACGAAGAATGTTGAGCTTGAGTTGGTTGGGCCACCAGTCTTTGTTTTGGGTGCCTGTACCTCCGGCATGATTGAAGGGGCATTTGCCCGCACCGTTTGTTGCATGTGGTTGATCTGCCATTTCGATGAATAGTTAGTCGGTTATAGAAATTAAAATTAAGTTGTTCGTATGTTCAAAGCCTGTAGGATGTACCTTTTCAGCCGGTTAACCCTGAAAATCAGCAACAGGCAACAAGATTACGCCTCAAATAATAATAAATCAAATCGATTGTTTTTATCATTACATAGTTACTATCTATGAACATTAGGAGATTTGATTAACGTGATTAAAATCATCGCGTGTGAATCCTGCAACTATTCATGGATCTGATGTAAGGCGTACTGCGATTAAACGCGGTATTTTGCAGCGTAATTATTTTATTAACGCTTAAAAAAAATCCATATGAAGGAAAAGCAAAAAGACAATCGCAGACAAGGTGATAACCTGTCGAAAGAAAGACCGGGTGGTGGTTTTGAGAAGAAAAAAGCAACTCCGGATGGGGCTCCTAAGAAACAACAGACGCCCAACGAGGAAGTTCCAAACGTTGGTGATCATAAAAAA
>CAZOYJ010000059.1:16345-17720 GCA_964583905.1 uncultured Roseivirgaceae bacterium
ATCTAATCGCCAATCTTCGAAGGAGAATGAAAATCCGAAACGCAAGGATGAAAGCATGAGGCAACCCGTGAATAAAGCCAACGCCAAACGTGAAGAAGAACAACCCAGGGAAAAGGTTAGATAGGTTTTGCTTTAAATTCCATAGAAAAGCATCTTCTGATACATTGGAAGATGCTTTTTTTTTGATGAACAATCCATTGACTCCGTCCATCAAGATACTTCAATCGGAAAAGTTGTGTGTTGGAGCTGCCACGCTACCGTGAATTGAACAAGATTAGGATAAAATCAAAATTGACTATTTTCTTTCTTCAGAAGGTGATTTACCAAAATGCTCCTTCCACATTCTTCTTAATTGACGCCCATCGGCAAATCCGCATTGTGCGGCAATGTAGTCAATGGTGTACCCCGGGTGTTTCAGTAACGTTTCAGCGTGTGCCAACCGGCACCTGGTTTTAAAATCATTGATGCTGATGCCGGTATGCTTTCTAAAAAGTCGGGTGAGGTTTCGATCCGACATGTTTACCATTTCGGCCAGTTCTTCGATCGAATTCTTTTCGGTCGGGTGTTGAATAATGTAATCCTGCACCTGGTGGATGGCGGGATGAATGTGCGTTCTGAAATCGAGGTAAATACTGCCTTGTGATTGCCCCCCGGTTCGCCTGAGATACACCACCATTTCCCGGGCTACTTTTGATGTGATCACCGGGCCGAAGTTTTCTTCTACGATGAACAGTGCCATGTCTATACCCGAAGTCATGCCCGCGCTGGTATACAGGTTGCCGTCTTTAACATACAATTGATCGTTTACCACCTGAATGGCCGTGTAATTTTTCTTCAGGTAGTCGATGCACTTCCAATGGGTGGTGCAGGTTTTATGGTTGAGCATATTGGATGCAGCCAGCACAAACGTACCGCTGCACACGGTACAGATGTTTACGCCCGTTTCGTATTGCTGATGCAGCCAGTCGAAAAATTCGCTGTACCCTTTCTTCAGTTGCCCTTCCTGGATGGAGCTGAATTCGATGCCCGGAATAAAGAGGAAGTCGTTGCGGGTGAGTTTTACGTGCTCAAAGGAAGCCAGATCGGTGAACTGCAAACCTTGTTGCGATGGCACAATTTCATGGTCGTGTAACCCGCAATACGTGATGTTGAAGTTTGCACCAAACTGGTTGGCTTCGTAAAAAACCTGCACCGGACCGGCCAGGTCGATCAGGTGTACTTTGGGCAGTACGGCAAATACTACCTGAATGGGATTGTTCATGGTGAGATTGTTAGCGTTCATGATGGCGGCAAAGGTAAACGCCTGATAAGCTACGAATAAAGACAGGTACCGGACAAATCCGGACAGGATCATTTACCTGCCGGATGCGTCAGT
>CAZOYJ010000060.1:0-17547 GCA_964583905.1 uncultured Roseivirgaceae bacterium
GTACACTGGCCTCCGTATTGGCCGGCCGTGAAGAATTTGAAGTTACCAATGGAACGGTTGAATACCTCGGCAAAAACCTGCTTGAATTGGAACCGGAAGCGCGCGCCCGGGAAGGTGTGTTTCTGGCCTTTCAATACCCGGTAGAAATTCCCGGAGTAAGCACCATCAACTTTATGAAAACCGCGGTCAACCAGATCCGCAAGGGCCGAGGACAGGAACCGCTGGATGCCGTGTCGTTCCTCAGCCTGATGAAGGAAAAAATGAAATTGGTTGAAATGGACCAGACGTTATTGAATCGTTCGCTCAACGAAGGCTTTTCCGGTGGTGAGAAAAAGCGCAACGAAATTTTCCAGATGGCTATGCTGGAACCCAAACTTGCCATACTCGATGAAACCGATTCAGGTCTCGACATTGATGCCTTGCGCATTGTAGCCAATGGTGTCAACAAGCTGCGCAATAAGAACAATGCCGTTATTGTGGTTACACACTATCAGCGATTGCTGGAATATATTGTTCCTGATTTTGTGCATGTACTTTACAAAGGCAAAATCGTTAAGTCGGGCACGAAAGAATTGGCGCTTGAACTCGAAGCCAAAGGGTACGATTGGATTAAAGATGAAGTGGCTGTAGTTTAAACCGACTTGAAATGAACACATCTGTAGAGGAAAAAAATATTACCTCCAATATTTTGATTAACCTGAACGGGACGAGTGATGTGCGTGTGCAAGCAAAAAGATCATTTGAAAAGCTGGGCTTGCCGGCACCAAAAAATGAAGAATACAAGTTCGCCCCCATTACCCGCGTGCTCGAAAAGAATTTTGATTTCTCCACGGATGCTATGCCTGATTCATCACTCAACGATGTAAGTCACTTTTCCATACCCGGGTTTGACGGTCACACCCTGGTGTTTTTAAACGGCCGATTTGAAGAAAGTTTGTCTTCCTTCGGTTCTGATGCCTTGAACATCCGGCAACTTACCGAGGATACTCACCCGGAACAACTGGGCACTATTGCCGATTATAATAAGGATCCATTGGTTGCCTGGAATACGGCCGGCTGGACCAGTGGTGTGTGGATTGACGTACCTGCGAACAGTCAAATCGAGAAGCCTGTTATTATCCATCACATTTCAGACACCACCAATGGAGCGGTAAAGAGTTTAAACCGAATTTTCATTCAGGTCGGAAAAAATAGTCAGCTTACGGTGCTTGAAAAGTACAACTCCATCGGTAGCGAGCCGGGTTTCACCAACCTGGTTACCGAAGCCTATGTTCAGGAAAATGCTGAATTGAATTTTTTCATGCTTCAGGCCGAAGCCAATAATCATTTTCACTTTGGACAAACCACCATTAAACAGGAAAATAACAGTCGTGCGAATTGTTTTACACTCACCCTTGACGGAAAATTTATCCGGAATAACCTTGAGTTAATCCTCGATGGTGAGGGCTGCGAATCCCATTTACTTGGCTTATACCTGTTGCAAGGTGAAACTTTGGCAGACAACCATACGGTAGTTGATCATCGGAAACCCAATTCCTACAGCAACGAATTATACAAGGGTGTTATTGATGAAAATGCACGAGGTGTGTTTAATGGAAAAATTTTCGTTCGTCCGCATGCCCAGAAGACAAACGCCTTTCAATCCAACCGCAATATTTTACTTTCCGATAAAGCCACTGTAAACACAAAGCCCCAATTGGAAATCTGGGCCGATGACGTAAAATGCTCGCATGGTTGTACTACCGGTCAGCTTGATGAAGAAGCCCTCTTCTACCTCCAAACCCGCGGTATTGGCAAAGAAACCGCGCGCGCTATGGTGTTATATGCATTTGCCAGTGAAGTTATCGAATCTGTGAAATCAGAAAAACTGAAAAAATATTTTGACACTTTGATCAGCGAACGCTTGCATAAAAACTTCTGACGATGAATGCTTCGGCCGCTCATGTTCTGGACACAGCAAAAATCAGGGCGCAATTTCCGGTGCTGCATCAACAGGTTAACGGCCGTGACCTGGTGTATTTCGATAATGCAGCCACTACACAGAAACCAGTATCGGTGATCATCGCGTTAATTGATTATTACAAAGGCTACAACGCTAACATCCACCGCGGCATCCACACCCTTGCCGAAAAGGCCACTAAGGCTTTTGAAGCCACCAGAAGTACGGCAAAGAATTTCATCAACGCTTCCTCGGAAGAAGAAATCATTTTTGTAAGAGGGGTAACGGAGGCTATTAATTTAGTGGCCACATCCTATGGAAGAACATTTGTTCAGGAAGGAGATGAAATCCTTATATCCGGACTTGAGCATCACTCGAACATTGTGCCCTGGCAAATGCTTTGCGAGGAAAAAAAGGCATTGCTTAAAATCATCCCGGTTTCGGAAAGCGGTGAACTCGAAGTAGCTGCCTTTGCCAAACTACTCTCGCCTAAAACAAAACTGGTTGCCGTCAACCATGCTTCCAACAGTCTGGGTACGATCAATCCCATTAAGGAAATTATTCAACTCGCCCATGAAGCAGGCGCTGTCGTGTTGGTAGACGGTGCACAGGCTGGCGCCCATCTTGAAATTGATGTTCAGCAACTCGATTGCGACTTCTATTGCTTGTCTGCGCACAAAATGTACGGGCCAACTGGTGCGGGACTATTGTATGGGAAAAAATCTCTCCTCGAAAAAATGCCCCCCTACCAGGGAGGTGGCGAGATGATTAAAGACGTTACGTTTGAAAAAACTACGTATAACGATTTGCCCTATAAGTTTGAAGCCGGCACGCCCAACATAGCGGATGTTATTGCTTTTAAATTTGCGATGGATTTTATTACCCACATGGGTAAAGAAAACATTGCTGCTCATGAACATGAACTGCTGAGTTATGCCACAGAAAAAATTTCAATATTGCCCGGAGTTAAACTAGTGGGTACGGCAAAACAAAAAGTAAGCGTGCTCTCCTTTGTTATTGATGGCATCCATCCCTTCGACATTGGGCAAATGCTGGATGCCCGAGGAGTAGCTGTGCGCACAGGCCACCATTGTACACAACCATTAATGGACAGGTTCGGAATTGAAGGAACCGTTCGGGCTTCGTTTGCGGTTTATAATACGAAAGCGGAAATTGACGAGTTGATTGAAGGGGTTAGTCGCATTATTAACTTTAGTAACGGATGAGTACCACAATCCAAGCCATTCAAGATGAAATCATAACCGATTTCTCCTTATTGGATGGAGATATGGAGATGACCATTTTCTACATCATGGAACTCGGTCAGAAGCTTGCACCGATGCCAGAGGAAGCGAAAAGTGAAGCAAACGAAGTAAAAGGTTGCCAATCGAAGGTTTGGTTAACCGCAAAACTCGAAAACGACAAAATTTACTTTACTGCCGATAGCAACACGGCCATTACAAAAGGGCTGGTTAGTTTGTTAATCCGGATTTTCAACGGTCAACAACCCGATGATATCCTGAATGCCGATTTATATTTTATGAACAAGATGGGCATGGAACGGTTTATCGGTACGCAACGTTCTAACGGCTTTGCGGCCATGATTAAACAAATGAAACTGTATGCACTGGCCTTTAAGGCAAAACACGAATTAAAATCATGAACGAGACAACCACTCAAACCGATTCGGTGAGCATACCAGACCTGAAGGAAAAAATTATTCAGGCCATCAAGCGGGTGTACGATCCTGAAATCCCGGTGGATGTGTATGAGCTTGGTTTGATTTATGAAATCAATGTATACCCCATTAACAACGTATACATTCAGATGACGCTTACTTCACCTTCCTGCCCTTCAGCCGAAACCATTCCGGGTGAGGTTGAGCAGAAGGTAAAAGAAATTGAAGGCATAAACGATGTTAAGGTAGAAATCACGTTCGATCCGCCTTACTCGCAAGATATGATGAGTGAAGTGGACAAGCTTGAACTTGGCTTCATGTAATCTGGTTATACTTATAATTGTTGAATCTAAATCGTAAACGAATATGTATCCCGAACCACTAGTAGCCCCCATGCGGGCTGAATTAACAACCTCAGGTTTCACGGAGCTTAAAACTCCTGAAGATGTAGATAACCACCTGAAAGATCACAAGGGCACCACCTTGTTGGTGATCAACAGCGTATGCGGCTGTGCTGCCGGTGCGGCACGTCCGGGTGTACGCTGGGCTGTAGAGCAATCAACTAAAAAGCCTGATCATCTGGCTACTGTTTTTGCCGGTGTAGATAAGGAGGCGGTTGCCAAAGCACGTGAATACACCTTGCCCTATCCACCTTCTTCACCTTCTATTGCTTTGTTTAAAGATGGTGAATTGGTGCACTTCATTGAACGCCACCACATTGAAGGTAGAAATGCACAAATGATTGGAAATCATTTACTGGAAGTTTTCGAAGAATATTGTTGAAACCTTTTTGATTTAAACAACAGGAGGCGGCTAATTACCGCCTCTTATTTTTTGCAGACAAGCGGCAATTTCCGTCCGGGTTAATGCTTCCAATACCCTTGAGGGATTATGCAATGCTTCCGACAACCCGGCATATCCGGAAAGGGAAAAATGTGCGTGGATATTCAATTGCTTCAATTCATCCGATGTTAAATCGTTCTGGCCACAAACCACCAACACCTTTTTACAGAGTGCTGAGGCACGCCCGGCCACACCGTTAACCAATTTTCCCTGAAGGGTCTGGCTGTCGAGTTTGCCTTCACCAGTTATTACTACATCGGCCCAACGCAAGGCTTGAAGGAAATTTGTGAGCTCAGAGATTACCTGTACACCGCTTTTCAATTTCGCCTGAAAGCATACGTGGCACCCGCCAGCAAACCCTCCACCCGCTCCTGCCCCGGAAATTTTTTGCAGGTCAATTCCATACTGATGCAGTACTACATCGGCAACCTTTTGTAATCCCTTATCCAACTCGGCCACAGCTTCCCTTGTCGCACCCTTTTGAGGTGCGTACACAACCGCTGCACCATGCTCCCCATAAAATGGATTACTGACATCGCAGATTGCGGTTACTTCAACTTCAGTAAGCCGTGGATGGAGTAAACGTAAATCTATGCGATCAATGGATTGCAGGTTTCCGCCCCGAGGAAACAAAATGTTTCCATCCTGGTCAAAAATTTGGGCGCCCAATGCAACGGCCGCACCGAGCGCAGCATCGTTGGTGCTGCTCCCACCAATGGCCAGGATGATTTGATCAACTCCCCTGTCTAAAGCATCCCGAATCAACTCACCGGTACCAAAGGTTGTGGTTTTTATGGGGTCACGTTCGGCCTCATTAAGTAAACTCAATCCACTGGCCCGGGCTATTTCAATAAAGGCAGTTTTGCCATCCCCGGAAAGCGCGTAACCACATTTTATTTTTCGCATTAACGGATCGTGCACTTCCAGTTCAATCAACAGACTCTGCTTTTGCTCTGAGAAAATCTCCAGCGTTCCCTCTCCTCCATCGGCCAATGGAAATTTCCGGACATTCATCGGTATGGCCGATCGTTTTAAACCCTTTTCAATGGCGGCACAAACCTCCGATGCCGCGAGTGTTCCTTTGAACTTGTCAGGGGCTATCAGCACATTCATACCAGTATCCAATGAAGAATCAATACCATGCCCAGTGCAGTTATACCCTGGAAAAAAGTCATTACTGTAATGCCTTTGTAAGCCGATTTAAGATCAAAGCCGCTGAATTGCGACACCACCCAGAAGTATGAGTCGTTAGCATGCGAAACGGTCATGGCACCGGCACCAATAGCCAGTACCAACAACGACAACTCAACAGAACTATCAAATCCGGCTTGCCACACCAACGGAGCCAGCAATGCACTCACAATTACTATGGCGCTGGTACTTGATCCTTGCGCTGTTTTAAACAATACGCTTATCAGAAAGCCCATCAATAAAAACCCTACACCGCTTAATGAATACACCTGCGCCCATTCACTAATGAGTGCAGTCACGGGACTTGCCTTCAACACCGCACCCAAAGCGCCTCCGCATCCGGTTAGTATTAATATTGGACCTGCTTGTCGAATTCCTCGCTCTAACCAGGCATGTGCGTTATGGCCTGATCGAAAAAACACCAGCCCCAGTGCAACCGTACTAAGCAAGGCGATTATCGGATTACCTAAAAACAGTATAGCCGTAACCCATGGACCGTGCCATGCCATCAGCTCTGTTACGGAAGCCATGGCTATCAGAATTATCGGCAATACAATCAACACCACCGAATACGCTACTGAACTTCCGCGGTCGACTACTGGTATGGTGGCTTTCGATTCAGTGAAGGTGATCTGCACCCCTATCCGTTTTGCATAGTAATGAGCAATAATTACAACCGGAACGGATACAACCACTCCCAATAGAATTACCAAGCCCAACGAATTACCAATACCCAGATTACCGGCCGCAGCAACCGGACCAGGTGTTGGAGGAACCAGTGTATGGGTAGTGTATAACCCACCCGACAAACTTAAAGCCATGGTTGGAAATGCAATACCCGAAGTTGCGGCTACTGATTTTGCTAAACTGATCAGAACAATAAAACCTGAATCGCAAAAAACAGGAATACCCAGCACCATGCCCAGAAAAGCAATTCCAAGTGAAGGACTTTTACTTGCGTGTTGATACAAAACATTCCCAAGCTTAATTACTGAACCCGATTCTTCCAGAATTACGCCCAATATGCTCCCCAATACTACAATCAAACCGATAGCGCCAATGAGCGATCCGAACCCTAATGCCAGAGTTGAAATTACTTGCAAAACCGGCATCCCTGATAACAGTCCAAATCCCAAAGAAGAAACGAGTAAACTAAAAAACGGGTGCCATTTCAGATAGGTACCAGAAAAAATAATAAAGAGGATTGTAACCAGGATGAGTATTCCGTAATAGGCAGTCTCCATTGCGTTATCCTTGAGACTCTAAAAATACTCCTTTGCGGGAAGAATTCAGGAGTATGTACAGATTATTCACAACCTAAAATCAAAAACTGAATTGCGTAATAAATTCATTTAACTCTTCCCGAAGTGATTTTCCGTTTTGAATACCCAGTGCATGGTTCACCCGAGTGTTTTCCTTAATTTTCAACTGGCTGAGATGCATGTGCTGATTGATGAGAATAAACTCCAGGTCGGGGATAAGTTGCTTCAGTTCCTCTACAATATCCATAACTTTAACCGTGCGTTCTACCAGGTTGTAGGTTCCGCTTTTCAAATCGGCATGCAACGCCCCGGCCAATGCCAAGGCAATAAAATCGATATGAATAAACGACCGCGATTGCTCACCATTCCCATGAATGGTAACCCGCTTCTCGAAGTTGGCTTCGAACACGAACTTGTTGATCACGGCATCGAAACGCATGCTGCGGCTGAAGCCATATACATTGCCGCAACGAAACACAAAGGTATCCATCTTATCCGACAGTCTACGCACATGTTCCTCACCCCTGAGCTTGGAAATGGCATAAAAGGTTTTAGGCGAGGGTTCCACGGTTTCGTCCACCGCCTGGTCGGATGAACCGTAAACACCGGCACTGCTGGTATAGATAAATCGCTTAACCTTACTTTCTTCCACTGCATAAACAAGTTCCGCTGTGCCCCAGTGGTTAATCTGTTCGTACAAGTGAGCATCAGCATTGGCAAACGGTGTGGTTACCCGGGCGGCCAGGTGGTACACTACATCAATGTTCTTAAGAGCATTCTTTAATCCACGGCTATCCAGCAGTTCGCCTTTCAGAAAATGAATTTTAGCATGCCCTTCCTTTTTTGGGCCAAGAAACAGATTGAAGTTTGGCCGGCTAAGGTTATCGTAAACAACCACCTGGTTCACGGCCGGATCAGCAATCAATTTATCTACTAATTCGGTTCCAATATATCCGGCCCCACCGGTAACAAGTACGTTCATGAGATTTCTTTACGTTGAAGTTTGTTCAGGTCATTTCGATACCAGTTCAGTGTGCAGGCCGCACTCCACTTTTTTTAGCCCGTACCAACGTGCTTCCCGTTCCATCATATTAGGATCTAACCTTCGCGTACACGGTTCGCATCCTATGCTTACATATCCTTTTGCTTCCAGCGGATGCTTTGGCAGGTTAAACTCCTGCTGGTATTGCCAAATCATTTTGGCAGTCCAGTCGAGCATGGGGTGAAACCTGATGCTACCGTGCATGGCCGGCTGTTCTACGTTCATGGCCGCCCGTACGGAACTCTGATCGGCACGAACGCCATTAATCCAGACATCGTAGGTTCTGAGAATGCCATCCATTGGCTGGGTTTTGTTCAGGTAGCAGCAATGATCCGGGTCAGAGGCAAACAACAACCTGCCTTCACTGTCGCGCTGCATGTACTTGGGCACTTCCGATTTCAGGTCGATGGTGTTCAGCCCAAACTGTTCGGTAACCTGATCGCGAAAGCGAATGGTCTCCGGAAAATGATAGCCGGTATTGATAAAATAAACCGGAATGGTTTTATCTATCCGGCTTATAATATGGAGCATGACCAGGCTATGCGACTGAAAAGAAGAACTGGTAAACAACTTTTTATCCGCATGCCGGTAGCGTTCAATTTTTGCTTTTATCTGATCAAAATCCATATTCTTAAAAGTTCAAAGGTAAGTAAAACAACCCGTATCGCGTCCAAATTCAGGCCATGAAAAGGATCGCCCGATCAGGATGTAAGCGTTGCCAAAAGTTTGGCTATTTTTACCATCTTTCCGCAAGGTATAAGAAACCTTTTAAGCAAATTACTGTTTTGTACATACATGAAGATTAAGGTATCCCGCAAGGAACATTTTAATGCCGCACACCGGTTGTTTAACCCCGCCTGGTCGGATGAGAAAAATCTGGAAGTGTTTGGTAAGTGCAGCTACCCGAATTATCATGGTCATAATTACGAACTGGTGGTTACCCTTACGGGAGAGCCCGACCCGGATACCGGCTATGTATTCGACCTGAAGGTGCTCAGCGATTTAATTCACGACCATGTAACCAGCCAATTTGATCACCGGAATTTTAATGTTGATATTGAATACTTTAAAACGATAAACCCAACAGCCGAGAACATAGCCGTTGCTATCTGGAATATTTTAAGGAAGAAAATTGATCCCGCACTTGATCTAAAAATTACACTCTATGAGACAGAAAGAAATTTCGTTGAATATCCTGCCGATTAACACCGACCTTGACGAGATAGGCGATGATCACGTAGGCGCTTCCTTCAATACGCCCATGCGTGCTGATGCGTTCGACTTAACCGATGACGAAAAGGTAAATCGGATTGAAGGACATTTCAGGGAAATCATGAGCATCCTCGGACTTGATCTGGCTGACGACAGCCTGAATGGCACGCCCAGGCGGGTAGCCAAAATGTATGTTAAGGAAGTTTTTAGCGGGCTGAATCCGAAAAACCGTCCGCATGCCCGCCTGTTCGAAAACAAATACAAGTACGATCAGATGCTGGTAGAAAAAGACATTACCTTCTATTCTCACTGCGAACATCATTTTGTACCGATTTACGGCAAAGCCCATGTGGCTTACTTCTCCAGCGGTAAAGTAATTGGCTTATCCAAAATCAACCGGATCGTGCAATATTACTCCAAACGTCCGCAGGTTCAGGAACGACTCACGGTACAAATCGCCAAAGAAATGATGCGTCTTTTAAAAACAGAAGATGTTGCCGTAGTGATGGACGCCACCCATTTATGTGTAGCCTCTCGTGGCGTGGGCGATACCAATAGCAAAACGGGTACCGCGTATTTCTCCGGTAAATTCAAGGACGAAACCTATAAAAAGGAATTCCTGAATTACATCAACGCAAAGTAGAGTAATCCAGACATTTTAGGGTTTATCTGATTCCTCGCTGGCTGTAAAAAAACCAAATAATTCGTAGTTTAGCATTCTTAAAACAAATGCTTATGGTTTTTGATTTAGACATGATTAAGGCTGCCTATAAGGCCTTGCCCGGGCGCATTGCTAAAGCCCGTAAAGTAGTTGGGCGACCCTTTACCCTTTCTGAAAAAATTCTTTACGCTCACCTTCACGCAGACCAAAAATTTGAAAATTTCGGGCGGGGTAAATCCTACGTAAACTTCGCCCCCGACCGGGTAGCCATGCAGGATGCTACCGCCCAGATGGCCCTGTTGCAATTCATGTCGGCTGGTATACCCAAGGTACGCGTGCCTTCTACTGTACATTGCGATCACCTTATCCTTGCCAAAAACGGGGCTGCACAGGACCTTAAAGATTCACTCACCGCCAGTGGCGAAGTATTTAATTTTCTCGAATCTGTTTCCAATAAATATGGCATTGGTTTCTGGAAACCGGGGGCAGGTATTATCCACCAGGTTGTGCTTGAGAATTACGCCTTTCCAGGAGGTATGATGATTGGCACCGACTCGCATACCGTAAATGCAGGCGGACTCGGCATGGTGGCCATTGGTGTTGGTGGTGCCGATGCCGTGGATGTAATGGCCGGCATGCCCTGGGAACTGAAGTGGCCGAAACTTATTGGCGTTAAACTTACCGGTAAGCTCAGTGGCTGGACTGCCTCCAAAGATGTAATTCTGAAAGTGGCTGGCATCCTTACCGTGAAAGGCGGAACCGGTGCCATTGTTGAATATTTTGGACCGGGTGCCTTAACCTTATCGTGTACCGGTAAAGGAACCATTTGTAACATGGGTGCCGAAATTGGCGCCACAACTTCAACCTTTGGTTATGATGCAAAGATGGCCGATTACCTGCGGGGTACCGGACGAAAAGAAGTTGCCGACTTAGCCGATAAAGTAAAAGAACACCTGACCGGTGACCCGGAAGTGTATGCCAGCCCGCAAAAATATTTTGATGAGGTAATCGAGATTGATCTTTCTACCCTTGAACCCCACGTAAACGGCCCTTTCACACCCGATCGGGCTATCCCGATTTCACAGTTTGCCGCAGAAGTAAAAAAGAACGGCTGGCCACAACAATTGGAGGTTGGATTGATCGGCTCATGTACCAATTCATCGTATGAAGATATTACCCGATCGGCATCGCTGGCGAAGCAAGCGGTGGATAAGAAATTGAAAACAAAAGCCGAGTTTACCATTACACCCGGATCGGAACAGGTACGCTATACCGTTGAACGCGATGGCTACCTGGACGTGTTTGAACAGATGGGCGGTGTGGTGCTGGCCAATGCGTGCGGGCCATGCATCGGGCAGTGGGCACGACACACGAATGATCCGAACCGGAAGAACTCCATTATAACCTCCTTTAACCGGAACTTCGCCAAACGCAACGATGGCAACCCGAATACGCATGCCTTTGTTGCCTCGCCCGAAATCACAACCGCTTTTGCCATTGCCGGTGATTTAACCTTTAATCCGTTAACCGATTCGCTGACAAATGAAGACGGGCAACCTGTAAAACTGGACGAACCCAAAGGTGCGGAGTTTCCGCCAAACGGATTTGCTGTGGAAGATGCCGGATACCTGGCTCCGGCAAAAGACGGCAGTAAAGTTCAGGTTAAGATTGCCCCGGATTCAAACCGCTTACAGGCGCTCAGCCCATTCAAAGCCTGGGATGGAAGAAATCTTATCGGTATGAGATTGTTGATCAAGGCCAAAGGAAAGTGTACAACCGACCATATTTCGATGGCCGGCCCGTGGTTGCGTTTCCGGGGCCACCTCGATAACATTGCCAACAACACGCTTACCGGTGCCGTGAACTACTTCAATGAGAAAACCGATAACGTAAAGAATCAATTAACCAGAGAATACGGACCGGTACCGGCTACGCAAAGGGCTTACAAAGCTGCGGGAATTCCAACCCTGGTTGTGGGCGACCACAATTACGGTGAAGGTTCCTCGCGCGAGCATGCCGCCATGCAGCCACGGCACCTGGGGATTCGTGTAATCCTGGTAAAATCTTTTGCGCGTATTCATGAAACCAACCTGAAGAAGCAAGGCATGTTGGCGTTAACGTTTGCCAACGAAGCCGACTATGATAAAATTCAGGAAGACGATACCATCGATATCATCGACCTGACATCCTTTGCACCGGATAAGCAACTTACATTGGTCTTGAGACACAAAGATGGCTCCACCGATACCCTTAAGGTTAACCACACCTACAATGCCGGACAAATTGAATGGTTCAAAGCCGGTTCGGCACTGAACCTGATGGCCGGAAAAACAAGCCTTCCAGCAACAAAGAAAAAACCTACGGTAAAAAAGAGAGTGGTGAAGACTACCACCAAAAAGAAAACTGCTAAGGGGACTTCTGCTAAAAAAGCTTCCGCCAAGAAAGAAGTTAAGACTGCAAAGAAAAAAATAAAAGGCGTGAAAAAGGCAGTAAAAAAAATCAAACCGCAAGTGAAGAAAGTGGCCAAAAAGGTTAAAAGTCCGGTAAAGAAAGCGGCTAAAAAAGCTGGAAAAAAAGGCAAAGCAAAACGGAGGCGTTAACCGGTATTGAGTTCATTAAAGAGGCTGTCAAATAAAGGCAGCCTTTTTTAATGCCTTAAACGAAAACCTTCGAGGTTTATATTGACAGTCAACAAGTTATTGACTTTCATATTTTAAACCTCAGAAGCTGCCCATAATCAGAAAAAATTAATTTTAGTGTATTTTTACACAAATATAAGTGTATATTTACACTATGAAAAAGTGCCCAAAAAACAAAAAAAAGCCAACTTTATTAATCGAACCTGCCGCTTTTTATGGCCAATCCAACTACTTTGATCTGGCCCTGCAAAGCATTTCTAAAACGTACATCCAACGCATTATGGCCCTATCAGGGCTTACAGTTTCCGAACTCATTAACATCATCCCTATTTCCATTGATACCTACAAACGCAAAACCACGTTTCAGCCCGAGGTAACTGAAAAAATATTAGAGATAGAAGAAGTTTACAGGGCTGGCTTAGATGCTTTTGGAGAAGGCTTCCGTGCCTGGATGGACACCGAGAACGTTGCGCTGGGCGGCATTAAACCCAAGTTGCTTCTGGCCAATAGTTTTGGTGTGCGTACGCTGCTCAATCAAATCGGTCGGATGCAACACGGAGTTCTTGCCTGATGTTGGTGTACCGGCTTTGCAAACGACAGTACTCCCGCGACTTATCAGGAGCAGGTGCCGGTTTGTATGGCGGACGATGGAACCCAGCAGGTGTTCGATTGCTATATACTTCCGGCAGCATTTCATTAGCTTGTTTGGAATACCTTGCACACAACTTCCATGTACTGGCGGCACAGGATATTTGCCTGGTAAAACTGCGCGTTGATAGTTCGATAGTAATGGAACTAACCACACGAGATTTGCCGGAAGGCTGGAATGCTAAAATCTATACACCTGCGGCAGCGCAACAGATTGGGGTTGATTTTGTGAACAAGTCACAAGCCTATGTGTTGAACGTACCCTCAGCCATTGTACCGGATGAACATAATTATCTGCTTAACCCGCTTCATCCACTTCATGCCCGCACAACTATTGAAGGTGTAACGGATCCTTTTGTTTTAGACAGCAGATTGTTAGGAAAATAACTGCCTGAAGATATCAATCCTTTCAAGCCGCCTGGCTGCTATCCCCTTCTTTGTACCACCTCCACGAAGCAATATTCAGCACGATACAATAAATAATGAGCAGGGTAAGCAACACCCACTGCACCCAATCTTTCATTTTACCAAGCTCATCGATAAAATGCCAGGTGTGGAAGCCGGTGTAGAAAAGTCCGGCCAGGAAATTCAACAAGCGCACCGTTTTGGATTGAACAAACATAATGCCTACCACATACAGCGTAGGCAGCAGGTATAATCCTAATCGCTTCATCATCTCCATATCCGGAACAGCCTCGTATCCGGCTTTTATCACATTCACGCCAAAGCGCAGATTATGCAAGCTGAAAAACTGATGTAACAGCATACCCAGGATGATAAGCAACCAGAGTACCACAATTTTAGTTTGTAATTTCATAAAGAATAGTAGGTGAATTAAAGTTTGATTTCGATACCGGCTGTTATAAACCTGGGTAACCCTACCCGGATTCCTTCGGGTCTGCGGGTGGCGATGTAACGCTCATCGGTGAGGTTTTTAACACTCAGGTTCAACAATGCATTCCACTTGGGTATTCGTTGATAAACGCTTGCATCCATCACAAAATAAGCAGGTATTTCACCGATTCGACCATTATTGAAAGGCGTAACGGTGTTCAACTCATCGCCAAACTGATTGCCAACATACGTGTTGGTAAAGCGCAAGCCGGTACCAAAAGTGGTTTCCACACTCAACGCTGCGGATACTGTAAGCTGCGGTGCGTACGGCAGTCGAAAGCCGTTGATGTTGATATCTTCATTACCGCGGGCCACCAACCGATCGGAATTGTACGTGGCTTTGGTGTACGTGGTGTTAACATCCAGTAAAATCAACCAGGGCGTGCTGAACAACTCCCGGCTGTTCACGTTCACCGAAGCTTCAACACCCTGATGCAACGTACGGCCTGCGTTGGTCAATCCGAAGCCCGAGCCGCCAATGGATTGCGAAGATGGGATAATCTGGTTTTCGAAATTCATATAGAATACAGTGGCCTCAGAAAAAATGCCCCTGAATAATTGTGTTCTTACGCCAAGTTCTGCATTCCAGCTACGCTCAGCTTTTAAGTCGAGCACCGGATTTTCGAGGCTGAAATCAATGGCATCTTTGATTCGCGGAGGCGCATAGCCCCTGTGCAGGCCGGAGAAAATATTGACGTTGGCGTTAGGCCGGAAATTCAAGCCAATGCCCGGAATGATTTCCCGGATTTTATTCTCAGCAGTTTTATACAGGTCAACGCTTGCTTCGCGCAGTATCTCCCGTTCATAGGAATAAAATTCAGCCCGCAAGCCGGGTGTCACGTCCAGTTTGGGCGACAAGGAAATCTTATCAAGTACGTACACCGCCATAGCCTTACCGGTTCGAACTTCATCGCTAACCAATGCGCCTGAACGGGCCGTTGCATGGGTACCGTTGATGCGTTGCTCATACGCGCGCTCATACAAGAACCTGTACCCACCAATCAATTCGTTGGAAAGAGATCCGATGGAAAAGTTGTAATTGATTTTTTGCTCCCAACCGACCACTTCAAACTGCCGGTCGCGGTTGCCGGTACGGTTGCGTAAATAAATGGCTCCGCCCGGAACACTCTCATCACCCCATACCACGCCAGTCCAGTCGGCAGGCGGAGGATTCAGGTTTCCGTTTGTAAAGGTGTTGTAGGCATAATCTTGTCTCCGCCAGTTGCGGTTGGTGGTGTAACCGAACACCTGCGATTGAAGGTTTACGCGGGAACTTAATTTTACATGGTGCGAAAAACTCATCAGGTAGCGGCTCACCTGGAGTTCATCGTTGGGCATCAGCACGGAATAATCGTTGCTGCCTATATCGTACATGCGCTGGGTTATGCCCACGTAGGTTGAATTGGACGTTTCGTTGTAGGCTGCCAGTTTTACGCCCAGGGTTGATTTATCGGAAAGGGGAAGTTTGAGTTTTGCGGTGAGGTCGTTGATTTTAAAGTTCGTGGGGCCAACTGCATCGGCTTGTTTGCGTAAGTAATTGATCTGCACACCCGTTTTGTTAAACGTATTGCCGTAACTGGCCAGCGCACTAAGGTAACTGCCTTGGCCGCCTTGCATCCGAAAACCGATTTCTTCCTGTTCGGGCGGGTCGGCTGTGATGTAGTTGATTACACCGCCCACCGTTTGCGGGCCGTATAAAATTTGTCCGCTGCCTTTCAGCACTTCTACCCCGCTCATCCGGTCGATGGCCGGGGTGTAGTACATTTCAGGTTCACCGTACGGATTCAAGGCTACGGGAATTCCATCTTCCAGCATCAACACACTGCGGCTCCGATCGGGATCAAGGCCACGAATTCCGATATTGACCCGCAAGCCAACGCCTTCTTCATCCACTACACTTAATCCGGGAATCCGCCTGAATACTTCGTTGCCACTGATGGGTCTGATGCGGGCTATTTCTTCCTTGTCGAGATACGAAATGGAACCAGGGGTTTTCTTAAACAGCTGATCGTGTTTTCCTACAATGTAAATCTGAGGTAGCACGCGCTGATCCGGTTGCAGGGTGATGTCGAGCTTGGCCTCGGTACCGGCTGTTATCAATTGCTGATAAGCCAGGTAGCCAATGTGTGATACCGTTAACGTATATGTTCCTGGAGGAACTCCGGGGATCAAAAAATTCCCGGTAACATCAGTTGAGCCGCCATAAACGGTGCCCTGCAACTGTACATTGGCATATTCTACCGGCTCTCCATTTCCATCGTAAATGGTGCCTTTGATGGTCAGCTTTTGTCCATATAGTAAGAGTGGAACACAAATCAGGAGGAGGGGTAATATTGGCCTCATAGTTATTTAGAATTATTATAAATAATCGCAATAGTATAGCATGTTTAGAATTAATCCAAATAATAATCTTTGATTTTTGTCATTATTTCGAACATTTCTGAGGGTTATTGCCTTATCTTTCTAAAAACCACAGAATACTATGAAGCAGCAACTAGTAACACCCGCACGCTCACTCACCAAGGAAACCGAGGAGCTTTTGAATAAGCAGATTGTTATGGAAGGCAAATCGGCAGCAGCCTATTTATCCATGGCGTCATGGTGCGAGACGAAAGGCTATGAAACCTCATCTGATTTCTTATACAAGCACTCGGATGAAGAGCGCATGCATATGCTGAAGTTAATCCGGTATGTCAATACAGCCGGTGGCCATGCCCGTCAGCCAGAAATAACCGACATCAAACATACCTTCAAGTCGTTACGTGAAGTTTTTGAAACTGTACTGCACCATGAACTTGAAGTAACCAAGTCTATTAACAGCATTGTTGATCACTGTTTCCAGATAAAAGACTTTGCCACTTTTAATTTTCTCCAGTGGTACGTAATGGAACAGCGCGAAGAAGAAACCATTGCCAGACGTGCCGTTGAAATTTTTGATTTGATTGGCGAAGAGGGGGTTGGTTTATGGATGATTGACCAGGAGATTGGAAAGTTGGAGATGTATGCGAGTAAAGTAACAGGCAACACGGGAAATTGATTGACAAATAATTCAGGTTTCAGGTTCAAATTAGCAACGAACCTGGAACCTGAAACTAAATTATCTCCCGCAACACCCACCTGAACTCATTCAACATCATCGCGGTAGCGCCCCAAACAATCTCTCCATCTATCTCAAAATGAGGTGCCCTTAACCGGTAACGACCGGCAGCAAGAATTTCTGTTGCCTTGATGGCCTCATCCGATAAAATCTGGTCAACCCTGCCATGAAGGATCTTTACCACCTCATAGGCATCCGGAGTTAGCGCTGGCTTTCCGTGTGCAACACCAACCACAGGCGTTACCAGGTAATTGCTGGGGATGACGAAAAATTCACTCAGCTTTCCAATAATCCGGATGTTAGCCGGATCTACCCCAATTTCTTCCTGTGCCTCCCGTAAGGCGGTTTCAATGGTGGTCTCTCCCAACTCAGCTTTTCCACCCGGCAAACTGACTTGTCCGCTGTGGGCGCCCAGGTAATCGGGGCGTTTGATCAAGGGAA
>CAZOYJ010000061.1:0-17538 GCA_964583905.1 uncultured Roseivirgaceae bacterium
GCAACGCAATCAAATTGTCAGGATGCTTACTGCGGAGGTGATATTTAACGCCCACATATGGCGATCGCTTTTTCATAAAGCTACGGTCAAGCGTGTTGTCTAATTTCGAACGTTTGCCATACGCTCCGACTGTTACATCGCAGGTAATTAACCGATTGGCAGTAGCTATGTTGAAGATATTTTCATTCTTTCTGAATGTTACGGATTCAACTTCCTGACCTTGAATTACCTTAACTCCACATTTTACGGCCAGTTCAAACAAAAAGTAATCAAATGAAAACCGGCTAATACCAAATCCACCGGAGGGGAGTGAAATTTTTTTTGAATTTCCGCTTACGGAACTGAGCATGAACTCATTAATAACAGGAAGCTTGAGGTGAGCGGGGTAAAGCATTTCCCGATGTAAAAAAGGCAGGGTTTCGTTTGAGACGTATTCTCCACAAACCCGGTGAAACGGATAGGCTTTTTTTTCAATCACCGTGCAGGCAATTCCCGCACGGACAAGCCGGATGGATGAGATTAACCCAGCCAGCCCTCCGCCAATGATAACCACGTTTTGCAAGCGCTTTTTTTACTATAGGTGAACATTAGTAAGGTTAAAAGATAAGCCCATAATCCCAAATCTTCATTGAACATGTAACCTTTTATACTTACTAAGTGTTTAATTTATTATTGTAAGTTTTATCAGTTGGTAATATGATAAATCAAAACAGACCCCATCCGCACCGCGAATCGTTAAACATCCTGCTTGTAGGGAACAACCCGATTGAGTTAAGCAAGACGCTGGAAACCGTAAGGAAATTTCCAACCCGATTTGTAACAACAGAAATTGCATTTGACCTGACCAGTCTTTGGGAGCGGTTGTTAAACTTCAAGCCGAATTTCATTCTGATCGATGACAACATTGGCTTGAAAGAGTTAAGTCAAACCGTTAACCGACTTTCGTCCAGCCCTAAAACGCGTAATGTACCTATTACCGTATTGAAAAATTCCAATTATACCGGTTCGGTTGTCACCAATCATATATCCGATTACGTGTTGAAGCAAGACCTTACCTCGGAAGCGCTTTACAGAACGCTCTTAAATACCCTCAGATTTAAACATACGCGGCAATACATCATAAAGGCTTATAAGAAAAGGAAAGGCCAGCTGATAAACTTGTTGCATTAAATTAAATCTGGTCTTCCAGCTTAAAGTCTATAATTTTAGTAATTCCTTCGCGCTTAACGGTTAACCGAATCCGCTTTCCGGGTTTAGAATTGAGCATGCCATTGATTTGATTCAGTTGCAGATCCATTACAGACACTCCGTTTATCCCAACAATCAGGTCTCCTTTTTGTACACCTGCCTTTGCGGCAGATGAACCTTCGCGGACATCATTTACTTCAAACACGTTTAACATTGACCCGCGGGCGCGAATGTTCAAGCCACTCAGACTGAAGTAAAATTGTTTCTTAAACTCACTATTTTTCTTGATGTATATTTTCTCGTGGGGGAAATTAAAAATTACGATGAACCGGCTTAATATTTCACCACCCAAGGTTCCGTTACGGTCGAATTGAGCATATTTTAAAGAGTCGGTGATGTAACTTCCAGAATCCGGAAAATTTACGAGTGGCTTTTGAATTACATAATTGCCCAATTCAATGGATTGAATTCGTCCGGTTTTACCGGTAATGGGGCCTCCCAATCCTCTGCCGATAATACTATTGATGTGATTTTTGGGCAGGTGAATGCGGCTATCCGACTCCGGATCAAGCATTAATCCGTGGCTGGCGCCTGTATCTACCAAAAGTTTTGCATTTAAAGTGTGATCGGTATTGATACTGATGGGGACCAGTATATATGGTTTTGTGTCCTGAATGCGTACCGGAATTACGTCATAGTTTTTCCGGGGTTTAAATTTATCGGGCAACATCAAGGTCATGACTTTGCGCTGGTAATCGATTTTAATGATAAACCGGCTGAATAGTTCGTATCCTAAAATGCCGTGTACATCGGTACCCAGGTAGTTCCTTAACTCCAGGTAATCTTCTTCCAGAACCAAAAGTGAATGTCCTCTTCCGGTTACTCCAGGAATGGAAAGAGAGACGTTATTGGTTACATAGGCATCGATAAGCTTTTCACCACCCGGCCCGGCAATGGTATACTTACGACTGTACTTAAGTTGTAAAATGTCGGAGAAAGATTTTTGGGTAAGGATGGCCGTACGAACGCCTGTATCAACAATAAACTTTAAGGGAAGCGCATCGTTGAGCAAAACCCGGACCACCACCAGGTTGTTGTGAATTTCAATGGGAATCTGAACTTTGCTTTTGCCATCGGCAATTTTAAATCCCAGATTATGTTGTTGGGCAAAAAGATTTCCTGAAAGAAGAAACAATACGATTCCAATTACTCTGATCATGATGCAGACCCCCCACAGGAAAGTTAAGAATTTTACCGGAAGGCAAGCAATTATTCAGGACCTTAACAATTGAAGGATGGATTCGGGCGAATGGCCAACTTTAATAAGTTTCAGGTTTTCGGATTGCAGAAACCCCTCCTCCACCATACATTCCATCTGGGCCAACAAATTATTAAAGAAGCCATTGCTGTTTAATAATCCAAGGGGCTGATGAATTAGGCCCAGTTGTTTCCAGGTAAGAATTTCAGCCGTTTCATCCAATGTTCCCCAACCTCCGGGAATAACCAGGAAAGCATCCGCCAGGTCGGCCATTCGCCTCTTGCGTTCATGCATGCTGGAAACGATTTCGAGTTGGGTTAAGCCTGTGTGGCCTACCTCCTTTTTCATTAAAAAATCGGGAATTACCCCGATTACTTTCCCGCCTTTTTCCAACACGGAATCGGCCAGAATCCCCATCAAGCCAATGTTGCCCCCTCCGTAAATCAAGGCGTGCCCCTGGTGAGCAAGGAGTACTCCGAGTTCTCTGGCGGTATCTGCATAAGACGTGTTTTTTCCTGTGCTGGACCCACAGAAAACACAAACATTCATGAGGTGTAAATTGAATTAGTGCTTATTGTCGTGCTTATTGTCGCTCACCATTTTATTGGGGAATATCCACGGTGAAATAATCGCTAAAACAAACAGGGCAATAACTACGTAGAAGGGAGTCCATGAAGCATCCATATCGGGTATAATTTAATCGGTGGGTAAAAATAAACCCTAACTGCGTAATTTTAGTAGAAAGAATTGAAATTCTTTACCAGTTTTGGTGCCGACTCTCGCCTTACAGTGTAATTGATGATTTTAATATGAAACGGTTTTTGATTTTTTCCGCCATTGGCGTAGTGTTCATTGTAGTATTGGTGGCCGTGGTGGGTGTTATCCGGTACAATCAAACGAAATCGTTTAGCCCGGAGGAAGTGGCCACTTTTAACCATAACGATCTTAAAATTTCAGTGTATTACAACCGGCCGTACAAGAAGGATCGCGAAATTTTCGGAGCGCTTGTGGCCTATGGCGAAGTATGGCGAACCGGTGCCAATGAGGCAACCGTTTTCGAAACCAATAAGCCATTAAGCTTTGAAGGAAAAAAGCTCTTGCCAGGAAAGTATAGCCTGTGGACCATTCCTGATTCTACCGCATGGACCATAATTTTTAACCAGGAAACCGGTCAATGGGGCATTGACAGTAATGGCGAAGCAAACCGAAATCCTGAGCAGGATGTCATTATAGTTATGGCTCATGCTACCGTTCAGAACCGGGAGTTTGAACAGTTTACCATCCGGTTTGGTAAGGTTGATGATGAGGCTGAGATGGTTTTATTGTGGGATCGAACCATTGTTGTGGTTCCCTTTAGTTATGAGCAATAGAACGCCAGTGCTAGATTATTAAAGTCTAATTTTTTCTAACGACTAATCGCACTTTTACACCGCGATTTTGCGGAACGAATTCTTGCCGGGCGTTTACAAAATAGGATAACCGGTTTCGATCAATTCCCAGCATTACTAATCTTTCCAGGATTTCACGCGCTTGTTTTTCCGTCCGGTTGTTGTGGAAAACCCGGGTAACCACAATACTATCGCGTAAATGTGGTTGACCGAGCGAGTCCACTTCATCTACCTGAAGTAGGACTGAGTCAATAGCGATTTCGGTAAGATCCGGATTTACCGGGTGCGCATCTTCCAGGTATCCAGACAACAGCACGTGTAGTTCATAATTAAATTGAGGGGTTGCGCGGATTAACCGGTACAACCGCCTGAGTTCAAAATCGGAATCTTCCAACTCAGCGCTGTAGGGTTTGAACTGAATGCCCTCCAGGTCGAGTTCATCACCGGATTCAATCGGACGCAACACTACGTCATGTTTCTGGATGAGCAGATTGTCGGGCCCGGTCATGTCTATGGTTTTGGAAAAGTAGGTAAAGTGACTTTCTTCCGGATCAACAGAGAGTTCGTAACGGGCTCCTTCCGTGAGGTACAAAAAATAGTTTCCGTTTTTATCCGGTCGACCGGAAAATACCCGCGTGTTCGTTGACAAATCGGTTACGGAAATGTAAGCCGAAGCAGGCGTTTGATTGGCATTTAATACTATGCCCTCAAGTTTCATTACTGCTTTGGGCCGGAATTCTGCGGGCATGAGGTACTCCAGGATTTCCGTTGCAAATTTGCCGGGAGCGTCTTTCAGCAAGTATCGGCCGTTGGCAATGGAACTTACAAATTGATCATCTTTTTCGGTGTTGATAAATTCGAGTGACACCGGATCGCTCCAACCTGAGTTTTCAAGCCGACTTACATACAAATCCATACCCCCACGGTTTGGTTGAATTGCATTGGAAGCAAAGATTAAAATTTGGCCATCGCTTGAAATACGCGGGGTTTGCGAATTACCCGTGTTAACATTGGCCGGCAGTTCCACCGGCTCTTCCCATTTTCCGTTTGGCGCTTTTCGGGTAACCATAATCTTACAACCTTCTGCTTTTTGTTGCGTCATTTTCTCACACCGCATAAAATACATTGTTGCCCCATCTGAGGTAAACGTTGGGCAACCCTCGTGTTCTTTTGAATTAATCGGCAGGAACATATTTTCAAGGTCTCCCCACGAAGCTCCTTTTAAGCTTCCATGCCAGATGTCGTAACCGCCAACACCACCCGATTTAATAGAGGTGATGTAAATGGTTTTTCCATCCGCGCTAAGCGAATACCCTCCTCTGAAATTCAATTTGTTGTTTATATGCCTGGGTAATGCTTTTGGTTCACCCCAGTTTGTTCGATCACGCTGCGCATAAAAAATTGTGGGTTCATTGTCTTCAGCATAATCGGAGGTAAACAATAGGGTGTTTCCATCCAGGCTGATGAAGGGTGCGGATACATTTACCGTTGGCCGGTTAATGATCTGGGGGAGTTTTCGTACAGGCGCTTGTGCCAGGAGAACAATCGATTGGGCACACAGTAATCCAGCGATAAGAAGAGGTGTTACGTTCATGGCCATTACGGTTTAGTGTACAAGAAACGATTCTGTTCAGAAGGATTCATTTACTTTAAATTTAGAGAAATATTATGCAAATGCCCGGCCAGATGCAGTTGGTTTTAAATCCTGCAAATTGATGGTTTGTTTGCTTGCTTGCATTGTAATAATTTAGCCACCTTATATTAAGGGAATGATACAGGTAATACCGTCTATAGCCATTCGAAAAGGTCGAGTAGTCAAAATGCGCAAGGGTGATCCCACCAGTGAGAAAGCGTATGATGAAAATCCTCTGGACCTGGCTAAGCGGTTTGCTGATCATGGTATTGAAGCCGTGCATCTTGTGGATTTGGATGGTGCGGAGCGAGGCTCCCCTGTTAACTACCACATTATTGAACAAATCTCAGGTTATACCGACATGAAGATAGATTTTACCGGTGGTATTTCAACGGATGGCGACATTAGTAAGGCTTACGAATCCGGGGCATCGTTTGTAACGGCTTCCAGTATTGCCGTTACCAATCCGGAGTTATTTGCTTCCTGGCTTGTCTCGTTTGGCCGCGAGAAGATAACCCTCGGTGCCGATGTTACCGATGTAACCTCCATGCAGCTTTTGTTCAGGGGATGGCAACGCAAATCGGAACTAACCTTATTTGAACACCTGGAATTTTTTCACTCCCGTGGATTGAAATATGTAAAGTCAACGGATGTTTCCAGAGATGGTGTGTTGGAAGGCCCGAACTTTGATTTTTATCAATCCATTCGCGATCGCTTTCCCGAGTTGAATGTATTGGCCAGTGGCGGCATCAGGGGGGTGGATGATATCAAACGCCTGAATGAAATGGGAATCTACGCAGTTATATTTGGTAAAGCGTATTATGAGGGAATTTTAAAACTCAAAGATTTAGAACAATTTTTTGTAAAAGGATGAAATGAAAAAGGCCCTTTGACCGGGCCTTTTTCATTTTAGTAAGTTGTTACTGGATGGCAATCTTAAAGGTAACTTCAATATCCGTTTCACCACTTCCCGGGCAATCGCCTGTTTTTGTTCCGGGTTGGTGACGTAGGTAAATTTTTACAGTACCTGTTTCGGCTGCGCCTGTTGTCCAAGTAGTTCTTAAACCGACCTTTTTTGAAGATCCCCCGGTTAAATAATCTGCTTCGGTGTCATCATAAACAATGCTTAGATTTGTTAATCCGCTTTTTTCAAAGCAAAACAAATGCTCATCGGCTTCTTCTTCAATTTCTTCCGTAACGTTTTCAACTGGATTTTCGGCTTCGTTGAGTAATTCTATTGTGGCCTGGTAAACTTTGTCAGCTTCAAGCAAAGCAGCCGGATCTCCGCCACCTGTGCTGGGCGAATACGTGAACACCGGGGCGCCCGGTCCGTCTCCGTCTAAATCCTTGAACGTTAGCGTAACGGGCGTTCCCTCGTCAGGCGTTAACGTTACGGTGAGGGTTGTAATCAGTTCCTCTTCATTAGCCGGCTCGGGGTCGTCACCACACCCCATCAGCAACATGGTTGCAACAAGAAAAACACCAATAAAAAAATTCATAAGACTGCGTAATGCTAAATTCAAGTTCATCATTGTACTAATTGGTTTTGGGTAATACATCGTTTTAATCATGCGCATGGAAAGTATACTTTAATCGAACAATAAAATTTCTGCCCACATCATCGGCAAAGTAGCGTAGCCTGTTCATGTAATTTCGGTAAGGTGTATTGGTGAGATTTTCTCCGGCAACACTAATTAAAAGCTGGTGGTCTTTGAGCGGAAGCTGAAAGCCGGTTTCAATAGTAAGCAAGGTATACGCTGGTGGAGGAGGGGCGAGGTCGTACACGGCCTCACCGTGGTAATCAGGAATTTCAGATGGATATACGGTTCGTGGCGCCCGGCTCTGCCGAAACACTGTAGGCACACTTACCTTTACAAAAAAGTTTTCGAGTCGGCCAATCGTATTTTGATACTGTAGACTGTGCTCCATATTGGCGGGCGGGATAAAAATCAGCCGGTCATTGCGGGATACATCGCGGGCGTGGAGATAAGCAATTTTTCCGCTGTATTGAATATGCCTAGCTACAGACCAATTAAGCAGCACATCGGCTCCCGTTAACAGAGCCTGGGTTTGCTCAAAATGCCATACCGGAAAATACCCACGAATGGTGAGCCGTGTTTCTATAGGCCGTAAGTAAACGTAATTGGCAATGGAGTTGGCGTATACCGATAAGTCGATCGAGAATTTTTCACTTCCGGCTTGCAAGGTGTTAATCCATTTTACAGATCGTTCATTCTTGATTAAAGCCTGATCGGTGAGCACTTCGCCCTGAATGCGCATTAATCCTTCTTCAATGGCAGCAGTTCCGTGATGCAGGCCTTCACTGTACAATTCACTTACGTGTGGAGGTCGGGATGAAATACCAAGGTGACTGTAATAGGTGGCCCCCAACGAACCCGACATATAGTGAAAATTAAATTCGGGTTTTATCAGGTCATTGGTGCTGGTGAATGTGAGCGCCCTCAGAAATTGATAATCATACCGGGCGCCTGCTTCCCACAGCCAGTTTTTCTTACGAATCTTTTCAATAAAAAACAGCCCGGTAGAGAACTGTCGGTAATCGGGAATGAGCGGTCGAATACCAGTCTCGCGTGTATCGTTGTAATTATGCTTGTACGTAACGTTAAGGCCTAAACTTCCGGAGTGCCTGGAATGATCATGATCCAGAGAAATATCCAATACATTGGAGAACAAGCGCATCAACATGGCGGGTCTATCGCTGCGACCGGCTCTTCGGATATCAAATTCTTTTCGCTGATTGATTTGTCCTCCATACAACAGGTTTATTTTACCCAATCCGGCAATGTTTTTACCGGCCCTTACTTTTAACAGGTGGTGATTGATCTCTTGTTTGGGATTGGCAATTCGATAAGTAAAGGGAGCGGTATACCAAGGGGTGCCGCTGCGAATGGATTCCTCCAGATCATCGAGGTTTCCGGTGTGGGCTGCCCGTAAAATTCCGATTTCGGCATTGAAACTGCTGGCGTATACTTCAAGTGTTTTCCCTTCTCGTTCATAACCAAGTGCACCGGAGAAATTCAATTCTTCCATTCCGGTGTTGGAGAGCACATAACCCGGTGATGAAAAGTCGCCACCTTTTTTAGCGGTTCCTTGAATTCGCCAGTGCCAGTAATCGTTTGTAGGGAAACCTCCCTCCAGCACCGCAGATAAAATACCCATCCGGTTATTGGTCATGTAACCCATGTTTATTTCACCACCAAACTTCTCAGCCTGGTGGATGGAAGGTGTATTGATAATAATGACCCCACCAATGGCATCGGCACCGAACCGAACGGCCTCAGCGCCTTTAACTACCGTAATTTCGGAAGCTATAAAGGGATCAATTTCAGGGGCATGTTCTATCCCCCACTGCTGGCCTTCCTGCCGAATACCGTTATTTAGAATTAAGATACGTTGGCTGTGTAATCCGTGAATAACCGGTTTAAAAATAGATGGCCCCGCCTGCAAGGCGCTTATCCCGGGGAGCGATTTCAAGCTTTCACCCAATGATTTTCCTTTCAGTTTATCCAGATCAGATTGAGCCAGATTTAATGTTGTGTTCGTTAATCCGGAGGGTGACGGTTGCCCCATAATCTCAATACTTTCCAGTTCAGTAACCAGGGGCTCAAGGGTAATCTCCAAATTCAGGTTTTCCCTCAAGTTAACCTCAACAGAATAATCCTGAAGGCCAATAAAACGAACCATGAGAGTGTATGTTCCCGGGCAAAAGGATGGGAATAAAAATTCGCCTCTTTTATCAGCGACTTGTGTTACGCTACCTACTGTTATGGTTGCTCCGGGTACAACGTGTCCTTCCCGATCCTTAAGTTTTCCGGATAAGGCCAGGGTGCACGTTTCTTGACCAATGGCAAAAATATTCACCCCTAACGTCAGGAAAACCACGAATGCAAAGCGGAATCTCATATGCAACAACGTTGCAAATGTAAAGCAATAAAGGTCATTAAAAAACTAAAATTTTAAGGGAATCAGCGATTGAAATTAATCGACTATGTCGGAGAGCTTATAGCGCTCAATCAGGTAATAAAGAAAATTAAACGACAGTACCGAAGCATTTTCTTTGTCTTTCCGAGGGTGGACAATCGGTTTTAGTTGAATACTGTCGCGATTAACCGTAACCGGACGCACTATTTTATTCTCACCTTCAGGATAAACTTCCGGGTAAGTTGTTTCTTTGATACCGGTGTCAAGGTCAGGAATAGGTAAACGGTCATCCTGGGCTATGGCCGACCCAAAAGCCAGGAAGGCTAAAATCATCAGGAAAACGGAAAAATTGAATCGGTTTTTCATACGGGGATGTACAAGTAACGCGAAATTTTTGATTCTTGTTAAGCGAAAGGTAAAAATTTCATTTTGCAGCCACCACGTGTATTAGACAAATTGTACTTTCGGATAGACAAAAACCATTATTTGAGTCTAATTTTATGTTTTTATGACCATAAACTGGGACGAATTTAAGAAAGTAGACTTACGGGCGGGCACTATAATTCAAGCCGAACCATTACCCAATGCGCGTAAACCTGCCCTGAAGTTGTGGGTTAACCTTGGGGAAGAAATCGGGGTAAAAAAGTCCAGTGCTCAAATTACCGAGCTTTATACAGCGGACGAACTGATAGGCCGACAGGTGATTTGTGTAGTTAATTTTCCGCCCAAGCAAATTGGCGGGTTTATGTCGGAGGTTCTGGTTACCGGATTTCCTGATGCGGAGAACCGGGTGGTGCTGAGTTCCATTGATCGAAAAGTGCCAAACGGAGCGCGGCTATTTTAACCATGATTTTTTCGTTGCTTAAATCCATTACCCGAGGCAAGGTGGTTGCTTTTGCTACGGAACGACCCATAACGGTATTACTGAACGACAGCCGAAAGCCTGTTATTCATGAGGGTTCAACTTTCTTCGCCATTGGAGGCGAACGCCATGACGGACATGAATATATTCAAGCCTTGTACGAATTAGGTGTAAGGCAATTCATTGTTGAAAAAGAACTGTCTTGGGAGAAATTTCCGGAAGCGAATGCCCTGCTGGTTGAATCATCGATCCAAGCGCTGCAGGATATTGTTGCTTATCACCGGCAGCAATTTTCCATTCCGGTAATTGGTATTACGGGCAGTAATGGAAAAACTATCATTAAAGAATGGCTCTTCCAACTGCTTAGTCCGGAGTATAATGTGATTAAAAATCCAGGAAGTTATAATTCACAAATTGGTGTGCCGCTTTCCGTTTGGCAAATCCAAGCCCACCATCAGCTTGGAATTTTTGAGGCCGGCCTTTCTACAGTTAACGAGATGGATAAACTGCAGCGGGTTATGCAGCCAACGTGGGGCATCTTCACCAATCTGGGCACGGCACACGATGAGAACTTTAAACGAGTCGATGAAAAGATCAGGGAAAAGCTAAAGTTATTTACCGAGGTTACGCAATTAATTTATTGCCGTGATCATGAAGTAATTCATGATGCCATTCAATCTTTTGGTTTGCCCGCACTTTCATGGGGCCGCGCCCAAGCCGACATCCTGGTTTCAGTTCATCAGAAAAATTGTCGGATCGTATGGAAGGAGATTGATTTTAACCTGACACTTCCGTTTACCGATGCGGCATCGGTTGAAAATGTACTGCACTGTGTGGCCGTTATGCTAAGCATGGGTTATCAACCGGCCATAATCCAGGAGCGGGTAAACCATTTAAGGGCAGTGCCCATGCGCCTGGAATTAAAAGCAGGAATCAACCATTGCTACATTATCGATGACACCTACAATAACGACCTGGGGGGGTTACGCATTAGTTTGGATTTCCTGAACCATCAGCACCAGAAGAAGGTAAGAACTTTAATTCTTTCCGACATCCTGCAGTCGGGGTTAACCCATGAGCATTTGGTAATAGCCATTGCCGATCAGGTTAATAGCAGCAACCTTTCGCGTTTTATTGGCATTGGCCCTGTGCTTTCATCGCATCAAGACTACTTTACAGTGCCCGCCAGATTTTATTCCTCAACCGAAGAATTTCTGAAAGCGCACGACAGCGAAACGTTCCAGAACGAAATTGTTTTGGTAAAAGGCGCCCGAATATTTGCGTTTGAAAAAATTGTGAATCTGCTTCAAAAAAAAGTACACGGCACGGTTATGGAAGTTAACCTGGGGGCGTTGGTGCATAACCTGAATTTAATCCGATCGAAATTAAGCAGTCGCACCAAACTGATGGTGATGGTAAAGGCATTTGCCTATGGCAGCGGGGGCGTTGAGATTGCCAACCTGTTGCAATATCACCAGGTAAACTACCTGGGGGTTGCCTATGCCGATGAAGGCGTTGAACTAAGGCGCAACAATATTGCCATTCCCATCATGGTAATGAATCCAACAGCAGACGTTTTTCCGGCCATGCTCGCAAACAACCTGGAGCCAGAAATCTATAGCTTCAACTTGTTGCATGAATTAATTTCGTTCTTGAACGGACGGCCGTTAACCATTCACTTGAAATTTGATACCGGAATGCACCGGCTTGGGTTTGAAGAAACAGATTTGGAGGCATTGATCGATGTGTTGAAAGTAAATCCTAACCTGAATGTAGCATCTGTATTCAGCCACCTGGCCGGAGCAGATGAACCGGTTCATGATGAGTTCTCAAAAGTTCAGGCACAACGGTTTTTAAAACTGGCCAATCGGTTGTCACAGGCGCTGTCCATAAGTCCGTTGCTTCATTTGTTAAACACTCCGGGTATCCTGCGTTTACCGGAGTTCGAGTTGGATATGGTTCGCCTGGGCATTGGACTTTACGGGGTTGATCCTACCACAACCGAATCGCTGCTGAGACCTGTGGCCACCCTGAAAACAATTATTTCTCAGATCAGGCATGTCAAGCAGGGAGAAACAATTGGCTACGGACGAAAAGGCACAGCCACGAAAGCCATGAAACTCGCAACCATTGCCATTGGCTATGCCGATGGGTACAGCCGCGCCTTCAGCAATGGAATTGGTGAAGTGGTGGTGAACAGAACCCGTGCAAAAGTTGTTGGTAATGTTTGTATGGACATGACCATGATTGACATGACCGGAATTGAAGCTGATGAAGGAGATGAAGTTATCATATTTGGTGCCGACCTGCCCATACAGGAGGTCGCATCAAAAATAAATACAATTCCATATGAAATTCTGACCAATACCAGCGAACGTGTTAAACGAATTTTTGTGGCAGAGGGAATTTGATCACTTTTGTAAATCGTTTTCAAGTGTTGTATAATCTTTTAACGTAAGCTGTATTAACTAATGAACCTATACATCAGGCTACCGCGATTATTTTTTTCCTTAGCTGCACTTCTTGGCGCCAGCTTCTTTATGGGGTGCGACAAAAGGAATGAGCCAGCTCCGGAATTCGACTATGTTAATAGCTGGATTTATGACAATATGGATTTCTGGTATTATTGGAATACGCAACTACCTTCGAAACCAAACAAAAATAAATCGCCCGATTTGTTTTTTGAGTCATTAAAAGTAACGGAAGATCGCTTCTCACAAATTTATGATGATTACGAAGCGATACTCAGTGCACTGGAGGGTGTTAGCAAAGAGGCTGGTTATGAATTTACTCTGTATCGGGAATCCGAAAGCAATTCAAATGTTATTGCCCAGGTACTGTACATTAAGTCGGCTTCTCCGGCTTCAGCCACAGCGCTAAAGCGAGGCGATATCATTACGCACATTAACAGCCAGCAGCTTACGCTTGATAATTACCGCACCCTGACTGCACAAACCGGAGGAGACCACACCATCACCTACCGACCCATGACGGTGACCAGTAGCAGCGATGGATCATTAGGAACGCCAACAACGCTTTCTTTAAGTGCAGTTGCCTATGAAGAGAATCCAAATTTCTATTCAGCCACCTATGCTCTGGACGACAATGCATTAGCCGGATACTTTGTGTATAATTTCTTCGCACCGGGCATTGGAGAAGGAGAGCAATACAACAATCAAATGGATCAGATCATAGCCGATTTCAAGGCACAGGGAATAACTGATTTAATTCTTGACCTGCGGTACAATGGCGGAGGTTTTGTAAGCGCTTCGGTAAACCTGGCCAGTTTGATCGGTAAGAATATTGATGCTACCAAGATTTTTACGAGGCGGGAGTATAATCAGAAGGTTGTGAATTACTTCGGACTTAAAGAGGCCGATCTTGTACAAAAGTTTCAATTCAAAGCCGACAACATTGGCAACAGTTTATCCGGGAACCTGTACATTCTTACCGGCTCTCGTACTGCATCGGCCAGCGAATTGGTGATTAATGGCTTGCGCCCGTTTATGAATGTTACCCTGATTGGTGAACCCACCGTAGGAAAAAATGTCGGCTCCTTTCCCATTTATGAAGAGAATAAACCTCAAAACCGATGGATCATGTTGCCGACTGTATTTAGGTCGTTAAACAGCAGCAATCAATCTGCATATGGAAATGGTTTCATTCCTGAGCTAACCGTAGACGAAGGCATTTATCTCTTACCCTTGGGTGATCCGGAAGAACCTTTATTAAGTGCAGCGTTGGCACAAATTTCGGCTTCGCCCGGAAGATTTAAACTGCCCTTAACCAGAAACAATTTTGGGGAACGATTAGGTACTTCGTTCGATTTTCGTAATCGCGGAGTGCGGAATTTATTGCTGGAGTCAAAAAAGTCACGCCCGATTGATTAACTGGTCTTACGCACTTTTTGTGGATTTTTTTGTTTTTGAGACTTATGGCAATTCGTGTCCTTGAAATTTTGGCCACAAAAGCACCAAAACCTGCCTATCGGCAAGGCAGGCACTAATATTACACAAAGTCTAAACTTAATCGGTTTATTCGTGCGTAAGTCCAGTGATTAACCACAACCCAGATTTTTCTTCAAGTCACGCGCGGGTATTCCACCATAATCAAACCGCTCCGGTGTTGACACTTTTTTTTCTCCAACAGGTTTTTGGATTTTCTTGCCGGTGCTTTTATCCTTTTTCTTTTTCACGCCTCAAAACTAATTAACCTGATAACAATCATTGCAAACCAAACCAACAGCCTATATCTTTGTTTAAAATTAATCTAAATAAGAAATATTGGAAATCAGGCGAAATGTGGCTCAAATGAGGCCGGGCGAGGTGGCCATCATTTCGGATCTATCGGATGATCTGGTATCGGTAAAGTTAATGGAAATGGGGTGTTTGCCGGGAGCCACCGTGCGGTTCAATTTTAGCGCCCCGTTAGGAGATCCCATCTGTATCAGTGTTTCAGGCTACGAACTTTCGCTGCGGTTGGAAGAGGCCGCTACGATTTCAATCCTTAATTGATGCACGGATCTGGTAAGTTAAAAGTTGCATTAGTCGGTAATCCTAATTCGGGCAAGTCATCCCTATTCAACTGCCTGACCGGCCTCAATCAAAAAACCGGAAATTTTCCAGGCGTAACGGTTGAGAAACGAATCGGGTTTTCAAAAATGCCCGATAAAACTACAGCCGAGATCATTGACCTGCCGGGTATCTACAGTGTTTATCCAAGAAGTTTGGACGAACAAATCGTTTCAGAAATTCTTTTACATCACAAATCGCCCGACTGTCCGGATGTTATTGTTGTTACAGTAGATGCCACCAACCTGAAAAGAAGTTTGCTGTTGGTAACGCAAATCATTGATCTCGGTCTGCCGACTATTCTTGCCTTGAACATGATGGACCTGGTAACCCGGGCCGGCATAAATTACAACCTGCGTTTGCTTGCTGAAGAATTGGGTATACCGGTAGTTCCGGTTAACGCCCGCACCGGCATGGGTGTTGATCTGTTGAAAGAAACAATCCTGAAACACAGGGAGCAGCCATCCAAAACAATTTTTTCGTTGTTTGAAGAAGCCAAAGAAGGTGTAAAGGAATTACGCGAGAAACTGGGTGTAGACAACGATTATGAAGCTTATCAATTCTTACAACAACCACAGGCCTTAAGTTTTCTTAAACCGGAAGAGCAACGGTTTATCAATAGCCTAAAGGAGAAACATAAATTTTTCCCCGGAAAATTTCATGGCGCAGAAACCGTACAGCGATATAGCTTTATACAAGAGCTGCTGGATACCGTTACGCTTCGGGCGGCTGATGCCCATACCGAAAGTAAATCAACCCGAATTGATAAACTCTTAACACACCGGGTTTGGGGCTATACCATTTTCACCCTTGTCCTCTTCCTGATTTTCCAGGCCATTTTTGCCTGGGCAACCGTGCCGATGGATTGGATCGATGGGATGTTTGCCCACCTCAGTAATTTTGTCAACGAAGTCTTTCCGGAAGGACCGCTAACCAGCATGTTGGCCGAGGGCATCGTTCCCGGTATTGGAGGCATTGTCATCTTTATCCCGCAAATCGCCATTCTGTTTGCCTTCATTGCTATACTGGAAGAAACCGGATATATGGCGCGTGTCGTATTTCTGATGGATAAGATTATGCGCAAGTTCGGTTTGAATGGTAAAAGTGTGGTGCCGCTAATGTCGGGCGTTGCCTGTGCCATTCCGGCTATAATGGCAACACGCACCATTGATAATTGGAAAGAGCGAACCATTACCATCCTTGTAACACCCTTAATGAGTTGTTCGGCACGGTTGCCGGTGTTTACGATTTTAATCGCCCTAATCGTTCCGGAGCACATGGTACTTGGATTTTTTAATCTGCAAGGACTGGTGTTGATGGGGCTTTATTTGCTGGGCGTTACAGCAGCACTCATCTCGGCAATCGTTATTAAATTCCTGATCCGTGTAAACGAAAGAAGTTACCTGATTATGGAATTGCCTACCTATCGTATGCCGAAGTGGAGCAACGTGGGGCTAACCATTATTGAAAAAACAAAGGCGTTTGTATTGGAGGCCGGCAAAATAATTCTGGCCATAGCGGTTATCTTGTGGGTGCTGGCCAGCTACGGACCTGGCGATAAACTTGAGCGAGCCGAAGATTATGTACGGAGTGAACCGGGAAGCGAAAACCTGACGGAAGAATTGCGCGAGGGGCGCATTGCCGCCTTTAAACTTGAAAACTCTTATGCCGGTATTTTAGGCAAGGGACTTGAGCCGGTTATCCGACCGTTGGGGTATGATTGGAAAATAGGCATTGCGCTGGTAACCTCGTTTGCTGCCCGCGAAGTGTTTGTAGGAACCATGGCTACCATTTACAGCATTGGTAGCACAGAGGATCAAACCACCATAAAAAGCCGAATGCGCGCAGAGATTAATCCGGAAACCGGTGGGCCGAGATATACGCCAGCTGTGGGATTTTCCCTACTCGTGTTTTATACGTTCGCCATGCAGTGTATGAGTACGCTTGCCGTGGTTTATCGCGAAACCAAAGGATGGAAGTGGCCAATTATCCAATTATCTTACATGACTGCACTCGCCTACCTCTCTGCCTTATTCGTCTTTCAGGTGTTCTCTTAACCATTCAACGGTTATTTGCATTATCTTTAGCAGCAAAGAAATTTCTATGGCAGAAAATTACCAACTCGGACTGTTGTACCTGGCCCACCTGCTAATAAGTTCCGATGGTCACATTGATGATAACGAATTACAAGCCTTAAAAAGAATTAAAAACCGGGAGCTGATACCGGATGAGTTGTTCAACCGCTTTGAAACAGACATCCAAACCAGGAAACAATCTGAGATTTACGAACAGGCCATTGATCATATCAATCAATGTACGGACGAGGAGAAGATGAGGGCCTTTATTATCCTCTACAAAATGTCGGAAGTTGACGGGCGGGTTCACGTAAAGGAAGTAAGACTTTTATTGTATTCCATCAAGGGGGCTAAAATAGATTTCGATGAAGTTGCCAGAGAAGCTGAGAAGTTGCCGGCCTATTAATGCAGCGGTTGTTAGCCGGTTTACTCTTAATTTAATTTTTCTGGCCATTGTTGTTTCGTGCAACACTTCAGGTCCTAACAGATTTTCGGATGAGGTTTTTGTATGCATCGCGGATTTTCAGGACCGCAGACTCTCCGATAGTTTATATTCATTCTTACATAGCAGCAATGCCGGGTATCGCAAAGCAGCGGTACTGGCTTTTGCCTCTATCCAGG
>CAZOYJ010000062.1:0-17504 GCA_964583905.1 uncultured Roseivirgaceae bacterium
ACCGGTAGCTTTTAGAGTTTTGTAGAAATTAAATATCAATTTACATTTGTAATCTATACATATTCATTAAACAATGGCCACCTTCACCAGCACACTTCCTGATGATTTGCTTCAACGATTATCTGAGAAAGCCACGGCAATGGAGCTGCCTAAAAACAGACTATTGGAGATAGCCCTGCGGCTGTACCTGGAACATCTCGACAAGGCTGAATATATTAAATCCTATAAGGCGGCTGCACAGGATGACGATATCCTGACGGTAGCAGAAGAGGGAATGGCCGAATACCTGAAACAACTCGAAGCGTGATCCAGGGCGAAGTCTGGTAGGCTGACTTAAATCCGGTAAAGGGAAGCGAACAGGCGGGCCTCCGTCCCGTGGTTATCCTGAGCGGTAATTTGTTGAATCGATTTCTTCCCATTGTAATTGTAGTTCCGCTTACCAGTAAGGTCAAGCGGTATATAGGCAATCCTGTTTTATTACCATCGGCCCATAATGGGTTAAAAGCCGAATCGGAGATGCTCATTTTTCATATTCGTTCCATATCAAAAGACCGGCTTATAAAGCGATTGGGCCACATCGAAGCAGCCGAACTTACATTGGCCATCAAAACGTTGAACGACATCCTGAAATACTCATAAGTGCAATAGCCACCACCGGGAATCTGCCCCGGAGCAAAAAAACCACATGCTGCGGGGAAGGTCAAGGTACGAGGCCGCTTTGGGCATTACGTGCGGTAAAGGCCAGGTTTAGCCGTAGATAAGCCCAGGATTAGCCGTAGATAACCCGTCTCTGTATAAATACAGCTTATCTACGGGTTATATACGGGTTATCTACGGGTTATCTACGGGTTATCCTACCTTGAACCGGGGTTGAGTACCGGGTGGAACAGGGGTTTTGGGTGGATGGTTTAGGCGCCCGATTTTGCTTCCCGGGTGCGCAGTTCCCTTTTCATTTGCTTCAATTCCAGGTACACCTTCAGGGCTTGTTTCATAACCTGGTTAAAATCCATGCTGATTTTCAGGGAGCGTTTGTCCATGATATCGGTGTACCGGTTAAAGGTTTCGTCTGAGCCATCGTCCAGGCCCACGCTGTGCAGGATGAGGCTATCCAGGTGGGGCTGGAAGTCACAATCATTCAGGCCCACCGCCTGCAGGGCGTGAAATAACTTGCGGCTTTTCAGTTCTTCCCGGATCAGGTATAAGCGAATATATTTAATGGTATAAACACATACGTTGTGGCTCATGCCGTTCGACAAGTACGGCTTCGAAAGGTAGGATGACTATTAGAGAATAAAATTAATTGGACTCCGTTGACATCTTATCAACGTTAAGCCAACCAAACCTATGACAACCAACCTAACTGGACTGATATTCGTATTCATTTTCATTTCCTGTGGACAACATGAAAGAGCTCAGACCGCTGACAATTCACTGACCGAGTTCTCAACATACTACTCTGACCCGGCAAGTGAAGCAATGTATTCCCAGCAAGTTCAGGACACTTTTAGACTTTTTAAAGCAACACCAAAGGGATATAGTAATGACTCGACAAGAAAATATCCATTGATAATAATCCTTGACGGTAACGCATTTTATGAATCAACGATTTCAGAACTAAAGTTTAACTCGTTTATTGGACTGATTCCAAAATCAATTGTAATTGGAATAGGCTACAAAGACTTCCAGACAATGGATTCACTAAGGTCAAGGGATTACACCTACCCAACAGCTATTCCTGAATACGAAATGGCTTTGAGTGGTGGTGCCGAAAAATTCAAGAAGTTTATTGATCAAGAATTAATTCCTAAGTTAACCAAGGAGTACAAAATTGACATTGACAGGTCAGTTATTTGCGGACATTCTCTTGGCGGCTATTTCACTTTGTTCTACGGACTGAAATCAATTGAAGAAAACTCGTTTACGATAAAGAACATAGTTTCAGCGAGTCCCAGTTTACACTATAACCACCGATATTTATTTGAAATGGAGAAAAATATCAGTAAGCCGACAAATGACGTGCCCTTAAAATTTTATATAAGTATGGGTAGCGAGGACATGGCTGACGATGAATCAAGCGGAATTCTTGACTCATTTGGAAACCAAATGAGCGACCGCAATTATAAGGGATTAAAGATAAAGAAAGCTGAATACACCAACTTTGGACATATTGACGCAGCTGTTCCGGGATTTATTAAAGGACTGACATACAGCTTCGAAAAATAGATTAGGTTACGGCACGAGCCACAATACCAGGTTTAATGGCGGGCGACCGTGTCGCCCGTAGTGTTCTCAAATTTATTTATATTCGTGTAGGCGGACAAATTTTCCAAATTTATCCGCCAATAAACAAACCCAAAACTTTGGCGGCAAGCCAAATTGAATCCACCCCTATTGAACAACAAGAGCATGGACAGCAATTCAAGAATTAATAAAATAGAAATTGAATTAGTCAGACTAATAATTCTTGAGAGCGCGAACGAGGATATAACAGGATTATATGAGGCCATACATCTGAACTTATATAAAAAGTCTTGGAAAAAAAACGATGAAGAACTATTAAGCAAAATACATTGGATTGAGATATTAAATCAAGATAAATCTTGGGAGCCACCCACTGATGATAGACTATACTACTGTTTCTTAGAGACCCAATCGACATATGAAGAGGCGCAGAGACAATACGAGAAGTATAAGAGTAAATTATAAGTCCATTACTGCTGGATGTTTCGTACGACCTTGACTTATTAAGTGACTTAGACTCATTGGGCAAGATTCGGCAGTAACGGCTGACAAGTACTCTTTGATAGATACAGTCTACAAAACGCCCATCAAAATAAGTATAAAGTATTTCATCGTCTTAGGGTCTTTGTCGGGCTGCGCCAACAATCAAATATATTCAATATGATATAATTGAAATTTTCAGACTGATTGGTAATTATTAGGCTTATCACTAAAATTGCGTTCCCAAATCGGGCCCATAGCTCTCCCGATAGCTATCGGGAGGTTAGAGCGCCTGAATCGGGCCCATAGCTCAGCTGGTTAGAGCACCTGACTCATAATCAGGGGGTCGCAGGATCGTGCCCTGCTGGGCCCACTTGATAATCAGGCAGTTACATGAAGTGACTGCCTTTTTTATTGCCTGCCTTTAAGGGTGTTTTAAGGTGCTTTAAAACTCAATCGATCGTAAAGTCTTTTACTCCGTAATCGTTGCTTTATACTTGGTATACGTAGCATTACCCGGTGCAAACTGCAACGCTTTATTGATGGCTTCCAGGGCAGCGGGTTTATTTCCGGTGTTGAACAATGCCTGGCTCTGGTAATAATATGCTTCGGCATACGTGGGCGCCAGTTCAACAGCTTTTGTGGCATCGGCCAGCGCTTCGGCTGTTTGGTTCAGGGCAAGTTTTGTTCGGGCCCGTAACGCATAGGCTTCGGCATATTGAGGCGACAGCCGAATGGCTTCGTTAAAATCTTCCAGCGACTCCTGGTCCAGTTGCTTGATGTACCGCAAATCGCCCCTGCGCAAATACGCTTCGGCATAATCGGGTTTAAGCTGAATGGCCCGGCTGTAATCGACTATCGCCTGGTTGTCCAACTCCAGCATGTAGTTGGAGTAGCCACGCCAGTAATAGGCACCGGCCGAAGGTTTAAATTCGATCGACCGGGTTAAGTCGATGGTCGCTTCCCGGTAAAGCCTCAGGTTGTATTTAACCTTGCCGCGTTCAAAGTAGGCATCGGCATGCTCGGGATTCAGTTCCAGGGTTTTTGAAAAATACGCAAGCGCTTGTTCATTATTCCTTTGGGAGAAATGCACCAGTCCGAAAATGTAATGCGCTTCCACGTGCCTGGGGTTGAGGTTGATGGCGCGTTGCAAATCCGGTTTAGCCTCGTCATACAGCCGGTTAAAATATTTCACATAGCCCCGGAAATAATGGGCATCGGCAAGATCGGGTTTTAGGTTGATGGCGGTGGTGAGGTTGGCCAGCGCCTCATCATCTTTTACCTGGGCAAACTTCATCCGGCCTTTCCAGTAATAGGCTTCGGCATAGTTGGGATTCAGTTGCAGGGCTTTGTTCAGATCAGCTTCGGCTTCGGCATCGCGTTTAAGCGTAAAAAATGCCCGCGCCCGGATGTAATACGCTTCGGTGTAATCGGGTTTGTATTGAATAGCGAGGGTAAGATCTGTTATGGTTTCTTCATCGTTCATCAACACAAAATGGGAGTTGCCCCGGTAATAATACGCCTGGGCATAGGTGGGCTTAAGGGCAATGGTCCGGTTAAAATTCTCAATGGCTTCGGCATATCGTCCGGTAGAATAGTACGAGTTGCCCCGGTAATACCAAGCATCGGCATGATCGGGTTTCAGTTCAACAGCTTTTGTAAAATCCCGGATGGCCTCGTCATAGTTGTATAAACTATAATAAGCGTTTCCCCGGTAATAGTAGGCGTCTGCATTTTTTGGCTGCAGGCGGATGCATTCCGAAAAATCGTACAGTGCTTCTTTGTCCATGCGCATGGCGTAATGCGATTGCCCGCGCCAGTAGTGGGCTTCGGCTAAATCCGGTTTCAACTGGATGGCCGTGGTGTAATCGCGCAGCGACTCATAATCCATTTTCATGGCGTAGTTAACGCGGCCCAACATGTAGTGGGCTTCGGCATAGTTCGGGTTAAGCGCTACGGCTCTCGAAAAATCCGACATCGCATCGTTGTACAGGGCATCATCGAAATTGGCTATCCCGCTTTTGTACCGGGCTTCCGCCTGTTTCATGTTTTCGGCAGAAACGGCAACCCGCTCAACAACGGCAACCTGGTTGGTGGCGGACTTGATTCCCCGGGCTACATAAAAATCATCTCCGCGCAGCGAGGTGGTTTCCCACGGAGTTTGAGCGCGGTTAGAGCGCTCCTCTACTTCGGTGCGAACTTTCTTGAACACCTGTTCGAGGGTGAGGCTTTCGTCTTTGATGTATTTCAGAATGGCGCTGGTGTACAGTCCGTTAACGCCATCGCCATCGGCCGCGGTGGTACCGGGCGAGGTGGCATACGCAATCAGCGTTCCGCTGGGCGCGCTCATCATGGCCAGGCCGTTGCCGTTGGCGCTGCGCTGCCAACTGCGTTCAAACGGGTTGTTGCGGCAGGCGTCCATAATAATCACGTTTACCTTGGCTTTGGCCGCGTCCATAAACAGCAACACCCGGTCGGCCGGTACGCAATCCAGTTCTATTTGTTCCGCGCTTTTCAGGTCGGCTTCAATCGGGATCATGTAATTCACACCTTTGTATTGAATGCCGTGCCCGGCATAGTAGAAGAGGCCCACATCGTTGCCTTCCAGCTTTTTACCGAAATCGTTGATGGCCACTTTCATGTCGCGGGCGGTGAGGTTTTCGTATTTGAGCACATCAAAACCAAGCGCTTGCAGCGTGCCCGCCATGGCCCGCGCATCGTTTACCGGGTTGCGTAATGCTCCGCCATGCTGATACGTTGAATTTCCGATAATGAGTGCGAGGCGTTTCTGGTACGGGGTGGTTTGCGCGATACCTAAGCAGGTACTGAAAAACAGAAACCAGGTTAGCGTAGATTTTTTCATTTTTGGTAAGGAATAGGACATGTGAAGTTATCAAAAGTGAACAAAATTGTATAGTAAATTCTATTTAGGACGATAATACAAGGTTTGGCTGGTATGAAAGTTTCCATCCGATTGTGCCTTTATTCAGGTAAGGGGCCTGATCTTGTTTATATTTGGCGTTTATTGAATACGCATTGACTATTAAAAATGTAATCTTCGATCTCGGTGGGGTAATCATCGATTTATCGGTTGAACGTACGGTACACGCCTTGGCCGACCTTGCGGGGAAATCGCCAGCGAAAATTTATGCCGCGTATCATGCCCATCCGGAGTTTATGGCCTACGAGAAGGGTCAGCTTACCGATGCACAATTCAGAACCGCTTTACAACAGATCTTCAACTTCCAGGCGCCCGACTCCAGCATTGATCGATGCTGGAATGCCATGCTGGTGGATCTGCCGAAAGGCAAACTTGATTTGCTGACAACGCTAAAAGACCAATTTTCCGTGGCGGTGCTGAGCAACACGAATGCGATTCATCTTCGGTATGTGGATGAAATTATGCTGCCCCCGGTTTCTGATTTCGATTCACTTAATCATTACTTTCACCTCCACTATTATTCCCACCATATGGGTAAGCGGAAGCCTGACGTAGAAATTTTTGAACAGGTTCTTGACGAAAGCCATTTCATTCCAGGGCAAACCTTGTTTCTGGATGATAATCCCGATAACATTGCCGCAGCATTAACGTTGGGAATCCGGGCACAGCAGATTAAGCATCCGGATGATGTGTATGAACTTTTTAATACGTTATGAACAAGGAAACAAGGCGGATTATCCTACAGGGATTACTTTTTGTGGTAACTTTCATCACCACTACGTTGGCCGGAGCGGAGTGGTCGTTTGGTAAATCCATCTGGGGCCCGTTTACCTGGGATGATTTTTTCTCCGGTATGCACTTTTCTGTTCCGTTTTTGCTCATCCTCACTGTACATGAGTTCGGACATTATTTCACCGCCCGCTATTACCGGGTTAACACCAGTTTACCGTACTATATTCCTATGCCGCCCTTTCCGTTTTCCATCGGAACTATGGGTGCCATTATCCGGTTGCGCGAGCGTATCCGGTCGATGAAAATTAATTTTGATATCGGCATTGCCGGACCGCTTGCCGGCTTTGTGATGGCGCTGATGGTTTTGTTTTATGGATTCATCAACCTGCCACCGGCCGATTATATTTACCAGGTTCATCCGGAATACGAACCATATGGCCCGGAGTATGCCGAACATGTTTATGGCGACCGCGAGGGTGTGATTGATGTGGTGATCGGGAAGAACCTGTTGTTTTTATTTTTCGAAAAATTTGTAGCCGATCCCGAACGCATGCCCAACCCGCACGAGATTATGCACTACCCGTATTTATTCTCCGGATTTTTAGCCCTCATTTTTACCAGCCTCAACTTGTTGCCGATCGGGCAGTTGGATGGCGGGCATGTGTTGTATGGTTTGGTGGGCTATACGCGGCATAAGCTCATTGCTTCCATCATTTTCATTTCGTTTATTTTTTATGCCGGCCTGGGCCTGGTACATCCCGGAATGCCGTTAGAAGACCTGATGATTTACATTCCGGCTTATGTAATTTTTCTAACCATTTGTTTCAAAGGTTTGCGCTTACCCCTGCGCGATACGGTGATGTATGCGTTGATGGTGTTTGCGTTGCAATTTTTGTGGGCGTGGATTTCGCCCGGGATCAGCGGATATACCGGGTGGTTGTTGTTCGGGTTGATCATTGGAAGGTTGGCGGGGGTGCATCATCCGCCTTCCGAAATTGAAGAGCCGCTGGATGCCAACCGTCAGCTGTTGGGATGGATAGCGTTATTCATTTTTGTGATCTGCTTCAGTCCCGATCCGATTCAGATGTAGTTACCGGTGTACGATCATTTTTTCGGAAAACACCTGGTTGCCGATGCGGTAACGCAGGATATACAATCCCGGAGTAGGATTGTGCATGCGGATGTGGTGTTCCTCATCCATGGCTTCGGTGTCGAACGATACAGGTTGCCCGGTGAGGGCGAAGAGTTGCAATTCGGTATAGTTTCCTTTCACAACAAATGACCCGGTGTGCGGATTGGGATAAATGGAAAGTGCGGTGGGTTTGGTTTCGATGGAGGTAATTACTGTTCCGGTTCCGAACCTGGGCCGGATCATCAAACTTCCTTCCAGCCGGGTAACCGGTACCCAACTTCCGGTAATGTTTTCAAAAAGATGTTGGTTGGTATTTTGGCTGGCATCCAACCCGATTTGCACCCGCCCGGCCTGGATTTGCGGCTGCCGCCACCCGATAAAAAAAGTGTCCTGAACGATAACCGACTGGATGAAAGCCCGCTCAACAAATTCATTATTGCCTCTGCGCTGTACCGGCACCAATTCTTCCAGTACCAGTGCTCCGGGTTTTCCGTTATCGTTTCGCCAAACCATAAACATCACGGTAGAAGGCGCTGAGCCTGCGGTAACCGGAAAGTACACGTACACGCCATTAAGGGTGTCGGGTTCACCGGTTTTTACTACAAACCGGTAGGCGGCCTGGTTTCCGGTTTGGGTCAGGCCAACGGCATATTCAGCCACGCCATCATCGTATGCATAATAATCTTTTAAACTATAGTGTTGCCGAATGGTGTCGTTCATGCAAAAGTTCAACGGTTTAGCACCGTCTGTACAATCGTCTGAATTTAAGGTTGTTTTAATGGTGATAAAGGTAGAGTCGGCACCGGCAACCAGCGATAAATCGGGTTTGGATACAAACGGCAGGTCCCGTTTTTCAAAACCCGTTAACGAGGGCAGGATTTCTTCGGCAGCTACAACCGGAAAGTTTTGTGGGTTCGAAGCACCGTCACTCCAGGTTACCACGTGCGCCTCTACGTTGTAGCTCATGGGCTGGATAATGTTGTCGAGATTGCGAATGGCGTAGGTAGGAAAAGCCGTGTTTTCCGGGATGTCGGTTATAAAATGCGTTTGGGGTACAGCATAGTATTCCTTAAAAAGTGATGTGAGCAACCGGGTAGGCGCCCGATCCGGAAATCCGTTTTGCAGATCATTTTCCGTTCGGCCTTTGTCCATGTACACGTAATCGATATTCCAGGTATCGTACCTTCCAGACTGCCGGCCGCTGGAACGAAAGCGAAACTGAAAAGCATCGTGGTAGTATTGATCCTGGTTAATGCGAATGGAATGACCATAGAATTCACCGGGCGATTGCGACTGATTGGAATATAGGGTGAGCACAGGCATCCAGTTGCCTTCAGTGTTTAAAAATTCAAGCCGCAGAAAATCATTTTGATCGGGGATTTCACCAAAGCCTCCCCATTGGTAAAAGAAGCTGAGAAATACCGTGTTGCGTTCAAACACCGGTACCTCGGTCATCTTGATGGGACGTGATAACAAACTGTCGGTTAATCCGAAGTCGAGGTTTTGGTTGGGGTTCGGGCTGTACGGAATGCCATCGCCATTCAATCCATCGAAGGTAGCCACGCCAACCGTTGGTGCATTTTTTCCCATGCCGTTGTTTATCCAAACGGATTCCTTGTGGGACCATAACGTATCCGTGTTCGCAGGCGTGGAGAAGTCATCCCAAAACGGCAACGACATCGGCATAAGGTTTTTCTTCCGGAAGGATGACGGTTGATCTTTTACTTCACCCTGTTGAGCCGGGTACAGGTGTAACTGTGCCAGCAGGGAAAGTGGCATGGCCAGGGATGCTGCAAGTAAAAATTGTTTTATATACACCGATCAGAAATCGTCTTGGTTGTCTTCCTCATTCTCTTCCTCGTCCTCTTCCTCCGGAACCGGAGTTCCTTTTTTACCTATCCATAGTTCAACGATGTCGCCTACTTTAATATTTTCATGGGGTGCGGGCTTTTGTTTCAGAACGATTTTCGGCTCGCGGCCGGTGGTATCGCCCACAAAGGTAACTTGGCCAAGATTAAGGTTTGACCCGAAAATGGGAATTTTGGCATCCTCTAACGTATAGCCCATTACATCCGGTGCGGGTACGGTGTTGCTTCCGCCATCTTCCACCACCAGGTCAATTACCGAGCCTTTGGGAATGCGTGTGCCCGGTAAAATTTTTTCGCCATTGTAGTGCATTTCTTTTACGAGATTCAGGAAGGGTCCGCGGGTGAGCTGAATTTTTCCGCGCTTGAGTTCATTGCCCCGCAACACCGCCTCGGCATTGATCAATGAACCGTCCACCAGGTTGGGCATGGGTACACTGGGAGGCGTTACCCGGTTCAAGGAGATGTAGATAACCCGGTTCTCTTTGATTTTTGAGCCTGGTGCAGGATACTGCCGCAACACCGTTAAGGCTGGGTAATGATCGTTATACGATGAATCATTTACGGCATAGCGGAGGTTTCGATTTCCTAAAAATTTTTCCAATTCATCGTAATGCAGTCCTTCAATATTCGGAACCGTTACCGTTTCGCCATGGTTGGTAGCGCTGGGCAGGTACACATAGAAATAAAGGATCAGCAGGAGCATCCCGATGATTACCGTCAAGATCAGGCTTGCCAGGATTCCGCCAAGTGTTGTGGTGTATTGCTTAAAGTTGAATTTCATTTGCAGGGGTACGCGTTAAAATTTCAAAGATGAATTAAATCCGCGTTCGATGCGTTTATTTTCGGCATACCGTTCAAAGGCGAGGGTGATCAGTTGGGTAATCAGTTCGGTAAACGAAATGCCCCGCTCTTTCCACATCATGGGAAACATGCTGGAGTTGGTAAACCCGGGAATGGTATTGATTTCATTCACGAAAATTTTACCGCGTTTGGTCAGGAATAAATCCACGCGGGCAAAATCTTCGCACCGCAGGGCATGGTACGCTTTAAGGGAAGCTTTGCGAATGGCGAGGATTATTGCTTTGTCCAGCACGGCCGGCACCTGTATAGAAACCGCTTCGGGGTCAACATACTTGGCATCGAACGTATAAAATTCATAGTTTTTGCTGATCACGATTTCGCCCGGGTTGGAGGCCACGGCCGGGGTGTTGCCCATAATGGCGCATTCAATTTCGCGTCCGGTAATAAATTCTTCGATGATGATTTCCTGATCGTACTGAAACGCGTCTTCCAGGGCTTTCTTAAACTCCGGTTTCTTGCTCACTTTCGATACGCCTACCGATGAACCCAGGCTTGCCGATTTCACCATAAAAGGGGTGCCCAGTTTTTTGGCAACAACTTCGAAGTTGATTTTACTTTTATCGCGGTAAGCGTACGACAAGAATTTCGTTACCGGCACGCCCGATTCTTTCAGCAGGCGCTTGGCCACAATTTTATTCATGGAGATGGAAGAACCCAATACCCCGGTCCCGACCATGGGCAGGTCAATGGCCTTGATCAATCCCTGGATGCTCCCGTCCTCACCGTCTGTACCGTGCAATACCGGGAAGATGATGTCTACCTTTATCCGGTCGCCACTGGCTAATAAAATAATGCCCGGATTTTTCGCATCCAGGATTAATCCCAGCGGTTTACCCTGTTCAATATCTTTGCTGACACCTTGTGTTAAGAACCACTGGCCGGTTTGGCTTATGCCGATGGGGAGGGGCTCGAAGCGGTCTTTGTCAATATATTCAAAAATATTCCGGGCGGAGTTTACCGATACACCATGCTCAACCGACCGGCCTCCGTATAGAATGGCAACTTTCTTTCGTGACGACATTCAGGCTTTTTTCAAACCTTAAAGATAAGGAAATCTTAAGCACTTGTGATTTAGGGCTTTTACAAGCCATAAACTATTTCTAGCGCGATAAATAAAACTTTTCGGTATACAACCGGCTCGCGGTTTGCACCCGGATAATGTAAATGCCGCTGCCGGCCTGGCCGAGGTCAACCGGGAACGTTTGGTTTAAAATATCGGGCGCGGTGGTATCAATATACATCCGTCCCAGCAAATCAACCACCATGATGCGCACGGGCGAGCGTTCTTCCAGGTTAAATGTTACGGTAGCGTTTTGATTGGTTTGCCAGTAAATGGAAAACTCTTCGGTGCCAAGATTTACCGGGTTGGGGTCATCCGATAAGAAGAATTCAAGATTATCCAGGTACAGGTTGTTACCACCTGCATGGGTGAAGACAAACGCCAGCCGTACGTTATTCAAACCGGCAAGTTGATTAAGATTCAGGTATCGCCCGCGCTGCCATTGGTTTGTTGTTGTGGGCAACCAGGGTGCTGTTGTGGTTGTGTTCGATAATTGGAAGCCTGCCCTGTCGAATAACGTGATGGGGTAGGAGTTACCGCAATCTGTTGAACCCAAAATTTTCAGCCGGTCGAAGTTTGAACCGGTGTAGGCATACGAAAGATCGAAAAATACACTGGCTGTTGAAGCGTTACTAAAATCCAGCACCGGTGTGGCGAGCCAGGCTTCCGTGCCGATGGATGCGGATTGATTGTGCGCCAACACAGAAGCTGAATTCCCAAAGTTGGTTGACGTTAATTGCCAGGTGATACCCGCTTGCGGATTTATTTCCGGCCAGCTTAGCAGGTCGAATTTTTCCCGAAGTGGAATTCTATCTTCGGATTTATTGACAAGAATGGGTGAGGTAATTGTACTGTTGTCTGGATTTTCATCGGGTAAACCGTTGGCCTCCGTAATGTTAACTGAAAGCGTATTCACACCTTGTTGAAAACTGGTCAGTGGTAAGCGGAGTATGGTTGCCGCATTTACGGGTAGCGGTGCAGGAAGGGAAAGGGTATGTCCTTGCATAACCCCGGCATTAACGGAATACTCCACCCGTATGGAAGTAAGGGTAACACAACTTCGGTTTCGAACTTCAATGTCCACGTTAGTGGTTTCCGCGCAGGTTATAGGCGCAGGACTTTTAATGCTCAGCAAAGCAACATCGATAATGTCGCAATCGGGATCAAGTAATCCGGGTGAGGTGAGTAAGCTGTTTCTGCGGGGTACCGATGGATCGTCCAGGATAAATTGCATCCGATTAACCTGGCCATTCGTAAAAAGATTCATGCAGGCATCATCGGTCCAGTCCATGTAGTTCTGAAACATATCGTTGGAACTGCAACTTAGCCGGGGATGTGCCGGGCATCCGAAGGTTTGCGTAGATTGATTGGGTGTATCGTCAACATAATCGGTTCCGGAGCAACCGCTCACATCGCCCCAGATATGCCGCAGCCCAAGAAAGTGTCCAATCTCATGCGTTACCGTACGGCCTTTATCGTAATCTTCAAAAAGTTCAAATGTACCGGCATCGCTGGTGCCGAATACCCGGTAATCCAGCACCGCGCCATCACGCTCCGCCACTCCGTTTTGATAGCTTTCAAGTCCGGGTAAGGTGGAAACCGGAAATTGGGCATAACCGATATCGTTACCGTTGAGGGTGGTTACCCAAATGTTCATGTAATCTTCAGAAGGCCAGAAGCTGAGTGATTTCAGTTCAGCATCGTTGCTTAAACTCCACGATGTGCGGGATCCCTGAACACGGTTAATGCCGTTTGTGGGCAATCCGCTTGGATCGCGTTTAGCCATCACAAATTCAATCTCCAGGCTTCCGGCTACTGGTAAAAACTCAGCAGGGGTGTTGGTAGCATCGGCATTCTGCCGGTTATAATCCTTGTTCAGTACTTCGATCTGTGAAAGGATTTGCGCCTCTGAAATATTTGACCCGGTGCCAACCGCCTCACCGTTGTGTACGATGTGGACTACAACCGGAATCTGGTACGGTCCGTCCTTCTTCCGTTGCGTTTGTTGCAGTTGAACGCGTTCCTGCTTTCGTTTTTGCAGCCATTGTTCAAACTGTTCATCGGTTTGCATCAGCTTGCCTTCATTCCGAAGCATTTGCATGTAGGGCACGGTTGAGCATCGTTCCTTTACCTGCGCTATACCTGTATCCGGTAGGGCAAGTGTAATGATTGCCACGAAGAATGTTTGAAAAATTAATTTCTGCACACCACAAACAATTTGATATACCGAATCCCCGAATCTCAAAGATAAGTAACGTAAACCGATTTGTTATGCGGATGTGTGAGTACGAAAATCCGGCAGGCTTGTACTCAGCTGGTGAGGTTAATCACTTCAATGCCTTTAATTTCAGGTACTGCTTTTTTAATAGCCTCTTCCACACCGGCTTTAAAGGTCATGGTCGACATGGGGCAGTTACCGCAAGCGCCTAAAAATTCCAGTTTCACAATGTGGTCGTCCGTAACTTGTTGAACCCGCACGTTACCGCCATCCGCTTCCAGGTAGGGGCGTATGGAATCGAGTGATGCTTCAATGCGTTGGGTAAGATCAGCTACAGTAGTATTCATGAAACCTTCAGTTCAACGGGTTTTGTTTCGGCTAAGTTAGCATTTCTAATAGCAATTTGTCGCGCCAGCGATTCGGCCAGTTCTTTAAAGGCATTAGCCGTTGGTCCATCTTTCAGTACAGCCGGTAAACCTGAGTCACCACTTTCGCGGATGGATTGCACCAGCGGCACTTGTCCAAGAAACGGAACATCGTATTTCTCCGATAAGTTCTTTCCTCCATCTTTCCCGAAAATGTAGTATTTATTATCCGGTAGTTCTTCGGGGATGAAGTAGGCCATGTTTTCAATTACCCCCAGCACCGGTACATTGATTTGCGGCTGACGGAACATGGTTAATCCTTTGTTGGCATCGGCCAAGGCAACTTTCTGGGGCGTAGTTACAATAACAGCACCGGTAACCGGCACGGTTTGAACGAGTGTAAGGTGGATATCGCTGGTGCCCGGAGGTAAATCAATCAGCAGGTAATCCAGGTCGCCCCACAGGGTTTCGCTGAAAAACTGTTTCAAGGCCGCGCTCGCCATCGGGCCACGCCATACCACGGCACTGTCGGGTGGAGTTAGAAATCCGATCGACATTAGTTTAACTCCATATTGTTCCAACGGCACAATCATGGTTTTTCCTTCCACCTCTTGCACGGAAGGTTGTTCCTTCTCGCAGTTGAACATGGTGGGGATGGAGGGGCCGTAAATGTCGGCATCTATCAACCCAACTTTGGCACCGGTTTGCGCCAGGGCTACTGCCAGGTTTGTGGTCACGGTTGATTTACCCACCCCGCCTTTACCGGAAGCAATGGCCACAATGTTTTTAACGTTCGGAAGCAGCGGGGCCTTATCGCGGGAAGTGGTAACGGATGAAGTGATCTGAATGTTGATCGTCCATGCTTTCCCAACAACCTGTTCCACAGCGTTGTGGCAATCCTGCCGGATTTTTTCTTTAAGCGGACAGGCCGGGGTGGTTAATACTACGGTAAAGCCCACCGTGTTTTCCGAAAGGGTTATATCGCGGATCATCCCGAGGCTCACCAGGTCGCGGTGCAGATCCGGATCGTTCACCGTAGATAGGGCCCCCAAAATGTCTTTTTCAGTAATCGCCATGCGTAAAAATTAGGCCCGCAATTTAGGCCTGCCACCCGCGAAAACAAAGTAATTTGAGCATCGACTTAAACCATCGGAAATTTTACCGGAGCGCTGATTTCTATCCCCAAAGCAACCTCTTTTTTAAGTCGGGAAAGAGTATCTTTGGCCCTGATCCAATCCAGCCAAGGCTGGATGTTGTGAATCAACCTGATAAGATTCTGGAACCAGCATGATCTCCCGCGATACGATTGATGAAGTGAAAAACCGCATGGATATTCTCGATGTGGTGGGCGATTTCGTAGCGCTCAAGCGTTCGGGGCAGAACTACAAGGCGCTTAGCCCCTTTACCAACGAAAAAACACCTTCCTTTTACGTTGTTCCATCAAAAGGCATCTTCAAAGACTTCAGCAGCGGCAAGGGTGGCGATGGCATTACCTTCGTGATGGAGCACGAGGGGATGAGCTACGTGGAAGCTATCCGCTACCTCGCAAAAAAATACGGGGTTGAAATCCGGGAAGATGTGCGCACCCCGGATGATGTGCTGGCACAAACCGAACGCGACAGCCTGTACATTGTGATGAACTTTGCCAAGGATCATTACAAGACCTTGCTCCATCACCATGACGAGGGCAAGAGCATCGGCTTGAGTTATTTCCGTGAACGCGGATTTAACGACCGCGTGCTGGAGAAATTTGAGTTGGGCTACAGTTTAAACGACTGGCGCAACCTGGAGCAGGAAGCCGTGAAAAAAGGTTTCAGTCAGAGCATATTGGAAAAGGCCGGACTGATCATTAAAAAAGACGACAAAGTTTATGATCGCTTTCGCGGAAGGGTAATCTTCCCGGTGCATAACCTTTCGGGTAAAGTAGTGGCCTTTGGCGCCCGCATCCTGACCAAAGAAAAGGATCAGCCCAAGTACATCAACTCGCCCGAAACGGAAATCTACCACAAGAGTAATGTGTTGTATGGATTGTTCCAGGCGAAAAATGAAATCCGCAAGCACGATTTCTGTTACCTGGTAGAAGGGTATACCGATGTGATTTCGCTTCACCTCGCGGGCATCGAAAATGTGGTGGCCTCATCGGGTACCGCTTTAACCGAAGAGCAGATCCGGTTGATGCGCAGGTTCAGTGAGAACATTACCGTTTTGTTCGATGGCGATGCAGCCGGGATCAAAGCTGCGTTACGCGGAATCGACCTGGTATTGAAAGGCGGCTTGAATGTTCGCGTGGTGTTGCTGCCCGATGGCGAAGATCCCGACAGCTTCTCGAAGAAAATGGGAAGCACCGAGTTTCAGCAATACCTGAAAGCCAACACGCAGGATTTTATTTCTTTCAAGATCGATTTGCTCTCTGCCGAAGCCTCCAACGATCCGATCAAGAAAGCGGAAGTTATCCGGGAAATCGTGAGCAGCATTGCGCTGATCCCCGATCCAATCAAGCGGTCGGTTTATATTAAAGAGACTAGCGACCTGCTGAAAATTCAGGAACCGGTTTTACTTACCGAGCTGAACAAGATTCTTATCCAGGAGCGGAGGAAGCGGGAACAGGATCGTGCACGCGAGGCAAGCACCGAGCCCATACCCGATATCCTGCCTGACACCCTTCAGGCCTCACGAACCGACACCGCCACTATGGTGCAGATGCAGGAGCGTGAAACCATTCGCCTGTTGCTGAATTATGCTGAAAGTGGTTTGGGCGATGACCTGAAAGTAGTGGACTTCATGCTCAGCGAATTGGAAGACATTGAATTTGCCAACCCGGTATTTAAAGAAATTTTTGAAGCGTTTAAACGTGGTGCTGAAGACGGCCAACGTATCGATAATTTTTATTTTCTGGAAAACGGTTCCGATGCTGTAAAACGTGCCGTGGCCGACCTGATGACTTCACGCTATGAAACCAGTCCGCATTGGAGCGATAAATTTCATATTTATTTCCCCCACGAAAAGCAGGACATCACCAACGTTACCATGAAGAACGTACTGCGGTTGAAATTCCGGTTAATACATAAATTGATCGAAGAGAATTTGCAGGAGTTGAAAAATAGTAAGACGGAACACATACAAGACAAACATTTATCGGTACAGGTACAGTTAAAAGAAGTAGAAAAAGAATTGGCCGAGGCCCTCGGCATTGTTGTGGCCCGGTAAAACCAAGGGAACACAAGGGGTGTTATTATTGTTCAAAGAGGATTTAATAAAGGTTAATAGCATGGAGAAACCGATTACACTCGATACCATCGAACAGGCTATCGAGGAAATAAAAAACGGGAAGGTGATTATTGTGGTGGATGACGAAGACCGCGAAAACGAAGGCGACTTTATTTGTGCGGCCGAATGTGTAACGCCCGAGATTGTAAACTTCATGGCCACGCACGGAAGGGGGTTGATTTGCGCTTCGCTCATCGAAGACCGCTGCGATGAGTTAAAACTCGACTTGATGGTGGGCAAAAATACGGCCTCCTACGAAACACCATTTACCGTTTCGGTTGATTTGATTGGCCATGGATGCACCACCGGCATTTCTGCCCACGACCGGTTTAAAACTAT
>CAZOYJ010000063.1:0-17418 GCA_964583905.1 uncultured Roseivirgaceae bacterium
TTATCGATAACATGATCTTTGCCTACTTTTTGGGCATGTGTTCATACCTGGCCGTATCGAAAAAAGTTAAAACAGCGTTTGGCCTCGGGTTGGCCGTAATTTTTGTGTTAGGCTTCACCGTGCCGATCAACTGGATCATCCAGAACCAGATTTTAACCCAAGGTTCATTAGCCTGGATTAGTCCTGAACTGGCTACCATCGATCTTACCTTCTTACAATTCATAGTGTTTATTGCGGCAATTGCTTCAATGGTACAATTAACCGAAATGGCCATCGAAAAATTTTCACCGGCCCTGTATGGCTCGTTGGGTATTTTTCTTCCACTGATTGCCGTGAATTGTGCCATTCTTGGCGGATCGTTGTTTATGGTAGGCCGTTCTTACACGCTAACAGAAGCAACGGTGTTCGGGCTTGGCTCCGGCATCGGCTGGTTGTTGGCTATTGTGGCATTGGCCGGTATTCGGGAAAAGATGAAATACTCCAATGTTCCGGGACCGCTTCGTGGATTGGGTATCACCTTTATTTTGGTTGGGTTGATGGCCCTAGGCTTCCTGAGTTTCATGGGATTCTCTATTTAGTAAGGTATTATTCGACAGGATGCACTGAACACATCGGCCGTTCAGGTAATTTAGGCTTCTGATTCGCAACGAACAGAAGCCTTTTTAATGTAAACGATTATGGAAACTACCTTCAGAAAAATGCTCCGCTACTTCTTCAGCGGAATGGTGTTTATTGTACCCCTTACGGTAACGGTATATGTTATTTATATTTCCTTCTCCTGGCTGGATAACCTGCTCGGGTTGCCGATACCCGGATTGGGGTTTACCATACTTATTATAGCGATAACGGCTCTCGGATATTTCACATCAAACCTCGCCTTTAAAACATTAACTACCTGGTTCGATCATGGTATGAACCGGATACCCATGGTGAAACTGATTTACACTTCTATTAAAGATTTGATTGGCGCTTTCCTGGGCGATAAGAAAAAATTCAGCAAGCCAGTGCTCGTACTCCTGAATGAGGAAAACCGCCTGCACCAGGTGGGCTTTGTCACCCAGGAAGATTTAAATGAATTAGGCCTGGCCGATATGGTTTCGGTTTACTTGCCGCATGCCTATAATTTTTCGGGCGATCATTTTATTGTGCCCAAAAGCAGGATTACACCGTTGAATATTTCCGGGCTGGTAGCTATGAAGTACGTTGTATCCGGAGGGGTGTCAGGTTTTATGTCGGAGTAAGTTTATTCGGTTACCGCAACGGCAATTTTAGAATCGGCCGTGCCGTAATACAAGAACCACCGGTTGTTGAAGTTAACAAGCCCCTCAACAAAACAGACATTATTCACCTGCCCGGTGATTTCATAGTTTTTGTCAGGGGTTAAAAACCAGGTTTCGGAGCGCCCGATTACTTCGGCAGGATTCTTTGCGTTCAGGAGTATTTGTCCGGCAGCATAGTTTCCATCCGGTAAATTTTGATCACCGCTTGCTCGCTTATTCCGACTGTTATAGATAAGGAGAATACCATCCTCCCGTAATAGGGCATGGGGCCCGGGCTCTACCAGGTCGCTGTCGAACATGCCTTCGCGTGGACTGAAAATTTTTAATAGTTCACCACCTGAATCGAAAACCGGATTCCAATTGACAAGGTCATCTGAAGTAGCCATGAAAATATCCGTATCGCCCCAATACATAATGTAGTTGCCGTTGATGCGCGCTGCAATAAATTGATAACCCTCTTGTTTCGTAATGATAGCCCCCGACTTGGACCATAAATTTGCATGGCGTTTAAAGGCCAATCCATGCTTGGTCCAGTGTAACAGGTTTTCGGAAGTGGCTACACAAAGCCGGGCAAGATTTCCATCATACGCTGTATAGGTTAAAATGTAGCGTCCGTTTTCATCTTCCACCAGACGGGGATCTTCTACTCCGCCTTCCCATTCATAGATGTTCATGTCATCCTCATCCGGAAAGAAAACAGGCTTGGGCAGGCGTTCAAAGTGCAGACCGTCATCACTCACAGCTAATCCTAACCGGGAAGTGCCGGCATGTTTACCCACAACATCTTCAGCACGGTAGAGGAGGTACACTTTTCCATCGCGTACAACCGCACTTGGATTAAATACATCTTTTTCTTCCCACCGGACTGAATCTTTCCTGACCGGGCAATAAAATGTTGTTGACGATAAAGGTTCCAGTACCGGATTTACAGAATCCACTTTTACAAAAGGCCCGATTGGCCAATTACTGGTTTGTTGCTGTCCGTTTTTTTTGGTGCAGGCAAATAGCATTGCCAGGAGAAGGAGAAGCATGGATGTTCTGCGCATAGAACGGGGATTAACGGGGTACAACCAATATCCATCAATATCCATAATATCCATGAATATCTCCAACAAGATCAAACCAAGTTGAAGGTGTCTAAAATCTTTTTTAACTAATTATACCCGAACCAATCAATTCCTCACCCTCATACCAGGCGGCAAATTGCCCGGGCGTAATGGCTTTCTGTGGACGATCGAAAATAATATAAAGTCCATCCGCTCGCTTGTGCAGGGTACAGCCTTCCAACGGTTGGCGATAGCGGATTCGCGCACGGTAACTTCTGGATTCACCGATGGCCAATTTCAGATCTTCGCGAATCCAATGCTCATCTTCATTCGGGATGAAGAGCCCTTTGCGATACAGGCCGGGATGATCTTCCCCCATGCCCATGTAAATCAGGTTGTGCTCCGTATCCGTACCGATGACAAACAACGGCTTCGGATGGCCGCCCATTTTTAATCCTTTGCGCTGCCCGATGGTGTAGTAATGCGCACCGTTGTGTTCGCCTACTACTTCACCTTGTTCCGGTTGATAGGTAAAGGGTTTCGTAAGCGTAACCAAATCATCCATCGACTGGCCGTTGCCGAAAAGTTTTGCATCGGCAGGTATCGCGATAGCTTTGCCTTTCTTCGGCTCCAGCCGTTGCTGTAAAAATTCCGGCAGGTGTACCTTGCCGATGAAGCACAGGCCTTGCGAATCTTTTTTGTTGGCGGTGGCCAGACCGGCTTTGCGGGCAATCTCGCGTACTTCTGGCTTCAGCAATTCACCAACCGGGAACAAGGCTTTGGATAATTGTTGTTGTGTAAGCTGACACAGAAAATAACTTTGATCTTTATTCGGGTCTTTTCCGGAGCGCAGTTGATAAATGGTTTTTCCATTTTCCTGCAGTTCGCCTTTACGAGCATAATGCCCGGTGGCTACGTAATCTGCGCCAAGCTTTAAGGCTGCATGTAAAAAAATATCAAACTTGATTTCACGATTGCACAATACATCGGGGTTTGGTGTGCGGCCGCGTTGGTATTCGGCAAACATATAATCCACAATCCGCTCCTTATATTCTTTGCTCAGGTCAATGGCCTGGAAGGGAATGTCTAAGTGTTGAGCCACAATCATCGCATCGTTGCTGTCGTCAAGCCACGGGCATTCCTTGCTGATGGTAACCGAATCGTCATGCCAGTTCTTCATGAACATGCCGATTACTTCGTAGCCCTGCTTTTTTAACAAATAAGCTGCTACGCTTGAATCAACCCCGCCCGATAAACCGACAACAACTCTTTTTTTCATTGCCTACTGCCTGCTTTTTGTAAACCAAAATTCTAATCTCTAAGTCCTAATCCCTAACCCCTAATCCCTAACCCCTAATCCCCCTCCACACTCAAAAGTTCATTCACCACCAGGTTAAAGCGTTCTTTAGTCTGTTCATAATAAACGCCCGTTCCCGGCCCGGAGAAGCCGGTGTGAATGTGCTTCACCTTCCCGTCTTTGCCCACAAAGATAGTGGTTGGAAAGGCCATTACCCGGTTCAAGGCAGGAAGGGTTTCGGAGGCTTTTGCATTGTCACTCACTCCGGCAATCAGGATTTCGTACGGAACCCCGAGTTTCGCTTTCAGCTTTTTAACCCGGCTGGTGGCATATTCGAAATCGGCTTTTTGCTCATAGGCCAGCCCGATGATTTCAACTCCGCGAGCTTTATTCTTCGGATACCATTCGGTTAAAAACCGGGTTTCGTCCATGCAGTTGGGGCACCATGTTCCCAGGATTTGCACCACGACAACTTTATTTTTAAAGCGGTCGTCTTGTAAGCTTACGGCATTTCCGTTCACATCGGGAAAGGAAAACTCCAATTTCTCATACCCTTCCTTCAGGTAGGTGAGCGATTCGCTATCGGGCGGCCGGGCCCGCTCATTTTTTACACCTGACCATTTTCTGGCCCGCGATCGGCCTAACCAATGCGTACCCTCCAGGGTTGTATTGCTGGTCTTCACCGCATTAAACAGGTAAATGTGATTCCCGTCAAATGCGCTTAACCATAAGGTATCGTTAATCACATTGCCTTCGAGGTACCGGTAATCGCCCGTAGGGGTAAGAAAGGTTCCTTCAGCATAATTTCCCGTTTGCGTGATGATACCAAGCGACTGAACGGTATTGTGTTCATTGAAAAACTGCACCTCGTAAGTGCCCGAAAAATCAGTAACCGGGGTTGTGGTATCGGAAGGGATGAACCGGTAGGCCTCACCGTAGTATGCGGTAAAGGGCAAGCGGTAATCATCGGCATAGTTAATGACAAACTCGCCCACCAATTTATCGTGGTGAATGGCCGCCCTGAACACTGCGTCAAATACATGGACGGTCATTTCTACCGAATCATCTGAAACCCGAATTTCATCCAGCAAGAGTTTTTCACCGGCATTGCGGATGTAGGCGCGGTATTGCCCATCAATTTTTTCAATATTCAGGTTAAACGGAAGCTCCTGTCCCTGAATTTGCAGTACAGCCCGCCACGTGCCTGGCTTTAGTAGCCTATCTGGTTTTGGTTCACATCCCATTAACAATATAATTCCGAGTAAGATAATCAGTATTCGCATGTTGTGTTTTGGTTTGAAAAATTCAAAACACAAAAATGGTGGAAATCATTCGGATAGCGTAACACATTGTTGTCGGGCGGCTGACCTATCCGAAACACGATCGGAAATTTTGGTATTTTCCAGCGGTATTAACCCTTAACCCACCGCCTTAATTAATCGGGTACCTCCCGCGTTAATGGGCGAAGGGGTGGAGGATCACAATAATTAAGGAAGACAGGTTAAGAACGAGACAGGAAGATTACAGCACCCCCATCAGCGACAGAAACTTGTGGCAAAGTCTAATGCTTTGCGATTATGCAGCTAACCGATAGATCAACATAATAATCACAATGCTCAACAGGGATGTGTAGATAGGTTTGTTATACCGCGCAAGCCAGTTGGGAAGATAGATGTCGAAATTGGCTCGTGTGGAGGTGGAGTAATGGCGTGCCCATACGGTAAGCGGGCAATTGTTCCTGAAGATGAGCAACACAAGGCCTTCGAGGAGAAAACTTCCAAGCCCCAGCCATACCCAGAGGTCAATGCGGTTGGTAAACACAGCATAAAACAAATAGCAGAGAACGGCATTGAAGAACACCCAGATGATGGTGTGGATTACCTTGATGGTTCTCAGTTTGGCTGAGTAGTGCAAGGGAGAAATCACTGTTGTGTTTTTAAACACAAATAAAGTGTTGCATTTTCCCCGGGAAAATGACGAAGATTAGCGTAAGCGCTGATTTAGGTCATTCGGAGACAGTTCGCGTTCCCTTCCTTTATGCTAAGGCATACTACTTTTCCTTAAACTTAAACGATAAGCTAAGCTTGGTACGGTAAGCGGTTACTTTTCCTTTTTCGATTTTGACATCCTGCGAAATAACTTCGGCAATCCGGAGATCATCCAGTGTTTTGCTGGCGCGTTCAATCGCGATCTTCGCGGCATCCTCCCAGGATTTTTCACTTGATCCGATAACCTCAATGACTTTGTACACAGCAGACATAGTAGTAAATTTTTGGTGAGGATATAAGGTAGTGACTTACCAGCAATTATCATAACGAATAACGGTAATTCTGCTCTGCCTTTACCGGTGTTCCTTCTGTTTATGGAATTAACCAAATTTTTTAAGATCGCCTTTAACTTAACAGCTAAATTCTTTTATCTTTATATATTCATCATACCTATTACCTAACCTATTTAAAATTATGAAACTCTTTTATTCGATCATGGGTTTATCCCTGCTGCTCGCGGCATGCCAGCAGCCTGCGGACAATTCAGCTAACGATGCGTTCAAGAAGAATTCGGAAACCGTTAAGGCTTATCTGAAAGGTTTTCAAGCCGAGAATGTAGATTACTCCATTTACGCAGCTGATTTTATCATGCGCGATACCGGCTTTGGAGCTAAAGACACGGTTACCCTTGATGAGATGATCGCCAACGACAAAAATTTTTGGGCTGCATTTGATTTTCAGTTGCTTGGCGAAGTCAACCTGTTACCGGGTGTTGATCCCGAAACAAAGATGCCCAATGGTTCGGTTCGATATTATGGCGACTGGAAGGTAACTGCTCCAGCTACGGATAGCACAGCGGCAAAATCCGGGATCATAAAACTCTATGAATCGTTTGATTTCAATGATGAGGGAAAGATTATTTTCCAACAGGTTTATGGTGACTTTACCGGACTGATGATGCACTTAACCAGTAAGTAACCCTGCAGTCATTCCACATAAAAAACCCGTCTGGAACCATACGGGTTTTTTATTTACTGTTTAGGCGATTGTTTCTATGGGTGAATAATTAGAATTCAAGATCGTGCACATGATTCCGTTCTCGTTTGTGCAGACACGAACCGGGGCATTGGAATAAATATATTTATCCATGTATAAATTAGCCTTCGCTGTTTTACTCTGTCTTGCTCCCCTTAAGCTCTTTCCGCAACAAAAGGATACCTCCGGCAATCCCATATTCCCTGGCTGGTATGCAGATCCGGAAGGGGTGATCTTTGAAAATCAGTATTGGATATATCCAACCTATTCAGCTCCCTATAATCAGCAAGTATACCTGGATGCATTCTCTTCACCTGATCTCATCAACTGGACCAAGCACAGTCGGGTGTTGGATACCGCAAGCGTCAGGTGGGCGAAGCGCGCGATGTGGGCACCATCCATCATAGAAAAAGACAACAGGTATTATTTGTTCTTTGGCGCCAACGATATTCAGAGCGATAGTGAATCCGGTGGCATTGGTGTGGCTGTTGCCGATCGCCCGGAAGGCCCCTTCCGGGATTATCTCGGCAAACCGTTAATCGACAAGTTTCACCATGGCGCTCAACCCATCGATCAGTTTGTGTTTCAAGATGGCGATCAGTTTTACCTGGTCTACGGAGGATGGAGGCATTGCAACATTGCCAGATTGAATACCGACTTCACGAACTTCATACCCTTTAGCGATGGTACTCTTTTCAGGGAAATCACACCCGAGCATTATGTAGAAGGCCCTTTCATGTTTAAACGCAACAACCAATATTATTTCATGTGGTCCGAAGGAGGTTGGACCGGCCCGGATTACAGCGTGGCCTATGCCATAGGCGATTCACCATTCGGTCCGTTCAAGCGTGTAGGTAAAATATTGCAGCAAGATGCCGCCATTGCTACGGGTGCAGGTCATCATTCGGTTTTACAGGCTCCGGGCAGCAAGAACTGGTATATTGTCTATCACCGCAGGCCGCTGGGGGAAACCGATCGCAATGCCCGGGTGGTTTGCATTGATAGGCTGATATTCGATGAAGCCGGTTTCATCAAACCGGTGGTGATCACCAACGAAGGGGTAAAGGAGGATAGGATTAAGTAAAAGTGTATCAGCGTTGGGTTTGCATCACGATAATTAATCCCACTTCTTTGCTTTTGCCCAAGTAGTTTACCGTTAACCTTGCAGGGGACTCTACTTCCCATTGGTAATATGGTATCATTTCGATAGTACAAAAGTACCAGTCCGGTCAATCCAATACCTCTAAATCAAGTAAAACAAAAGCCACAGTTTTTTTGGTTACTCTATGGGCGCACAATCATCAATAGGGAGAAAGTGCGAACTTATCGGACCAGACTCAATGAATATTAAGCGGATAGCACATTTCATTTTAGGGGGATTGACAGACCAATCCGACACTATGCCGGTAATGGATCCTACCGTTTACCGTGTAGAAACACATGCCCATACTTATTGCGGGCAGATTGTTTTCCAGGATGATGTGCAAATGAAACTCCGGATTGAGAACCATAAGCCGGTTAAAGTCCTCAAAGCAAATATTCAACGGATTTCGATCGTAAAAGAACTTCAAGGCCAATTGCGCGCCACGGGCTGATCCATTCCTGATTTTGTTCACTTTTCCAGGTGAGCAGCATAATCAGCTACGAACTCTTCAAAAACTTGCATGTTTTCGGTTTTTCGGCCTCTTCGTTCCAGGCGATTGGCATCGTGTTGATTATCATCGGCCAGGTGAAGCAAAGCAGCTTTGTATTCCAACGCACGGGCAAAGTGTTTTTGAAACTGCTCACCGTCTTCGGCCTGTTGAAGTTTTGTAATAAGGTACGGCCAGAATTGGGTGAGTGTGCGGTTTAAAAACTTTTTCCTGACCACTACCTCCACGTTGTTTACACCCATATACGGATTGTAAAGGTACTTGGTGTACTGTTGCATAAACTCCGCCTCCACATCGGTGAGTTGCAGATAGGTATTGGATTTAAAGAAGTTCCAGAAATAAGTATAGTAATCTACCGTTTCCTGCAGGTAATGTCTTCGCGCATCATACGAATCAAGTTGCGAAAAGGTAGTTTTCCGTTCGTCAAAATCCTGTACGATAAACCGGTTATAAATGATGTTGTCGAATGCGTTTGGATTGCTATCCGAAACCAGGGTATCGATAGCGGTGCGCAGGTAAACCCACTCTTCTTCCAGTTCCTCGGCTGCTTCTCTCACCCGCAGGTCTTCAATAGCTTCCATCAACGCTACTTGATTTTTTTCCAGTTGCAAGGTCAGTAAATCAACCGTTTTATTCAGGTAATGCGCATAGTCATGGTGACTGATGAATACCATGTTTCGTTCCGCCAGCAGATGTTCGGGTGCGATAACCCGTGCAGTCTCCAGTAAAAAATTCTGTATCCGGCTGTTCTGCCGGGTAATATCCGCAATTAGCGTTTCTGTCGCATTAAGTAAACTGTCAAGAGGTGCGTATCCGGATCTCCTGAGTTGAATCACAGGTAGTTGTAGCTTAGCGCGAAGCGTACTGTCGTAATGCAAAAGTTTTTGTCGGCTGTTGTTGAGGCTTGATCTCTCAGTTTCCGATAGTTTGAAGTACAACCTGCTGGTGCCCTTTATATATGGTAAGTCTAATAATGGATGTGCCGATAAAAGTTTGGCAGCAATTTGGTAGGGGTGCAGTGCCTTACGGATTGCCGTAACCGGTTTTGCCTGGATGAGGTATAAGGAATCCCGCTCACGGAATCCGGCACTCCAGAAAAACGGCTCACTTCCCTGTGCCGGTAAAATACTGTCGGCATGCGTAAGGTGCTGCGCAACCGTTGTCCAATAATTTTTAAATGGTATGCGGCCGTCTACCTGTAATTGAGTAAGAATGCCATTTTGATAAAGGTGTTCTTGTTTTTGGTGTTGGGAAAATTGAAACCGCCAAAGACCATCGAAATAACCGGATGGATTTACTTTTCCGGTAAACGATACAGAATCCGCCTGAAACGTCCAGGTGTTTTGTGTCGGGGAATAGACCAGGGTTTGTAGGGATGCGTCACGGTCATTGTAGGCGCCATACGCAAAACTCCAGTTGCTGCTTATAATTCCACGCGTATACTTACCTTTTACCAGAGTCTTGTTTCCTTTGATGGTCGTCTTTACCCCGCTGAGGTCGAATGCACCAACATCAAGGTGTAAGGTGTAATGTAACATTTCAAAGTCCCCATCGGGTACTCGATTTCTGAAATTCACTTTAATGTGCGCCAATTCAAACCAACCGGTTTCCTTGTTTTCAATGTTTAGTTGCCAAACGTATTCAACGGAAGGTGTCAGCGTGGTATCGTTGGATGCATACCTGAATTTTTCGGTCGCTCCCGCAACCGGCAACCAGATGGCCTTTCCATCATATACCTGTAGTTGGGCATAACTACCAGTAATGAACCCTGAGAACAAAAGCAAGAAGTAAATTCTCATCCTTATTTCGATTGAAAAAGTGCTGTCAGGTCATCCATATTGTAGACGACACTCATTTGAAAATTGTGGTTGATATCGGGTTTGTCCATGTTGGGTACGGAGATTACCTGGTTGAGGTAGCCGAACTGCAGGTTGAATTTCGGATTAAGCTGATACCCCACGGCAAAGTAAAGCCGGTTGCGATCGAACAACTGCCCCGAAACCTGGCGACCCAGGTTCATAAACAACTCATTGTAAGAAGAAATGAAATAGTGCCGCAGGTAGGGTGAAAAATTGTAGAGCGGAAATAGGGCCTGAAGCCTGTACCGGATTCGGTTATCGAACAATTGGTCTTCGGTGGTCAGGTTATTGATAAAGCGTTGCTCAAGCCGGTACCGGTGCTCCAGAAAAATGTTGTAGGTTCGGTGACGTAAAATTAATTGTTGCCAGATGCGGTGTTCGGAAGTTGTGGCGCCTTCTGGCGATGAAGGTTTGGTGTAGATGTAACCGTAGCCACCGGTTACCATGGTTACGGGGCTGACGTAGTAATTCAGGCCAACCCGTGCTAACGTTTGGCTCAACGTATTCGGAATGAAGTAGTTGCGCATCTGGAATTCGGAATGAATGCCAAACTTTTGATTGATCTTGTTGTCGCCAAAATACATGATCCAGTTACCGAGCGGTTGTTGCCGGGGTTGATTTTGTGCCCGGACCAGGCTGGCACAACCCAGTAAAACACAAACGAGTACGGTAACCTTGTTCATTCGTAAAGCAGTTAATCAAACCACCCGGTACAGGCTGTAAAGCCGTGTAGGGGAGGCCAAATTTATACTGCTTTTGGGTAATCTCCGTTAAAATTTTTGTGTGTGGAAGTTTTTAAAGTAGCAGGGCATCGGGTAAAACCCCTTTCCCGCTGATTGTGCAGATGGACGCAGTGCAATTGAATCTTAAATTATCATTAGTTGATCATTATTCTTAAATGCCTGATGTTTTTCGCGGAGAGCCACAGAGCGATCGTAAAAAAACTCAGCGGTTAGATTTTAAACATACAGGTTACGCACGAATGACCTGATTGAATGTAGATTTTGTGAAACATTAGTGTTTTTGTGCTTTTGTGGCAAAAATTTCCTGACCGTGAATTGCCACTAAACCTCAAAAACACAAAAATCCACAAAAGTGCGTAAGACCAGTTATTAAACCGCTGAGTATACAAAAGATTTATCCACAACCAACTTAATTCCGGCTGGCCCTGCGGTCGCCATCAAACGAAAGGGTAGCCAGCGCCTGGCCCTTGGATACTTCACGCGAAGTATAATACAGAGTCAAGTTATTGTTCGGGTGCTTCAACCGTTGAAGGTCGCCAACGGTGCAGGTTAGCGGTGTATGTTCACTTGTTGTGTCATTAAAAGACCACGATTTCAACTCGCGGCCCTGGTTATCCTTTACCGATAACCGCCTGGCGGTGCCAATTTTTCCGCACTCATTATAGTATACAGAAAGCTGATCGGCCGCAGCCGACCCGGCCAGGGAAATAACGGGTAACGCAGCCTTCGAAAATACAAAATGCTCAACCACCCGGTTGTTGTTCAGGTGGATTGTGTAACTGTCACCCCCGGGTATTACCGGAGTAAACGCGAACAAGCATGTGCTCATAAAAAGGATCAGAAACCCTTTTACCGATTGGTGAGTTGGAAATGTTTTCATCATATGTTTTTACCTGATAGAACGGCTGGCTCTCCTGTAAAGTCACCAGGATTGTCCATTCCTTGACATGTGCTACTCTTTGCTTGACGAAAGGCACTATTCACGGTTAAAAATCAAGCAGCTACCCGAACATCCGCCCATTTCAACCTAGAAAATGAGCTTTTGATGGTGGATTATGCCTGTAAATGTAAAAAAGTGGGTGAAAGTGGTTGAAAGTGGAACAAAATTACTTATGTTTGTTAACAAGGAATAGACAACCACTACGTCAATGACCTTTTTCACCAGTGAATATGAAAGTAAACTCGATGCCAAAGGCAGGTTGGTACTGCCTTCGCGCGTTAAGGCCCAGTTGCCCGAAGGCGACAGTGAGCTGGTACTGCGCAAGGGCTTTGAGCGCTGCCTCATACTCTATCCTATGGTGGAATTCAAGAAGGTGTTCTCCAAAATTTCCGGATTAAGCGAGTTCAATGAAGAGTACCGCACCCTGCAGCGGAACTTCTTCAGCGGCACAGCCACGGTTGAACTTGACGGCAACGGCCGCTTTTTGCTGCCGAAAAGCCTGCTCACCTACGCTCAACTTGAAAAGGATGTGATGTTGGTGGGAATGGGAAACAAGGTAGAAATCTGGAATCCAGCGCTTTACGAGAAGCACTTGATCAGTGACCCAAGTGAGTTGTCGAAACTGGCGCAAAAATATTTAGATGTGTAGAGATCATGGCATCGGACTATCACAAGCCGGTCATGCTCCACCAATGTATCGAAGCGCTTACTATTCATCCTGAAGGCATCTATGTAGATGCCACGTTTGGGGGAGGCGGGCACAGCCTGGCCATTCTCGAACAACTTAAAGGCGGCCGGTTAATCGCCTTCGATCAGGATGAAGATGCCCAGCGTGAGGCTGCAAAAATTACGCACCGTTCTTTCACGTTTTGTCACGCCAACTTCAGGCACCTTAAAAAGTTTTTGAAGTTGCATGGAGTAACGAAGGTAAACGGCATCCTGGCCGACCTCGGCATTTCCTCCCACCAGATCGATGAACCCGATCGCGGTTTTTCAACCCGCTTTGACGGTCCATTGGATATGCGGATGGATAAGGGTCAAAAAATTACCGCATCACGGGTGGTGAATGAATCCCCGGAATCCGAGCTGCATAAAATTCTCGGCATGTATGGTGAGATCAGGAATGCCCGAACCGTTGCCAAAGCCATCGTTCAGGAGCGGGCAGTCAACCCCTTTTCCCGGACGGAAGAATTAAAATCCCTGCTTGCGCGGTTTGCTCCGCGTGGAAAGGAAAATAAATACTTCGCCCAGGTGTTTCAGGCCCTCCGCATTGAAGTGAATACCGAAATGCAGACCCTTGAAGATTTTTTGCACCAGGCTGGCGAAGTACTGGAGCCAGGCGGAAGGTTGGTGGTGATGGCGTACCATTCGTTGGAAGACAGAATGGTTAAAAATTTTATAAACAAAGGAAAGGTATACGGAGAGGTAGAAAAAGATTTCTTCGGAAACGTAATCAAACCTTTTGAAGCAATAAATCGAAAGCCGATTGAAGCTTCGGAGGCGGAGCAGACAGAAAACAGAAGAGCACGCAGTGCAAAACTCAGAGTAGCAGTAAAAAATAAATAGAAGCAAAGAACCAATGGCCGATAACAAGTTCAGGATAGAGCCAAAAGTAAAAAAAGAAGGTACGGGAAAGGGCTACTTCTCCAGATTGGGACAGCAGCTTGTGTTGGAACATTATTTCGAAGAAGGATTTCCGGTGCAGCACTTGCCTAAGATGATGTTTCTACTGGCGTTAGGAATTTTCTACATCAGCAATACCCACTATGCCGAGAAGACCGTTCGGAAAATCCGGAACATGCAAGCCGAAGTAGAAGACTTACGGGCGGATTACACCACCATGAAGGCTGATCTGATGTTTGCCAGCAAGCAATCGGAAGTTGCCCGTAAAGTGCAGCCTTATGGGTTGAATGAAACCTTGAAACCACCCTTTAAAGTTATTGTGAAGCGCGGTGAATATTAAGCAATCCATATTATTACGGGTGCGCATTGCTTTTTTGGTGGTGCTCTTGTTCGCGTTTGCCGTGGCCTATAGGATCGGCCATGTGCAAATGGCAGAAGGCGAGAAGTGGGCCAAACTGGGTGCAGAAATTTCATTTGACTATAAGAAAGTTAAAGCTACTCGCGGCAACATCTATTCCGATAACGGAAGTTTACTGGCCACTTCCTTACCCTTTTACAAGGTGGCCTTCGATGCGTCTATTCCTACCGATCAGGTTTTTAAAGAGGGCGTGGATTCGCTCGCGCGAAAACTTTCTGCCTTTTATAAAGATAAATCCTACCTCGAATACAAAAGAATGCTGGTGGATGCCCGGGCATCGGGCAAGAAGTATGTTGTGCTTAACCGGAAGCAGATTGATTACCAGGACAAAAAAATGATGGCCGGTTGGCCCATCTTCCGCGAAGGGCGCATGCGTGGTGGCGTAATCTTCGAAAAGGTGGATATCCGGTATCGTCCCTTTTCAAACCTTAGCAAGCGTACCATCGGATTTGTAAATGAAAACGAAAAAGGTGCGGGCCTGGAATACAGCTTCAACAATCAGTTGAAAGGTCAGGATGGGTATGCCTATTACCAAAAAATTGCCGGGGGTATTTGGAAACCGGTATTCGATGCCAGTAACGTAAAAGAAATCAATGGGTACGATCTGCAAACTACCCTCGACATCAACCTTCAGGATGTAGCCGAAACGGCACTCTACAAAGCCATGCAGAAACACAATGCGGATGATGGGCTGGTGGTAGTAATGGAAGTAAAAACCGGAGCCGTAAAGGCTATTGCTAACCTGAGCAGTGATGGAAATGGTAGTTTTTACGAAAAATTCAATTATGCTACCGGTGGTTTGTTCGAGCCCGGTTCTACCTTCAAGCTTGTTACCATGATTGCCTTGCTGGAAGACAGCAACATTGAGCTGAACGACAGCATTGATACCGGCAATGGTGAATTTACTTTCTATAAGAGCAAAGTACGCGATCATGAAGAAGGCGGATTAGGCAGGATTACCATTCGCGAAGCCTTCGAGCATTCCTCCAACGTGGCGATGGCCAAACTGGCCGACCGGAACTTTGGCGTGCGGCCACAGAAATTTATGGATCACGTGCAGCGGTTAAAATTGCATCAGCCGCTGGGCATTCAGATTGCCGGTGAACCCAATCCAAAATTCAAGTGGCCAGGGCAAAAAGGATGGAGTGGCATCAGCTTGCCGTGGATGGCGTATGGTTACGGAATTGAAATCACTCCGCTGCACACCCTGGCCATGTACAATGCCGTTGCCAACAACGGTAAAATGATCAAGCCTGTTTTTGTGGAGTCGGTGAAACGTGCCGACCGTGAAAAAGAAAATTTTGAAACGGAAGTTGTCGTCAGCAAGATTTGCTCAAATAAAACGCTCAATAAACTGCGGCTGATGCTGGAGGGCGTGGTAGAGAACGGAACGGCAAAGGGTATCAGGGGTACACATTACAAGATAGCCGGCAAGACCGGAACCGCACAGATTCTTGAAAAGGGCAAGTATACGCGCAAGTACATCACTTCATTTGTCGGGTATTTTCCAGCGCACGAACCCAAGTACAGCGCCATTGTACTGATTAAAAATCCACGCGGGTGGCAGCAGTACGGAAGCAATGTGGCCGCCCCGGTATTCAAGGAAATTGCCGATAACATTTACGCGCGCGACATCAACCTGCACCTGGCTATGGAAAAGAAGTTTGGTGAGCCGGGGGTTTTTCCGGTTATCCGGGCCGGCCACCAGGAAGAACTCACCATGCTGTGTAACGCGTTGGGCATCTCCAACCATTCGGCATCGGAGGAAGACTGGGTGCGCTCAGCCATTAACGGCAATTCCATTAACTGGAAAAAAAATACAATTGGCGAGGGCATCGTTCCGGATGTAAAGGGCATGACGTTTCGCGATGCCCTCTACCTGTTGGAACAAAGCGGGCTTAAAGTGGTGTACGAAGGAAAGGGCAGAGTGGTAAGTCAGTCGATGGTTCCGGGTGCAAAAGTTTCAAAAGGAAATAGAATACATATTCAACTGGGCTGAGTGATGATGGAGTTAAAAGACCTTGTATATAAAGTATCACTGACATCAGCATATGGCGATATGCATAGTAAGATCAGCGGCATCTGCTTTGACTCGCGTAAGGTAAAGCCCGGATTCTTGTTCGTAGCAGTTAAAGGCACACAAGCCGATGGGCATGCCTTTATTTCGAAGGCCGTGGATTTGGGGGCGAGCGCAATTGTTTGTGAAAAATTACCCGACACCATATATGAAAAAGCAACCTACGTCACAGTCAAGAATAGCGCGCAATCGCTGGGAGTTATTGCTGCTAACTTTTTTGGCAACCCGTCACAAAAACTGAAACTGGTTGGCGTTACCGGAACAAACGGTAAAACCACCGTGGCTACGTTGCTTTATAAATTATTCGGTTCACTGGGCAACCGCTGCGGATTGATTTCCACCGTTGAGTACCGGGTTATTGACGAAGTGCTTCCCGCTACCCACACCACACCCGATCCGATTCAGCTGAATGAGTTGTTGAATAAAATGACTGCGGCCGGATGTACCTATGCGTTTATGGAAGTGAGTTCGCACGCCATTGATCAGGATCGCGTGGCCGGTTTAACGTTTGCCGGTGGAATCTTCACCAACATTACCCACGATCACCTCGATTACCACAAAACCTTTGAGAACTACATCAAAGCAAAGAAAAAATTCTTTGATGAATTACCGGCCAATGCTTTCGCTTTGGTGAATGCCGATGATAAGCGCGGGATGGTGATGATGCAGAACACCAAAGCGCAGAAGCGTTCCTTCGGCTTGAAAAAAATGGTTGACTATAAAGGAAAAATCATCAGCAACACCTTGGAAGGATTGGAAGTGGAGATTGGTAACAAAACCGTGTGGTTTAAACTGATTGGGGATTTCAATGCCTATAACCTGCTGGCCGTTTATGGAACCGCGATGTTACTCGATCAGGATTCTGACCAGGTATTAACTGTATTATCTTCTGTTTCCGGAGCAGTAGGGCGATTTGAACTGATTGTACCCGGATCAAAAATCACAGCCATTGTTGATTATGCCCATACACCGGATGCGCTGAAGAATGTGCTGGAAACCATCAAGGAATTTCGATCGGGAAATGAGAAAGTAATTACCGTGGTCGGTTGTGGGGGTAATCGCGATAAAACCAAGCGCCCCCTGATGGGCTCTATCGCAGTGCGCTACAGCGACAAGGTTGTGCTTACTTCCGACAACCCACGCGATGAAGACCCCATGGCGATTATCAACGAAATCCAAAGCGGCATTGGTCCGAGTGACAGGCGTAAAACGGTGGTGATTGCCGACCGCGAAGAGGCCATCAAAACCGCATGCCTTATGGCCAATGAAAAGGATATTGTGTTGGTGGCAGGCAAGGGACATGAAACGTATCAGGAAATAAAAGGTGTGAAACATCCTTTTGACGATAGAGAAGTGGTGGAACGAATGTTAAAACTGGTAGCCAATTAAGATGCTGTACTACTTATTTGATTATCTGGACAAGCAATTCGACCTGATCGGAGCAGGGGTGTTCAAGTACA
>CAZOYJ010000064.1:0-17190 GCA_964583905.1 uncultured Roseivirgaceae bacterium
AAATTTAAATACTGCTCATGGAAAATACCGATGAAAAACTTTATCGCGAGGCACGCAAAAAAGTAAGGCGCAAGCGAAAATTCTACAGTCATGTACTTACTTATTTTGCTGTATGTACATTTCTAACCTTTGTGAACTGGTTCAGCAACTACGGACATTGGTGGGTGAAATGGGTTTGGATGGGATGGGGCATTGGCCTGTTTTTTCACGGCCTCGGTTTGTACAGGCGCAACATTCTTTTTGGAGATGATTGGGAAGAACGAAAAATCAAAGAAGAAATGGAGCGGATGAAACGGGGATGAGGTGTTCAGGTGTTGAAGTGTTCAGGTGTTAGTGTGTCCCAGTGTAAAAGTGTTATGGCTTGCTGTGGCACCAGAGCACCTCAACACTTCAACACCTCAACACATTTTTTCGTATCTTGCACCATGGCTCCGCCTAAATTAGATCCGAAAATTTTCTGGGATACCGGCATGGAACAGCTTGACTGGGAGAAGAATGCCAATGCCATTATTATAAGAGTTCTGGAAAGTGGGTCCTTAAATGACTGGAACGAGATAAAGCGGTATTACGGCCATGACCGAATAAATGAGGCTGCTTTGAAGGCGCGTTACCTCTCTAAAGTAACGCTGGCCTTTGTATCGTCCCTCTACGAGATACCCATAACAGAATTCAGATGCTACACCTGGAAGCAGTCCAACCCGGTACTTTGGGACTTTTAAAGTCCATAATGCAGAATCCCTATTTGAAAAACTTTAACCTGGTTGGAGGTACAGCTCTTGCTTTACAGTTGGGCCATCGCATCTCGGAAGATATTGACTTATTTACAAGCACACCCTATGAATTGGTTGAATTAAAGGATCATATTCAAAAATGATACAAAGAAAGTGCACGATGAATTATACTGATAACTTTATTCCAGAACACTTCCTTAGTTAAACCCGTAAACACTTCAGCATGGAATTCGGTAAAGTCAATCCGGAAGATTTGGATCAAATTGATTTTACGCTTCCACCCGACAGAGCGGAAACCACAGCCCTTCTGCTAAAACAAAAGCCGAAGACGAAGCCCGAAATTTTTGTTGGTTGCGCCAAATGGGGCCGCCCCGATTGGGTGGGAAAAATTTATCCGAAAGGAACAAAGGCCGGTGATTTTCTGGAACACTATGCCCAACAATTCAACTGCATTGAATTAAATGCAACATTTTACCGGATGCCGACACGCAAACAAACCAGCGGATGGAAAAGCAAAGTTGGTGATGACTTTAAATTCTGTCCGAAGTTTGTAGACAAGATCACACACCTCAAACGGTTAAAAGATGTTGATGCACTTACCGACCGATTTTTAGAAGGCATCTCAGGTTTTGAAAAAAATCTCGGGCCGGTTTTCCTGATGCCCCACCCGGCCATGGGGCCGAAAACCCTGGAAACCCTTGAAGCCTTCCTCGAATCGTTGCCCAAAGATATTGAGGTGTACACCGAGCTCCGGCACAAAGACTGGTTTGGCAAACCGGATGAATTCGAAAAAGTGTTTGGCATGCTTACCGCCAAAAAATCGGGATCGGTGATTACCGATGCATCCGGGCGCAGAGACTGTGTGCACATGCGCTTAACCACACCCTCTGCCTTTATCCGCTTTGTGGGCAACGGCCTCCACCCTACCGACTACACCCGGTGCGATGCCTGGGTGGATCGGATGAAACAATGGTCGGACCAGGGAATAAAAACCATCTATTTCTTTATGCACCAGCATGAAGAATTGCATTCACCCGAATTATGCCGGTACCTGATTCCGAAAATAAACACCCGGTTAGGAATCAACATCCATGTTCCCCAATTTGTTGAACCTTAGGCTTTCAGCTCAAATTATGCTGCCGATTAATCTTTGACGATTTACTTTTTAGTAGTTTCACCCCCGACTTTCAGGCTATGACTGTATTTGAAAAATACCCCGTATCGATATCCAATTCCTTATCCGGCAAAAAGGAACGCTTCACCCCGTTAAACCCTCCGTTTGTTGGGCTTTACGCGTGCGGCCCAACTGTTTATAATGAAGTACACCTCGGCAACCTGCGTACGTTTATGGCATTTGATGTGGTGTACCGGTACCTTACACACATCGGATACAAAGTGCGGTACGTCCGGAACATTACCGATGCCGGCCATTTAACCAACGATGCCGGTGAAGGGGTTGACCGGATTGAAGAAAGCGCCCGGCTGGAACAACTGGAACCCATGGAAATTGTGCAGAAGTACACTTTCGGATTCCATGAGGTGTGTCGCATCTTCAACCTGTTGCCACCCACCATCGAACCCACGGCAACCGGGCACATTGTGGAGCAGATTGAAATGGTGAAGAAGATTTTAGAAAACGGTTATGCCTATGAAACAAACGGTTCTGTTTATTTCGATGTGCGGAAGTTTATGGAGAAATACAAGTACGGTGAGTTGAGCGGAAGAAACATTGATGAACTGTTGGAAGGCACCCGTGAACTCGATCGTCAGGATGAAAAAAGAAATTCTGTTGATTTCGCCATCTGGAAAGCTGTTTCCCCTAACCACATCCAGCGCTGGCCTTCACCGTGGGGCGAAGGCATTCCCGGCTGGCATTTAGAGTGCTCGGCCATGGGCACAAAATATTTAGGGAAGCAATTTGACATTCACGGTGGCGGCATGGATTTGAAGTTTCCCCATCACGAATGCGAGATAGCACAAAGCATTGGCGCGTACGGGAAAACTCCCGTACGGTATTGGATGCACGCCAACATGCTTACCGTGAACGGTGAAAAGATGAGCAAGTCGAAAGGCAACTCCTTTTTACCGCGCGAATTATTTACCGGTGATCATCCCATGCTTGATAAAGCCTACGGTCCGATGGCCGTTCGCTTCTTCATGTTGCAATCGCATTACTCCAGCACGCTGGATTTTTCGAATGAAGCGTTGAGCGCTGCCGAAAAAGGTTTTAAAAAACTGATGAACGCCCTGGGCGTATTGAAAAAACTTAGCTATTCCGCAGTGCCCGAAAACGCAACGTTAACCGATGAACTCAACAAACTGGTGGATGCCTGCTACCTGAACATGAGCGATGATTTCAACACCGCCAAAACCCTGGCGGTATTGTTTGAGATGTCGGCACGCATTAATGAGTTTAACACCACCAAAACCATAGCAGTGCCCGAAGAGGTGTTTAATCGCTTCCGGCAAACCTATATTGATTTTATGGAGCAGGTGCTGGGGCTTCACGAAGAAGTTGAACATCACCAGGAATTACTGGATGGCATCATCAAGGTGTTGATTGAACTTCGTAAAAAAGCAAGGGTCGATAAAAATTACGCCTTGTCCGATAAAATCCGGGATGACCTGAAAGCCCTCGGGGTTCAGTTGTTGGATGGGAAGAGCGGAGAGATAAACTATACTATTGAATAAATTGTTTTATCCGGGTGATCCACCACACGTGTGCTGAAAAGAATCTTCATACTGCCCATACGCTTTTATCAACTCAGTATCTCGCCCCTGTTAGGTGCGCATTGTCGCCATACGCCTACTTGTTCGCAATACACCATTGAAGCCATTACCGAATGGGGTGTATTGAAAGGCACCTGGCTGGGAATGAAACGCATTGCCCGGTGTCATCCGTGGGGAACGAGCGGATACGACCCTGTTCCAAAGAAACAACAGTAGCTTACCGAATACTCAACTTATTATTGAGTTGAATCTCTGCCAGGACAGAGGAAGCCTTGACTTGTCAACCGCACTTCTAAAAGGAGGTGGCTTTAAAATTGAATGCAAAGCATGTCAACTACACCAAGGAGAACCAGCGTATCATAAAACTTTCGCATAGCAGATACAGTTAACCCGTTTTTAAACTTAAAACTGGACTTACGCACGAATTACCTGATTGAATGTAGATTTTGTGAAACATTAGTGTTTTTGTGCCTGCCTTGCCTGTAGGCAGGCTTTTGTGGCAAAAATTTCAAGACCGTGAATTGCCACTAAACCTCAAAAACACAAAAATCCACAAAAGTGCGTAAGACCAGTTAAAAGAAAATTCTACATTTAGTGAACAAAAAAATTTCTTCATGCCTTTTCAAATCATAGAAAAAAATCAACAATACGATGTCTGTATAGTCGGTTCAGGTGCAGGCGGAGGTATGGCCGCCTACGTGTTAACCCAGGCCGGATTAAAAGTATTGGTATTGGAAGCCGGGCCGTGGTACGATCCGGCAAAGAATGTAACCCAACTCAAGTGGCCCTGGGAGTCGCTTCGCAGAGGTGCGGGCACCACCTTCCGACCGTTTGGCGATTTTGATGCCGCGTATGGCGGATGGGAAATGGAAGGCGAACCGTATACCCACGTACCCGGAACGCAATTCGATTGGTTCCGTTCACGGATGCTTGGTGGAAGAACCAACCATTGGGGAAGAATCTCGCTGCGTTTTGGTCCGAAAGATTTTAAAGGCAAAAGCCACGATGGATTAGGCGATGACTGGCCGATCGGGTATGAAGATGTAGCTCCGTATTACGATAAAGTTGATGACCTGATCGGGGTATTCGGAAGCAAGGAAGGAATTTATAATGAACCGGATGGAAAATTTCTTCCGCCACCCAAGCCGCGCCTTCACGAATTGTTTATTAAAAAATCGGCAACCTCAATGGGGGTACCGGTTATTCCTTCCCGATTGTCCATTCTAACCAAAAAAATAAATGAAGATCGCGGTGCGTGTTTTTACTGTGCCCAATGCAATCGCGGGTGCACGGTGTATGGCGATTTCTCTTCGTCATCGTGTTTAATCAAGCCCGCCACAAAAACCAATAACCTTGAGGTTATTGTTAACGCCATGGTGCGCGAAGTGCTTACCGATGCAAACGGGAAGGCTACCGGTGTATCCTACATCGCCAAAGACGACATGCAGGAATACCAGGTAAAAGCAAAAGTTGTGGTGCTGGCAGCAAGCGCCTGCGAATCGGCCAGACTCCTGCTTAACTCAAAATCCAAAGCGCATCCTAACGGATTGGCCAACACCAGCGATGTGGTAGGTAAATATTTGCACGATTCAACCGGTTCAGCAATTGGTGGTGTACTCCCACAGTTGTTTGGTCGTAAACGCTATAATGAAGATGGTGTTGGTGGCATGCACGTTTACACGCCCTGGTGGCTCGACAACAAGAAACTTAATTTCCCGCGGGGTTATCATATTGAATATTGGGGCGGCATGGGCATGCCCGGATACGGATTTGGGTTTGGCATTCAGGGATTAAACGGAAAATATCCCGATCGGAACGGCAATCAAAAACCCGGTGGCGGGTATGGCACTTCGTTGAAAGATGACTACCGGTATTTCTGGGGAGCTGGTGTAGGCATGGCCGGTCGCGGTGAATCTATTGCTCTCGAAAGCAATTATTGTGAAATCGATCCGAATGGTGTGGTGGATAAATTTGGAATTCCGGTGTTGCGTTTTAACTATAAATGGAGCGATTACGAAATCAAACAAGCCAAACACATGCAGGATACCTTCCAGGAAATCATGCATAAAATGGGTGCTGTTATAACCTGGGGCATCGGAAATGAAGCCAACCATTACGGGCTGGAAGCTCCGGGCAGAATCATTCACGAAGTGGGCACTACGCGTATGGGCAACGACCCGAAGAAATCGGTGGTGAATAAATTTAACCAGGCCCACGATTGTGAGAATCTTTTTGTGGTGGATGGCGGGCCGTTTGTTTCCCAGGCCGACAAGAATCCAACGTGGACGATATTGGCGCTCTCGTGGAGAGCATCGGATTATATTATTGAACAATTCAAACGACAAAATTTGTAATAGTACGAACGCAATATCTTGCGTCCCTAACAAAAAATAAAATGAAAAGAAGAGAATCCCTAAAAGCCATCGCACTTACCGCCATCTCCTCCGGTGTGCTGCTCCAATCATGCGACACGGACAAGAAACCGGAAACAACTGCGCAAACTACTCCTGCCTCCGGTATTGACCGGCAGCCATTCGAAAAAATACGCGATGAAAAACTCCTGTCTGAAAAATTCTTTGATGAACACGAAATGAACACCATCAAAGTAATGATCGACATCATCATACCCAAAGATGAAACCAGCGGCAGCGCGACCGAAGCCGGGGTGCATAACTTTATTGAATTCATCGTAAAAGATATGCCGCGGCATCAACTCCCCATGCGGGGTGGATTGAAGTGGCTGGACATGCAATGCCTTAAAAGGCACAATCAAAATTTTGTTGACTGTACCGAAACACAACAACTTGAGTTGGTAGATGAAATTGCTTATCCGGCCCAGGCTAAGAAAGAAATGAAACAAGGCGTTACATTTTTCAATTTGCTTCGCGATCTTTCCGCCACCGGTTTCTTTACCAGTGAATTAGGCTTGAAAGATTTAGGCTATGCCGGCAACACGCCCAATCGTTGGGATGGCGTGCCGCAGGAAGTGCTGGATCAGTACGGATTTCAATATGATGAGCGTACACTTCGCGAAAGTGTACAATGGGACGTGACGGATTAACTCGCTAAAATCTTTTAAACCTGCGATGAGTCCCACCAGGTATATTCTCCTCTCCGGCTTTATTTGCCTATTCGCCCGTGTTTGCCTTGGGCAACAATCGGTGTGTTACGAAAAGGCTGTTTATGCCCTTGAACACCTGCCAGTACTTTATAGGGCCAACAACATATCTAAGATTGATTCCTTGTTGCAGAATTGGGAACACGACTGTGGCGCAAGTGAATTTATCACCCGGTTTAAAACCTTGATGCAGATTGAACGCAACCAGTTTAATGAATATGAATATGATTTCAGGAATTACAACCAGCTTCATAGCTATATAAGGGATCAACGTTTTAAGTTATTGATGGACTCCGTTCACGAAGATCCCAGGAACATTTACCTGTCGTATTACGAAAAGCCTGATCTGATCTTCGGCTTCAACCAATTTACGCAAGAACTAGCCTCAGCCTTACTCCTAAACCACGATCAGGGAACACCTTGTAAAACAGAAACGTTGTTGCTGTTGGCTTACAGCAATCAGTTTTCGAAATTATTTGAACAGCTTTATCAAAAGAGTTGCACTTCTGTACTCGCGAGCTATTATCAATCGCAGGTCGAGCGTGTGGAGAATAAAGTATTGGTTGATGCTGCACTTATTACCGGGGCGTGGATTCCCTTTGGAAATGCCCGTTTACTGGGCGCACATCCAAGCCTGGGATTTTTGTTTGGCTTTGGAAAACGAAAAATGATTTACGATTTCACCATCGAATTCAAATTTGGCAGGGCAAAAAATTATTATGACGTATTTCACAATGGCATGACCATCAGCACCAACCATTTCTTCGGTGGCTACCTGGGGTTTGAAACAGGTTATGAACTTACCCATCACGCCCGGTCGAAACTTTATGCCTTAGGAGGCCTTGCGTTTGATGGATTTGATGCCATTAAAAGTGATCCCGATCAGGATATAAAGGGTAAATCCATAAACTCGCTGAACCTGAATGCCGGATTGGGCTGGCGTTTTTTTGGCCGCGATGGCACCTATACGGGCCTGGAGGTACGGCATAATTTTGTCCAGTATACAAATCGTCAGGGTACACCCCTTAATGGAAACACAGTATCGGTACGACTATTATTCGGGTTGTTAAAAAATGATGCCCGTACCCGCGAGTTGGAATATTTAAAAAACCTGAGTTATTAAGTCATGCGTAAACTGCTGTTCCTTTTATTCAGTGTGCTCACCGGCTGTTCCTGGCTGGGATCGTATTCCGCATTGCATACCCATTCAACTTACCCCATTCAAAACGTTGCTGTAATCATAACACAGGATGTGCTGTATTCGAATGCAGAATCGGAATACGAAAACCTGTTGCTGAGCAAGACATTGGCCGAAGAATTCAGCCGGAAAAAACTTTTCCGGTTTAAAATTTTAAAACGGTTGTATCCGAAAAATTCAGTTGCCTTGATGGAGTCGCTGCACACCGAATTGCATTCGCACTACGATGGCTACCTGGTATGCACCCCCGAACGCAAAAAGAACGGCAATTACAAGGTTGAACTCAAGTTGTATCAAACCCGACAGTCGGCACTGCTCATCACGGCACGGCATAGCACTTCCATGGGAAATTCCTATTGGTTTTACCAACCCTATAATGCCATGTTGGTTGATGCTACTCGCAGTGCAGTAAGTGCGTTTGAAACAAAGTGGAAGAAAATTTCTCCGCGCTGAAGCATGGCTGCATTTCCGTTCAGTGCATCGTTCAGAAATGAACAATGAATATTCCATAAACCTCCTAATCATCCGGCAATTGCGTTGAATCATACCGGTACAGTCATTGTATCGTAGTGTGCTAAACTAAATCAGTATGAAATTGAGGATTACACTTTCGTGGATTTTTATATTTTTTGTTGGCTCACTTGCAGCACAACCTAACGCATCCAATTTACAACAGGAGTTATACAAGACCATCGCCCGGCTGGATAGCACATTCTTCGCAACGGCTTATACCTGCAACCCGGAAAAGAACAGTTCCTTCTTTACCGATGACCTGGAGTTTTATCACGATGTAACCGGGCCCACCTATTCCCTGAAAACTTTTATGGAAGTACTGGACAAGAATTTTTGTGGCCCTAAAGATTTTACCCTTCGCAGAGAACTGGTGCCGGGCACCATGAAGGTTTACGTCATGCAAAACTACGGTGCTGTTCAAACCGGAGAACATTATTTTTATGTAACCCGAAGAGGAGAAAAAGAAACCCGAACGGGCATTGCCAAATTCACCCACCTGTGGGAATTTAAAAATGGGAGCTGGAAAATTTCAAGGGTGATCAGTTACGATCACCAACCTGCCGAATAGATAAATCTTTTAAAAGAAAAGCGGTTATTTTAAAAACCACGATATTGCAGGATTGCTCATGCAATCCATGCTTAAAATAGACACCCATACCCACATCCTTCCTAAAAAGCTGCCCAACTGGAGCGAGAAGTTCGGGTATGGCGATTTTATCTATTTGCAACACCATAAGAAGGGTTTTGCCAACATGATGCGGGGCAATCAATCCAGGAGAACGCCTGGAACCCCACCCTGCGCATTGACGAGTACGCCAAATTCAATACCCAGGTGCAGGTGGTTTGTACCATTCCGGTGATGTTTTCGTACTGGGCAAAGCCACTCGATTGCCTCGACTTGTCGCAGTTTTTAAACGATCACATAGCCGAACTCATTCATGCTTATCCTAAGCACTACTTAGGACTTGGCACATTGCCTATGCAGGATACTGAACTGGCTGTACAGGAACTTGAGCGTTGTAAAAAAATCGGGTTGCAGGGAGTTCAAATCGGATCAAACATAAACGATCTGAACCTACATGAAGAACGGTTCTTCCCTATTTTTGAAGCGTGCGAAAAGCACAGCATGGCGGTAATGGTTCATCCATGGAATATGATGGGGCAAAAAAATATGCAGCGTTACTGGCTTCCCTGGTTGGTGGGTATGCCGGCCGAAACCACGCGGGCCATTTGTTCCATGATTTTCAGTGGCATCTTTGAAAAACTCCCCGACCTCCGGGTAATGTTTTCGCATGCGGGCGGATCGTTTCTCGCCACCCTGGGTCGTATTGAACACGGTTTCAATTGCCGGCCCGACCTGGTGGCCATTGACAATCCGGTTAACCCGCGAAACTATTTGGGTAAATTCTGGGTCGACAGCATTACCCACGATCCGCTAATGCTGGAGTATGTTATAAAAATGATTGGAGCCGATAAAATTGTGCTGGGCTCCGACTATCCTTTTCCCTTAGGCGATTTGGAAATTGGCAAGTTTATTGAAGACATGAAGCTCGACACCAACATCAAGGAGGCTATCTTTTACAAAGGCCCTTTAACCTGGCTGGGTGTTGATAAAGAACGATTTGATTGATGAAACAAAATATTTTTATGCTCTTTTTTCTGGGGATGCTCACTCAGGGCCTGGCCCAGGTTGACCGCACCGCAGCCGAACAATTCCGGATAGATCAGGAACAATCCAGAAGGGCCGCGCTTTTGCGCACCATGGATTCGGCCGTTGTGTATATGGAGGAGGAGCGGTATGCACTGGCAGACGAAAAGTTTGTGTACGTGCTGAACAACATTAAAGGCGTACCCTCCGATTTAACTTTCTTCTTCGGGAAAAACTCCTACTACCTGAACAAGTACAAACAAAGTGTGGATTGGATCAATAAGTACATTCAATTGAAAGGCACTACCGGGCAATACTCCATTGAAGCGCTCGAGCTCTTAAAAAAAGCTGAAGTTGAATTGTTAAAAGAACGATCAAAGGAAGCGACAAGGGCCCAAAATGTGCTTACGAAAGATTACGATATTGATTGCGGGCCCTCCGGAAAAGTGATTTGCCCGGTATGTAAAGGCAATACCGTGATCATCCGCAAAGGACCTTTTGGCAACAACAACTACCAAACCTGCCAGTTTTGCGATAGACACGGAATGCTTACCTGCGCTGAGTACAACCAATTGTTAAGGGGGGAATTGAAGCCCCGGCAATAACCTCACACACAATCAGCGCTTCAGTACCTCATCACATTATTGTATATTTACCCCGATTATTAGGTTTTCCTGCGAAAGACACTAATAAAGATGATATTATTCAATCGAATTGAAGGGAAAGTCCTCAAGGAGCGGCTTTACCTTACGCCCAATCCTGACCGGACCACCCTGTCGTTTTACAAATACCATCACCTTGCCGACCCCAAAGCATTCCGCGATCAGCTCTATCGCGATTTGGCAGCCATCGATGTATGGGGCAGAATTTATGTTGCCCACGAAGGCATCAATGGCCAGATCAGTGTGCCCACGGATAAGATCAATGAATTTAAAACCCAATTGTATGCGATTCCTTTCTTAAAGAACATCCGCTTAAACTTCGCAATTGAGGATGACGGTAAATCCTTTTTCAAATTGAAAATCCTGGTTCGTTATAAAATCGTTGCCGATGGTTTAGACGACAGTACTTTTGACGTAACCAACAGCGGGGTTCACCTCAACGCCCCTGAATTCAATGCGCTGGCGGAAGATCCCAATACCGTTATTGTAGACATGCGCAATCATTACGAAAGTGAAGTCGGGCATTTTAAGCATGCCATTTGTCCGGATGTAGATACGTTTAGAGAAGCCCTGCCGGTAGTAGAAAAAATGCTTGAAGACCAGAAAGACAAAAATATCATCCTGTATTGCACGGGGGGCATTCGTTGCGAGAAAGCCAGCGCATGGATGAAACACCGTGGGTTTAAACAGGTGTTTCAAGTGAATGGTGGCATCATTGAATATGCCCGGCAAGCCAAAGAACTTGGCCTCGAAAATAAATTCATAGGAAAGAACTTTGTGTTTGATGAGCGGCTGGGTGAACGGATTTCAAATGAAATCATCAGCGCCTGTCACCAATGCGGGGCTCCGTGCGATGATCACACCAATTGCAAAAATGACGGCTGTCACCTGCTCTTCATTCAATGCAAGGCCTGTGCTGAAAAATACGAAGGTTGTTGCTCTTCGGCTTGTAAAGAAATTCACGCCTTACCCGTTGAAAAGCAAAAGGAAATCCGAAAGGGCATAAACAAAGGCCGGCAGGTTTTCAAGAAGGGGCGGTTCAACAAAATTGAAGACTCGCTCGTAAAAGCATAACGTATGCCGGCACCCATCAAAATAGGTATCATCAATGTTTCCGACCGGGCAAGTCAGGGTATTTATGAAGACCTGCCCGGAAAAGAAATCGTAGCGGTGCTTTCGGAGTACATCAAAAGTCCGTGGGAAAAAGAATATGCCGTTGTACCGGATGAACAACATTTAATAGAAGAGATTTTGAAAGACATGGTCGACAATAAAGGCTGTTGCCTGATTGTTACCAGTGGCGGAACCGGCCCGGCTAAACGCGATGTAACTCCGGAGGCGACCGAAGCCGTATGCGATAAAATGATGCCCGGATTTGGTGAACTGATGCGCATGGAAAGCCTCAAATACGTCCCTACGGCCATCCTGTCGCGTCAAACAGCCGGAATTCGTAAAAATTCACTAATTTTGAACCTTCCGGGGAAGCCTAAAGCTATCCGGCAATGCCTGAATGTTATTTTCCCAGCGATCCCCTATTGCATTGATCTTCTGGAAGGGCCATTCATCGAATGCCATGAAGAGGTCATTAAACCGTTTAGGCCGCATGCATTATAATTGCAACTCTTTATGAAAATCAAGTACTACTACGACACCGAGACCTGCAAGTACGAACGAGTCAGAACCCGAACCAGCGACATCATTTTAAATGCGTTGGGGATTTTCTTTCTTACGCTGCTTATGGCCAGCGGCATCTACCTGATGTTCAGCACCTATTTCGAGTCACCCAAAGAATTGCTGTTGAAAAACGAGGTGAAAGAACTGGAGTACTATTACGAACGTCTCAACGATGAGGTGGAACGCATGAGTAAAACTCTGGATGGCATTGAACACCGGGATGATAATATTTACCGGGTAGTGCTAGGCGCTGAACCCATTGATAAAGCTGTGCGGAATGCGGGTATTGGAGGCTCGGAGCGCTACGCTGACATTCGCGAAAAAAATATCCGGCATAAAGATGTAATTGTATCGCTGAATGAAAAAGTTGACCGACTGAGAAGAAAAATCTACATCGAGTCCAAGTCGCAGGATGAAGTCGTGCAACTGGCCGAGAATAAAGAAAAGCATTTTGCTGCCATCCCGGCCATCCAACCGATAGCCAACAAACAACTCATTGCCCTGGCATCCGGTTTCGGCATGCGCATCCACCCGGTATACAAAGTAAAGAAAATGCATACCGGTATCGACTTCGCAGCGCCTATCGGAACGCCCATCTATGCAACAGCCGATGGCGTTATTAAAGAAGTAAGCGTAAAATTCAGCGGGTATGGTAAAATGATTTTGATTGATCATGGCTTCGGATACGAAACACGCTATGCCCACATGCACGAATTTACCGTGCGCCAGGGGCAAAAAGTAAAACGTGGCGATTTAATAGGGTATGTGGGTAACACCGGACTGTCAACAGCACCACACCTGCACTACGAAGTATTATTGAATGGGGTGATGATTAACCCCGTTCATTATTTTTACAACGATCTTACGCCAGCCGAATACGAAAAGGTAATCGAACTTGCTTCCATCGAAAATCAATCGCTGGGCATGTAATGTGTTTTTTGAAATACAACTGCAAATAAACCCGGAGCGACCTGTTCACTTCGGGTTTATTTTTTTAACTTGGTTCAGTTATAAACACCTCACCTCTCATGAACCGGATCTGTATTCTTTTGTTGTTCATTGTTGTAAGCCTACAGGTAATGGCTCAAGGTTGCAGCGATGCCGGGTTTTGCACCATGGGCGCCATGAAACCCGACCAGCCCTTCAATAAAAAAATGCCCTTGAAGCTACGCTCGATGGAAGTGAGCTTTTACCGGGGCACTACCACGTTAACACCTGTAGTTTATGTGGCTACGCTCGATATGAGCTTTAACCTTATTGATGACAAAACCTTTTTCCAACTTAAACTACCGTATCAGGCAGTTTCCGGAAATTTTGGAAACACAGGCGGACTGGGTGACATCTCCTTTTGCTTCACACGCAACTTGCTTTCTACGGATAAATACGATATAGGACTAACCCTGGGCGGTAAAATTCCCTCCAATAATTCAAACCTGAAAGACGATGCCAACAGCCTGGTCTTGCCTATGTATTACCAAACCAGTCTGGGCACGTACGATGCCATTGCCGGCATATCATTGGTAACCCGTAAGTGGCTTTTTGCTACCGGAATTCAGCATCCGTTTAATCAAAATGAAAACGAATTCAGGTGGTCGGAATGGGAACCTGTCTATAAAAACGGTGAAGGGGTTGACTATGTACGCGAATACGATCTTCCTTACAAGTTGAAACGCGGAACCGATGTAATGCTAAGAGTAGAAAGAAATTTCAGGTTTACACGCTTTAATTTTTCTGCGGGCCTGCTGCCTATTTTCAGAATCACAAAAGATGAAATTGAAAGTCCTGCCGGTTCCGGTACACGTGTTAAACTCGCAGGAACAACCGGCATGGCGTTATCCGGAATAGTTACGGCCGGGTACAGCTTTAACGTTAAAACCGGTATCCGTCTGTTGGTAGGACATAAAATCACACAACGCGAAGTAAACCCGGATGGGCTAACGCGGGAAATGGTTACTACACTCAGTTATTTTTATCGTTTCTGATGATGCACAGTCGTATCCTGGTTTTTATGTTACTGGGCTGGTGTTTTCTTACCGTGGCCCAAACTCCAGACCGGAAAATTCTGGAGGAAGTAGATGCCTTGCTTTTCGATTCGCGGTTCGATGCGGCCATTCAAAAAATTGATCAGGCTAAAATTCTGGATTACGACCTGAATCTTCAACTGGCCAATAAAAAAGCGGAAGCCCTGATCCGACTTGGCAACCTGGAGGAAGCCAACCAATTATTAAGGCTAACCCTGGAGCGTACCGAACGCTCTAAAAATTCAGTACAATTGGGTGCAGTGGTACAATCCACAATTGGCTTTCTCTATCTCAACCAGGGTAGAAACGACCTCGCCCTTGAAACACTGATTGCCGCATCAAGAACCCTGCAAGAAACCACCGGTACACTGGAAACCGCCCAGGCGCTTTCGTACTTAGGTCAGGTGTACATGAGTACAGGCAAGTATGCACAAGCCGAAGAACAACTTCAAATGTCGCTGGCACTCAGGCTTTCCAAACTACCCGAATCGCATGAACTGATCGCTGCATCCTATAATGACCTGGGCCTTGTGTACAGCCAATTAGACGTTGATGAATCCATCGACTACTATGAAAAGGCCATGGCCATTTATGAGAAACTACATGGTAAAGAACATCCTAAACTGGCGATAACGTACACCAATCTTGGGGTGGTACACCGTGCCCTTGAACTGTATGGTGATGCTATTAATTATTTTGAATCGGCTCTTTCCATCTGGGAGAAAATCAACACCAATCCGCATTCCACAAAAGCATTTGTACTCAGCAACCTCGGGCAAACCTACGCCCGGATGAACGATCAGAAAGCCTCGATGGGGTATTATGAGCGTGCCCTCAACATGTATCTTACTTCACAGGGACTTAAACATCCCGATGGGGCCAACACGCATAACCTGATGGGAAATATTCTTTTATCCCAACAAAAATACGATGAGGCCCTCAACCACTTTCAACAAGCGCTTATTGCCAATGCCCCGGATTTTAACTCCGAAGATTTAAGAACCAATCCATCCGGCCTTGAATATTACAACGGCAACCAGTTGTTATATGCCATGATGTATAAGGCCCAGGCCCTGGAAGCGCGGCACCTGGGAAAAACGCTCAAACACAGCGACCTGCTGCTTGCCTTGCAAACCCTTGAAGCCTGCGATAAGCTAATTGACCGATTACGACAACAAGCCACCAACGAATCGGATAAAATTGCCCTGGGCGCTATTGCCAACGAAGTGTATGCCGATGGCGTTCGGATGGCCTATTTGTTGAGTGAAGTCTCGTTTAAAAACCGAAAATCCTTTAGCGCGCAAAGCTTTTACTTTGCCGAGAAAAGTAAATCAGCCGTTTTGCTGGATGCGATCTCCGAAACCAATGCCAAATCGTTTGCCGGAGTACCGGATGAATTGCTGGAAGAAGAGAAGAATTTAAAATCAGGGTTAGCGTTGGTGGCGCAAAAACTGGCACAAAAACCATCGGAAGAAGAGGAAAAAAACTTGCGCGCCTCCGCTTTTCAACTCAACCAGAAATATGAAGTTTTTGTAAGGAGTCTTGAAATTAAATATCCCGAATACTTCAATTTAAAATACAGTTCGGTAGCGCCATCCATTTCGGATATCCAGCAACAACTGGATGGTAAAACTGCTGTGATCAGTTATTTTATGGACGATAGTAAGCACGGAACCGCCCGCCTTTATACGTATTGCATTACCCGTAAAACGTTTAAAATAACTGAACATTCTATTCCTGCGGATTTTGACCGGAACATAACCGGCTTGCGCAACGGACTATTTTACATGAGTGCTGATGCCTACATTACTTCGGCCCGCAACCTATACAAATTACTGATTCCTAAAATTCCTTCATCTGTAACCGAACTGGTTATTTTACCTACCGGCAGGTTAAGCGTTATTCCGTTTGAAGTGCTGCTCACGCGCAATGTTAAAGATCGGGAAGCACCGTATTCAACCTTACCCTATCTGCTAAAACGATTTGGCACCCGGTATGAATTTTCTGCAGGCTTGTTGTTACAAAAGAAATCCGGACGATCAACCGGAATAACTTCCGCTTTGCTTTGCGCTCCGGTTACTTTTCCGGAGAAGGATAACCTGAACGACTTACCCGGAACGGAATTGGAGGTGAACACCCTGAACAATCTGTTTGCCGGTAAAAATATTCCGACAAAAGTTTTGATGAATGAACAAGCCAGCGAATCAAACCTGAAATCGCAAAACCTGAAAAATCATTCGCTGATTCACCTGGCTACGCATGGTATTGTCGATGAAGTAAATCCCGACTTGTCGCGAATTTTTCTTCAGAATTCAACAGCAGATGAAGATGGAAATTTATTCTCCGGTGAAATTTACAACCTTCAACTCAATGCCGACCTGGTTACCCTTTCGGCCTGCCAGACCGGCCTGGGAAAAATTTCAAAAGGCGAAGGGGTTATTGGCTTGTCGCGCGCCCTGGTGTATGCAGGCGCCAGGAATATCATCGTATCGTTTTGGAGTGTAGCCGATGAATCAACCGCAACACTTATGACTGATTTTTACCGCCTGCAATTGGAAAGACCAGCCCGTCATTACAGTGAAAATCTAAGGCAGGCCAAACTCAATCTCTTGCAAGGCCAATTTTCGGCCCCATATTATTGGGCGCCTTTTATTTTGATCGGATTTTAAAGGTTTGAAATCGCTTATGCGATTATTAGGTCGAATGTCTGAAAATTAACGAAAATGCTTGATTTGGGGAGATTTTGCCCGCTCCATGCAGTAGAGTGTGGTGCTTGACCACGCCTACTGTCAGGAGCAGGTAAAATACACGTGAACGCTATGGCAAAAAAGCTTATTCACTGTGCATGAGAGAACCCTAAAGTACGCGCCTTGGTTTCAATTTTCCTAAAGAATT
>CAZOYJ010000065.1:0-17165 GCA_964583905.1 uncultured Roseivirgaceae bacterium
TTTTGAAACAAGGCCATATACAAAAAGCATGGCAGCAAATAATACACTCACTTTCCATACGCCCAAAACAATTCCAGTCAAATCAAAAATCAACGCCAGGTAATACAGGCCCTTTTTTACTGGCGGAGGGTTTCGGATGCCCCCAATGCTCTTTTCATCCTTGTCAAAATAACTGTTGTACGCATTGCTGGCCGGATATAAAAACACGTGAACAATAATGAATACCCATAACAATCGGTCCATGTTCAGGTTAGGGGAAAGTGCTACGCTGAACAGAAACACGGGCAACAAAAAATACGAAAAATGTATGCGCAGGTGTAACCAGGAGGACAAAGCGAACATATTGGGAGTTAAGGTTGATCTAAATTAGACTTTTTTAGGTTATTATTGGATAGCATGAGTTTTATTACTTCCATAGGCATTGCTAAACCGCCCTATTGCTTTAATCAGGATGTCATTGCCCTGTTTATGGAAAAGGTGATGAAGCCAGACCAAGTTAATAGCCGCAAGCTCAAAGCGATATTCAGGTCAAGCGGAATAAAAACGCGTTACTCCGTATTGGAAGATTACGGAAAGCAAGGTCAGTTTAGCTTTTATTCCAATGCTACAGATAACAAACCCATTCCATCTACCGCTGAACGAATTGATCAATACCGGCAACACGCACTACCTTTAAGTGTTAAGGCGGTGCAACAATGCCTGAACGACAACTTACTCCCATCATACGCAGCCATAACGCATTTAATAGTGGTGAGCTGTACAGGCATGTATGCGCCCGGGTTAGACATTGACCTTGTTAAATCTCTCAGTCTGAATGAATCCGTTCAACGTACCAGTGTAAACTTCATGGGCTGTTATGCAGCATTCACTGCGCTTAAGTTAGCCGATGCAGCCTGCAAGGCAGATGCGCAGGCGAAAGTACTTATCGTTTGCCTGGAATTGTGTACCCTTCATTTTCAGGAGGCCACCACAGAAGACAATTTGTTGGCCAATGCACTGTTTGCCGATGGGGCAGCCGCTATACTGGTGCAAAATGCTCCTACACCCGGATGGAATTTAGTCCCGGAAATTTTTCACAACGGGTTGGCATTCAATGGCCGCGAGCACATGGCCTGGAATGTGGGCAACCTGGGTTTTGAAATGAAACTCTCCACCTATGTGCCCGATGTAATTCGTGCCGGTATAAAAAAACTTACCCAGGAATTGCTAGGGAAAGTGAATAAAAACCTTCAGGACATTTCCTATTTCGCCATACACCCAGGAGGAAAGAAAATCCTCGAGGTAATTGAACAGGAATTGAGCCTGACAAAAAAACAAAACGAATCCGCCTACACTGTACTAAGTCAATTTGGAAACATGTCGTCCGCAACCATTGTTTTTGTGCTCCAACATATTGCCGAACATCTTCAGGCGGCCGATCATAACCATTTCGTATTAAGTTTTGCGTTTGGCCCGGGGTTAACGCTGGAGAGCCTCCTCCTCAAAATTCACTACCATGAATAAATTCGACAGGCGTTCGGAAGAACCAGAAATCATGGACGACCTTAACTGCTGCGGAGATGTAGTGAATAAAACCTTGCGGGAAATTGACACCATTAATTATTGGTTAGGTGGGAATTCGGTTACCGTTGATGGCGTTAAGAAACTACTTGTGATGAAAGGAAACACGAGTAAAAGTTTAACCCTTGCCGACATCGGCTGCGGGAGCGGGGAAATGTTGAAACTTATAAATCATAAATTTAAGAAATTGAAAATTAATGCTTCATTAACCGGTATTGATGCCAACCCGAATATTGTTGATTATGCGAAACAGCACTGTCAAGGATTTCCTGAAATCACCCTTCAAGCTGACAACGTTTTAAACGAATCTTTTCAGAACTCGCATTACGATATTGTTACAGCCACCCTATTTCTCCATCATTTTAGTGCCGATCAGCTTGTTACACTGCTTCGATCGTTAAAAAATCAATGCCGGCTTGGGATCATTATTAATGACTTGCATCGGCATCCATTTGCCTATTACGCCATCAAATTGTTAACACGCCTTTTATCCCGCTCAGGTATGGTGAGGAACGATGCCCCGCTTTCAGTGCTGCGGGGATTTACGCGGGCCGAATGGACTTCAATCTTACACCAGGCTCAAATAACCAACTACACCCTGATCTGGAAATGGGCGTTCCGCTGGCAGGTCATCATCTTTTAATCAATATTGTAAAATGGATTTTTAACTTTGATTGGTGAAGCTTGAGTTATTTATAGCGCGCAGATACTTACTCTCCGGAAGGAAGAAAAATTTTATCAACATCATTTCCATCCTTTCGCTGGTGGGTGTTGCTTTTTGTGCTGCGGCCCTGATCATTGTGCTCTCTGTATTCAATGGACTGGAGGACTTACTTCGTTCACTCAACAATTCCTTCGATCCGGAAATAAAAATTGAGGCAGCTGAGGGCAAATCATTTTCTGTACAAGATGACTTTATAAAGAAAATAGAAGCCATTGCGGGCGTAGCGATTGTTACTGAGGCAATAGAAGACTATGCCTATGTGCGTTACCGCGAAGCCAACCAGGTGGTTACACTAAAAGGCGTGAGCGACAATTTTTTGGATCAGCATCGCATAGATGATAAAATTGTTGCCGGTGAGTTGAAATTAAAAAAGGGCGACATCCAATACGCCATCGTTGGCAGAGGGGTACAGTACAACTTATCCATTGCGGTGGGCGATGATCTGTATCCGTTACAGGTTCACTATATAAACAATGTCAGATCAGGTGCGCTCGATCCTTCCCGGCTCTATTCCCGAAAAAACATTTTACCGGGTGCCGCTTTTTCCATCGTGCAAAACTTTGATGAGAATTATATTCTCGTTCCGCTTTCGTTTACTCAGGAGTTGTTGGGTTATGGCGACAAACGAACCTCCCTGGAGATAAAAACAAAACCCGGTGCCGATGTTTTCAAGGTTCAACAACGCATTAAAGAAGCAATTGGCGATCGTTACGTTGTTCTCAATCACGAAGAACAACACAAAGACCTGTACCGACTATTAAAAATGGAAAAGCTGTTTACGTTTCTCTCCTTATCACTCCTGCTGGGCATTGGTTCAATCAACATTTTCTTCAGCTTGATGATGCTGGCATTGGATAAGAAAAAAGATATATCGGTGTTAGCTGCCATGGGCGCCAGCGAAGGATTGATTCGTAGAATTTTCATCACCGAGGGCGCACTGATAGCATTTGGGGGCGCCTTACTGGGGCTGGTTTTGGGTGGAATTTTTTGCTGGCTACAGCTAAACTATGGCCTCATCAGCATGGGCATGGAAACATCCGTTACGGAAGGTTATCCCATCAAAGTAAAGCCTATTGACTTTGTAAATACATTGGTTGTGGTATCGGTGATTACCTTTCTGATCTCCTGGCGGCCGGCCATTCTGGCATCCCGGTCTGTCTCCGTTCAAAATCTGTAAGATTCAGGTATTAAATAGCCTGATTTTCAAGCGTTTCATTAAACGGAAATTACTAATTTAGAAGTTCCGTTTTTGGTAAAACTGCCAAAAAAGGCAAAAACATGAAGGTCTCTGCATCCCAGCCGTTCCAAATTATTTACTCGCTCTTTCAGCACGAGTATCTGGGCTTCTTGTTTGAGTCGTACATCGTGCGCCTGGATGAAAAGGGGAAACTTACTTACCAGCATCAGAATATTTCCGCTAAAAATGCCCGCGAATTTGCCAAAGGCCTGGACGATCGTGATTTTGAACTGATCCGGCTGATGGACACCATGCAACAGGATGCTGTAGCTAAAAAGTTTGCCGGAAAACCGGTTAAGCCAGAAGAGTTCTTCCCGAAAATCTTCGACAAGAAAAAAGGCAACGAAGCGGTTCAGGAACTGATCGAAATCCACATGGAAACCAAGCGGGCTGACGTGTTGGAAATTTTGAAAGGGAAACTTCTGTTTGAAACCGGAAATGATGGCGAGCCTACACACCGCAAAATTGAAGTGATGGATAAGCGTGCGTCTATTCAATTCCATTTCAAGCGAAGCGAAGACAGTACAAATTATTATCCAACCATTTTTTACGATGGTAAAAAACTGGAAATGCCTAATCCAACGGCTTACCTGATCTGTAAAAGTCCGGCCTGGATGATTGTAAACGGAAAACTGTACGGGTTTGAAAAATTTATTGACGGCAAAAAGCTTCTCCCTTTTTTCAGCAAAAAGTTTGTGGTCATTCCGAAAAACCTTGAAGAAACCTATTACAACAAATTTGTTGCCCCGCTAATTGCATCCTTTGACGACATCGAAGCAAAAGGGTTTGACATCATTAAAGATGAGTTCGATCCGAAACCGGTACTGACCATTTCAGAACTGGCTTCCATTCAACGATCAAATGCTCCCTCCTTATTCGACCAACCTCCTATTGAAGACCGAAGCGATGAATCGGGAAAAATTGTGTTTGATCTTTCCTTCAAATACGGAAAGTATAAATTTCAGGGCAGAAACCGGGTTCCGGTTAGTGTTACCCTTGAAAAAAATAATGGCGATTATATTTTCCATCGCGTACAGCGAAAAGTGGATCTAGAGAAAAACTTCCTGGGCACGTTACAAAAACTCGGACTGCCGATGAAAGATTTTAATGTAGCCATTTCCAAATCTGAAGCTTTTTCATGGTTGAATGAAAACCGGGTTAACCTGCTTAACCTGGGGTTTGAGGTGAGCCAGCCACAAAGCAACGACAAGAAGTATTTTGTAGGCAAGGCCGTAATTGAAGTTGAGGTTAAAGAAAACATCGACTGGTTCGATATTCATGCCCGCATCCGGTTTGGTGAATTTGAAATTCCATTTAAAGAATTGCGCAAGCTTATCCTGAAAAAAAAGGTAGAGTTTAAACTTCCCAACGGTGAAATTGCCATCATTCCCGAAGCCTGGCTAACGCGATATGCCGACTTGTTTGCATTAAGTGAAACCGAAGGCGACAAAGAGAAACCGGTTTTGCGCAAGCATCACCTCAACCTGGTGAGGGAGCTGGAGGACGGACACCTGGCTAAAGTTCACATCAGCGAAAAACTGCGTTCATTGGGTTCCTTCAGCGGCATTAAAAACTATCCGATGCCCGAAGGCTTTCAGGGCGAACTTCGACCCTATCAAAAAGCCGGCTACAATTGGCTTCGCTTTTTGAATGAGTTCCGGCTGGGCGGATGCCTGGCCGATGATATGGGCCTTGGAAAAACCGTGCAAACCCTGGCGTTGTTGCAGGCCGAAAAAGAATCAAAACACGGAACATCCCTGCTCATTATGCCTACATCGCTTATTTACAACTGGGAGATGGAGGCCAACCGATTTGCACCCGAATTAAAAGTGCTTACCTATACCGGCACCTTGCGCAACAAAGATGTTAGGCGGTTTGAGAAATACGATATTGTGCTTACCTCCTACGGTATTGCCCGGCTCGATGTTGACCTGATTAAAAATTTCTATTTCAATTACATCATTCTTGATGAATCGCAAGTCATAAAAAATCCATCCTCAAACATTGCCAAAGCCGTACGCGAATTGAAATCGCGTTATAAACTGGTGCTTACCGGAACCCCGCTGGAAAACACCACGATGGATTTATGGTCGCAGGTGAGTTTTATCAATCCGGGTTTGCTCGGATCGCAAACTTATTTCCGGAACGAGTACCAGATGCCCATTGAAAAAAAAGGCGATGAATCGAAATCAAAAAAATTAAACGCCATCATCAAACCGTTTGTATTGCGCAGGCACAAATCGCAGGTGGCAACCGAACTCCCTGAAAAGGTAGAGTACATTCACTACTGCGTAATGACACCCGAACAGGAAAAGCGCTATGAAGATGTGAAAGGCTATTACCGAAACCGCATTTTGAACCTCATCGATAAGGAGGGCCTCGGCAACAGCCGCTTTATGATCCTGGAAGGCCTTACCAAACTGCGTCAACTTGCCAATCATCCCAAAATGATTGAACCTTCCTACTCGGGCGATTCCGGCAAGCTGGAAGATATCATTCACATGCTGGAAAATGCCATGGCCGAAGGGCACAAGGTTTTGGTGTTCAGTCAGTTTGTAAAACACCTGAGCCTGGTACAACACCATTTGAAACACCACAAAATCAGCTATGCTTACCTGGATGGCGCCAGCATTGACCGCAGGGAGCAGGTTGAACGATTCAACAAAGATCCGAATGTAAAAGCTTTCCTTATTTCCATTAAAGCCGGTGGTTTGGGGTTAAACCTCACCGAAGCAGATTATGTATTTATTCTTGATCCGTGGTGGAACCCGGCTGTTGAAGCTCAGGCCATCGACCGTGCACACCGTATCGGCCAAAAACGAAAAGTGTTTACTTATAAATTCATAACACGAAATACCGTAGAAGAAAAGATACTTCTGCTTCAACAGAAAAAACTCAAACTCACCCGGGAGTTGATCACCACCGAAGAAAGTATAATGAAGCAACTTACACGCGAAGATATTGCGTTGATGCTGGCGTAACACGAACCCATTAACTTGCCGGAGGTACCTCGTTCAAATGCCGGGTTTTCCAGCGATTGTGCGACCACAACCATCCACTCGGATGTTGTTGTATTACTTGCTCAACGGCACGGGCATAAGCCTCCACCACTGCAACAGAATTTTTGTCGTATGGCGGCTCGCCAACTTGTACGAGTGTACAGGTGTAATAGCCGCGTTTTATGCGCTCCACCACTGCATACAGAACCGGATACTGGGTAAGGTTTGCCATTTGCTGGCTTCCAAAAAAGAAAACGGTGTCCTGATTGAGAAATCTTATCTGAATACGTTTATCACCTTTAAGGCCGGGATATTGATCGGCCACGATGGCAATACCCCTTACAACATCTTTTCGCTTTGCGAGTTCACGGGCAACCTCGTTTCGCTTTATTGCATATCCCCCGAAACGTGTACGACAAGTTTGCATAAATTTATCAAAGAAGGAATTATTGATGGGTTGGTATATGAAATCAACCGGTGCTTGTAGCCAAAGCATACCTGAAGCTAACAGCCACTCCCAGTTAAACTGGTGTGAGGACAAAAGTAAAACCGATTGCTGCTGTGCGGCATAAGCAGTAAATTTTTCCGGATTGGTGAAATGCATTCGCTTGCGTAGCTCTTCTGAAGTAAGGGTAAGCAGCTTTAATGTTTCCATAGCATAGTCGCATAAGTTCCGGTAAAATGCTTTTTCTATTTGAGCTATCTGTTGGCTGCTCTTTTCCGGAAAGGAGTTAATCAGGTTCCTCTTCACCATGGCTTTCCTATACCCAACAACATAGTAGCCGATTACAAACAGCAAATCCGACAGTCTATAAAGAACCGGAAACGGCAAACGGGAGATTAAACGTAATAAAAACATGTGTGCTTAATACAGGCCGACAAGTTAACAATATTGCTATTTTTGATACAGAATGAAATCCGGTGGGGTATAACTCCCGTTTATAAATTCTAATATGCTCAAACTGATCGGTTCATTTCCTAATCCATGAAAGACAAAGTCGTGATTATCACCGGTGGATCGTCAGGCATAGGCAAAGCCCTTGCCCTTGAGTTTGGTCGACATGGCTCAAAAGTACTCATCACCGGCAGAAATAAAGCCGAATTAGAGGCTACAGTTGAAGAACTTGTTAAACAAGGTATTGATACGGCCGGCTGCAATGCTGATGTAAGCCGTGAGGCCGACAACCAACGAATGGCCGAAGAAACCATCCGGCATTTTGGAAAGATTGATATTCTGATTAATAATGCCGGTATTTCCATGCGGGCGTTATTTAACGAGGTTGATCTTGACGTGGTAAAAAAAGTTATGGACATCAACTTCTATGGTGTGCTGTACGCCACAAAGTATTGCTTGCCTCAAATTATCCGAAACAAGGGTTCGGTGGTGGGCATCTCATCTATAGCAGGCTTTATCGGACTGCCTGGCCGTACGGGGTATTCCGCTTCCAAGTTTGCGCTTAATGGGTTCCTGGAAGTGCTGCGCATCGAGTGCCTCAAACAAGGTGTGCATGTGCTCACGGCCTGCCCGGGTTTTACAGCTTCCAACATCCGGAAGCGGGCATTAACCAAAGATGGTACGGCTCAGGATGAATCACCTCGCAACGAAACAAAAATGATGTCGGCCGAAGAATGTGCCCAACACATTTATAAGGCCACCGTAAAAAGAAAACGCATGCTCATCCTTACCGCACAAGGAAAGCTGGCCGTATATATCAATAAGTGGTGGCCTTCTCTTGCCGACAAACTGGTTTACCAGGAAATGGCCAAAGAAGCGAATGCACTAATACCGTAATGGCCAAAACCAAAACCTTATTCTTCTGCCAGAATTGCGGGCATGAATCTGCTAAATGGATGGGCAAATGTCCATCTTGTCAGCAGTGGAATACTTTTGTCGAAGAGCTTGCACAGAAAGAACCTGCAAAAAATTCCTGGCGTCAGGAAAGTGATCAGAAACAAAGGCATAAGCCCATTGCAGTAAATGAAATTGAGTCGGGCAAGGAAGTAAGGTTAACTACTCCTGATGCTGAGTTGAACCGGGTGCTGGGCGGAGGCATAGTTCCCGGATCACTAATCCTGATTGGCGGTGAGCCGGGTATTGGCAAGTCGACCTTGATGCTGCAACTCGGGCTGGCGTTGAAAAATATAAAAGTGCTGTATGTTTCCGGTGAAGAAAGTGAGCAACAAATAAAAATGCGGGCCGAACGTCTGGCCGAAAATCAGAATGAGTCGTGCTACATTTTTACCGAAACCGAAACGGCCAAAATATTTCTCGGCATTCGCGAACTGCAACCCGATTTGGTAATTATTGATTCTATTCAAACCCTGCATTCCGATTTGCTTGACTCCACCGCAGGAAGCATTGGCCAGGTGCGGCAATGCACGGGTGAACTGATGAAGTTTGCCAAGCAAACCAACACCCCGGTTTTTCTGGTGGGCCATATCACCAAAGACGGCCTGCTGGCGGGGCCAAAAGTACTGGAGCATATGGTGGATACCGTACTCCAATTTGAGGGCGATCGGCATCTCGCCTACCGGATTTTACGCACCACCAAAAACCGATTCGGCTCTACCTCGGAGATAGGTATTTATGAAATGCTCGGCTCCGGATTGCGTGAGGTGTCTAATCCTTCAGAAATTTTGATCTCCCAAAAAGATGGACCATTAAGTGGAGCAACAATAGGCGCTACCATTGAAGGCAACCGTCCGTTGCTGATTGAAATTCAATCGCTGGTAAGCCCGGCCTCGTATGGTACACCACAACGCACCCCAACCGGATTTGATCAGAAACGGTTGAACATGTTGCTGGCTGTACTGGAAAAACGGTGTGGATTTAAGATGGGCATGCACGATGTATTTGTGAACATGGCCGGAGGCATTCGCGTAGAAGACCCGGCTATCGACCTGGCGGTTTGCGTTTCCGTTATTTCATCGCTTGAAGAATTGCCCGTTTCGGAAAAAATTTGTTTTGCGGCAGAGGTTGGGTTAGGCGGAGAACTGCGCGCGGTTAACCGGATTGATCAACGCATTTCGGAAGCCGAGAAACTTGGCTTTGAAGAAATTTATGTTTCAAAATTCAGCCAGAAATCGATTGATACCAAAAAGGTAAAGATTGCAGTGAAGTCATTCGGAAAATTAACGGAAGTATTTCAGGATTTGTTTGGTTAAGCCTGGTGGCAAAGTTCGCTAAACTTGTGAACTTTTTGTACCTTTAAACCATTGAATGAATGGAGATTGAGTTTGCAACCCATGAACTTATCCGTTTGTATACCGGGGATTACTCTGGCAAGCAATCATTTTCCGAAGATATCCTAAGAAGATTCCGGAATAAGGTTGTGTTTATGCTAGAAGCAGAGAGCTTAAATGAGTTATCTAAAATCAGAAGTCTGAATATTGAAAAATACAAGGACCGGTGGAGTGCCCGAATTAACGACCAGTATCGAATTGAATTTGAGTACATCAAGCCAAACACAATCTATATCCTCAAAATATCAAAGCACTATGAAAAGTAAGAAGGGATTCAAATTGACGAAGGAAATTTTACCACCCCATGCCACCCACCCGGGTGTGCTGATTGCTGATGAACTGCAACAACGGGGACTAAAGCAAAAGGACTTGGCAGAAAAAATGGAGATTGCTCCTACTACGATGAGCGAGATTATTCATGGCAAAAGGAACCTTACAACTGATTTGGCATTAAAATTAGAAATGGCGTTGGATGTAGATGCCGCCTATTGGATGCGTCTTCAGGTAAGGTATGAGATAGACTCCGTTAGAATTAAGAAGAGAGAGGTTGCTAGCCGGGCACGTAACAAAACAACGGGTAGAGACGAGAGCCAACTTCTAATAAAGTAGTCCCAACAAAGGATACAACTGATGATTGCTTAGAATCACTGAAGTAATCCCAGAATTTATTTGGCTGGTCAGAGACATCGTATGATCTTTGCACGCATTTATTTATGGAAACATTCTTTACCGAAACGGTTGGCCTGTCTGAAAATTTGTTCAGCTATGTTATTCTTCCGCTGCTCATTTTCCTGGCGCGCATCATGGATGTTTCCATCAACACCATCCGCATCATTTATGTATTAGGCGGGCGTAGACTAACCGCTACTCTGCTCGGTTTTTTTGAATCCTTCATCTGGCTGATGGCCATCCGGCAGATTTTTGAGCATCTCGATAATTGGGTGTGTTACGTGGCTTACCCCGGTGGATTTGCCATGGGTATTTTAGTAGGGATGATGATTGAAGAGCGGATTGCCTACGGAAAAGTAATTGTGCGCATCATCACCCGCAAAGACGTAACCGAGCTGATTGATTTTCTTAACCAAAACAACTTTCGCTACACCCGGGTGAACACCGAAGGCCTTGACGGTCCGGAGAACCTGGTGTTTACCGTGTTGCCACGAGAAAGCCTCGAAGACCTGCTTCATAAAATGAAAGCCATCTTACCAACGGCCTTCTTCACGGTAGAAAAAGTAAACCGTGCAGCCGAAAGCGGTGCCGTGGTGCAGGAAAGCACCCGGTGGAGTATTGCAAGCTGGTTGAAGGGGGGAAGGAGGGATTAAAAATTTCTTCCCTGAAGTCCTCCCGTGTGAAGGAACAAGACCGTTGAACCACTAACAAAAAAATCCTTTATAATAAGATCGTACACTCCGTAAAAAGATTTGGCAGTATATACTTGGTCTAAGCTCAATTGAAATTGCACTTCAGCTCTTTTAATAAAGGTCATTAACTCAGGTAGCACCTTCCCATATCCCCCAAAATGATAATCCGTTACTAATTCCCAGTTTGCGTGCTGCCCTCTCGCCCATTTTTCAACTTCGGCTTTCAAAAACCCTCCGCCTTTCAAAACCGGAAATCCAAGAATTTTCTTTTCTTCCGGCAAGCCGTTGATTAATCCCGCTAGCGTTCCCCCGGTTCCAACCGCACAACACACATAGTCGAATTCTGTATCAAGGGTTTTTGCAAATTCCTCCACACCTTTCACGGCTAATGCATTGGTTCCGCCTTCCGGAATTAAGTAAAAGTCGCCAAATGAATCATAAAGCTTTTGAATGAAATCGGCTTCCGATTTGCTTCGATAATCCTGGCGCGATACATACTGTAAATGCATGCCACACGCGCGGGCAAATTGCAAGGTTGAATTAAGCGGCAACGTCTCTTCCCCACGAATGATACCAATGCTTTTAAAACCCAGTTCTCGCGCTGCGGCCGCAGTGGCATAAATATGATTGGAGTACGCTCCGCCAAACGTAAGCAGTGTTTTCTTTCCCAAGCGCTCGGCTTCCTGCAGATTGTACTTGAGTTTCCACCACTTGTTGCCCGACACATGCGGATGATTCAGGTCTTCGCGCTTGACCCATACACGAACGCCTGCTTTTTCAAAAAGCGGATCAACCAATTCCTGTTTGGGGGTGTGTGAATAGTGTAACAACTCCTGACAACTTATGTCCAGCAAGGTAATCAGGATTTTAAATAGCGCGGGGGCATCGTACCTTCAGGAATGGCTGAAAATTACTTTAAGGGAAGAGGTTCACAATTGAAAACCGCGAACCGGTTTTTAAAAACGCAATATGTAACCGAACATGTTGAAGGGCTTGATGAACCGCTGCTCACTACACCCGCGACACAAGTATTCTTCGAGCAAGCCCGCACCATCGTGAACAACGTTACCAGCCCCGACCTGGGCATGATGTACTCACTCAATCCCTACCAGGGATGTGAACACGGCTGCATCTATTGCTATGCCCGCAACACGCATGAATATTACGGTTTCAGTGCCGGGCTTGATTTCGAGAGTAAGATTATGGTGAAGAAGAACGCACCACAACTGCTTGAAAAATTTATCCTTCACCCTAACTGGCAGCCTGTTCCCATCAGCTTATCCGGCAACACCGATTGTTACCAGCCGCTGGAACGGAAGATGAAAATAACCCGCGGGTTGCTCAAGGTGTTTGCACAATACCGGCACCCGGTGGGTATGATTACCAAAAACAGTTTGATTCTTCGTGATCTGGATTTGTTGCGTGATCTGGCCAAAGACAATCTTATTCATGTTTATATCTCCATCACAACGCTTGATGAGGAATTGCGAAGCGTAATGGAGCCCCGAACGGCCAGTGCATTGAAGCGATTGAGAACGGTGGAGGAATTAGCGAAGGCTGGCATACCTGTTGGGGTGATGAACGCCCCTATCATTCCCGGGTTAAACCATCATGAAATCCCGGCCTTGGTAAAAGCTGCCGCTGATCATGGGGCCTTAACAGCAGCTATGACGGTAGTGCGGCTTAATGGCGCCATTGGGAAACTCTTTGAAGACTGGCTGCGGAAAAATTTTCCCGACCGGTTTGATAAAGTCTGGAACCAGATCTGTTCGCTTCATAATGGAAACGTAAACGATTCGCAATTCGGCAGGCGAATGGCGGGTGAAGGAAACTTTGCAGAAGCGATTCATAATCTTTATCGTGCATCGAAGCGGAAGCATTTTGCCGACCGGTCTATGCCCTCTTTCGACCTGACTCAATTCAGAAGGGGTGGGAATTTAAATTTGTTCTAGTATTGTTATTGAATTTGCCCAATGTTGTAAGTCTATGATTATTGCATTTTTTCGGACCAAATTTTAAATTAGTCCCGTAAAATTAAACCCTAATCATATGAAAAACACAATTCTACCCCCCCCAAAAAAAAACCAATTCAATTATAGGCCCATAAAAAGATTTTTTGGGATTTTGGGTTTGATTACAATTTTGAGTTGCGAAAGCCAACTTACCAATGACGATGAGTTGCAGAGTAAGATTCTAAAAGATGATGACTTTGTTTCTATGATGGCAGATCTTTTTGTTGCGCATGAGGAGAATCCCGATCTCTTTAAATCCGGTGAATCATCCCAAAATTACTTGAGCAATTTCAGGAGTTATTTCAAAATTCTGGACAAACGCTATGATAATTTCCATTACAACGCTCAACAAGCACTTGAGAAAAGGGGTGGGCCTTCTTACGAACTGTTTACAGATCTCTTAGTGAAGAAGATACTATCAAAGTCATCAACATTAGCAAGAAAAAAATGGGATGGATCATCAGTTTGTGGTCGTGACTGTGGAAATTTTACCAATACAACTACAGCCTGCATAGCAGGTTGCTTATATTCTGGAGCGTATTGCAATAGTAATGGAGGTAGTAATTGCGGTGCAATGGTAGACTCATGTAAAGGTAGTTGCTGTAGGTCTTTTTGTCCGGAAATATAATATAATCAAACAGCGATGAAAAATAATTTGTTAATCCTAGTACTCTGTGTACTAAGCATTTTGTCTGTTAGTTACTCCGTTTTCCTACACAATGAGTGTCGTGCCTATCGAAATCTTTCATCTCAATACACAAAAGAAATTGACTCATTAAGAACAGAGTTGATTTTTAAACAGGCCAACGATGAGTATATTAAATCACAGGTAGAGGCAGTTTATGCCAAAGCAAAGGAGGAGTTTGAAAAATCACTGGTAAAAAAATAACAGGCTCAAAAGACCTGCAAGGTGCTAAAACCTTGCAGGTTTACTAAAAATGAATTTCAACCTGGTTCTTGATTAAGTCGTCAAACGTTTCGGGCTCGCGGATCAGTTTCGCTTCATTATTAACAACGAGCACCTCGGCCGGGCGTAAACGTGAATTATAATTCGAGGCCATGGAAAAGCCGTAAGCTCCTGCGTTCCGCAAGGCCAGAATGTCGCCCTCTTGAACTTCATTCAGTTTCCGGTCGGCACCCAATGTGTCGGTCTCGCAGATGTAGCCAACAACGGTATACATCTTCTGCGGCCCGGTTGGGTTGGATACATTAATGATATTGTGGTATGCATCGTACATCATCGGGCGGATCATATGGTTCAACCCGGTGTTAACTCCTACGAAGGTTACCGAAGGTGTGGACTTCACTACAGTTGTTCTCATCAGCAGATTGCCCGCCTCACTTACAATAAATTTTCCGGGCTCTAGCCACAACTCTAGCTTGCGGCCATACTGCCGGCAAAATTCCCGGAACGATTGGGTGAGTTTTAACCCCAGATCATAAATATTGGTAACATGATCGCCTTCCTGACACGCCACCTTGAACCCGCTGCCAAAATCGATGAACTTCAGATCAGGAAAATCGCGGGCCACGCTAAAGAGAATTTCCGCCATTTTCAAAAACACTTCCGATTCATAAATATCAGAGCCGGTGTGAATGTGCAACCCGTTCACCTGGATGTTGTATTGCTGCACAAGTTCCATGATTTGTTGCAACTGGTAAATGGAAATACCAAACTTCGAATTGCTGTGACCGGTTGAAATTTTGTAGTTACCTCCTGCCAGGATATGCGGGTTCAGCCTTATCGAACACGGATAGGAGCTTCTGAATTGTGTTCCGAACTTTTTCAAAAAAGAAAGATTGTCGATGTTCACCACCAACCCCAGTTTCACGGCTTCTTCAATTTCTGTGAAGTCAGCGCAATTGGGCGAGAACATTATTTCCGATGGTTCAAAACCAGCCTTTAAGGCCAGGTGCACTTCCTGTATAGACACCGCATCTGCACCGGCTCCATGCAGCCTGAGCAATCTCAGGATTGAAATATTCGATAATGCCTTGATTGCATATTTTATTTTTACATCCGCATCAGAAAATGCGGTTCGCAGGTTCTTAAATTGCTGAACGATCTTATTCGCATCATACACATACACCGGGGTGCCAAACTGCTCGGCAATGTCCAGTACGCTTACATTCTGAATGTAGTATTCTCCGTCTCTGAGTTCCATGTAGAACTGAATTAAAGGTCAAATATACCCCGCTAATCCGACTTCTGAGATTGGATTGCTTATTTTTGACGCATGAAGCTATTCTTTCGCGAGTATGGGCAGGGCCAGCCACTTATCATTCTGCATGGCCTGCTGGGTTCGTCTGATAATTGGTTGCCGCAAGCCAAAATGCTGGGCGAGCATTACCATGTATTTGTGGTTGATCAGCGCAATCATGGGCAGTCGCCCCACAGTGATGAATTTGATTATGCCCTGCTGGCCAGCGACATCGGGGAATTTATTGCCGAGCATAACCTCGCAAATCCCATTCTGTTGGGACATTCCATGGGTGGAAAAGCAGCCATGAACTTCGCCCTGGCCAACCCCGGCCAATTGGATAAACTAATTGTAGCAGACATTGCACCCAAAGCCTATGATGTACGCCACGATCATATCCTGGAAGGATTGAAGGCAATTCCCATCGATGCCATTCAATCGCGCAACGAAGCCGATGAAGCCCTGGCCGCCCACATCGATCATCCTGCTGTGCGCCAGTTTCTGCTCAAGAACCTGACACGAAAACCTGAAGGCGGTTTTGAGTGGAAAGTTAATCTGTCGGTGTTGGATAAAAGTCTGGAAGTGATTAGTGGTGGATTGTTGCATACAGGAACATTTGAAAAGAAAACGCTTTTCATCCGCGGCACCCGATCGGATTATATTCTTGATGAGGATCGCGAAACCATCCGGAAATTTTTTCCCAACAGCACACTGGTAAGTATGGAAACCGGCCATTGGGTACACTCCGAAAATCCGGAAGCTTTTGTTGAAACCGTTCTAACGTTTCTGCGCACTGCATGAACAAGAAAGGTAACCTTTACCTGATTCCCAACATCATTGCCGATGAAACCCAGCACCAGGTAATTCCACCACAGGTTTTGGAGGCACTGAAAACCATTGACCATTTTTTTGCCGAAGACATCCGGACGGCAAGGCGATACCTCAGCAGTTTAAAAATTTACAGCGCCATCGATGCCTTGACCTTCGAAGTATTAAATAAAGACACAACATTCGATAACATGGCCTCCTTGTTTGCGCCCTTGTTTGCCGGCAAGCACGTAGGCGTAATTGCAGAATCGGGGTGTCCGGGTGTAGCCGATCCGGGTGCGTTGGCGGTTGCCTATGCGCATTCGGTTGGCGTTACCGTAATTCCTTTAGTGGGGCCATCATCCATACTGCTTGCACTGATGGCTTCGGGATTAAACGGGCAACAGTTTGCCTTTCATGGATACCTGCCGGTAGATAAAACTGAACTGGGTGCAACCATCCGGAATCACGAAAAAGAATCCCGATTCAAAAACCAAACCCAGATCTTCATTGAAACCCCCTACCGCAATAACTCATTGTTCCATACGCTGTTGAACGAATTGCGAAATGAAACGAGGCTGACGGTCGCCCTTGACCTTACCGGGAAAAACGAAACCATTCAAACGCTTACCGTTGGCGACTGGAAAAAAATGAATCCGCAATGGCCAAAACAACCGGCCATATTCCTGTTTCTCGCTCAGTAAATCCAGAATTTTTGTTTTACCATCATTCGGCTAAATTTGCCGACTTAATATCCAGTTTCAATCTTTTAACACAGCTATTATGCCCTACTTGTTTACCTCAGAGTCCGTTTCTGAGGGTCACCCCGATAAAGTTGCCGATCAGATATCCGATGCGCTCATCGATTATTTTTTAGCCTACGACCCGCAATCGAAAGTAGCCTGCGAAACGCTGGTGACTACCGGCCAGGTGGTGCTGGCGGGGGAAGTTAAGTCAGAAGCTTACCTGGATGTGCAGGACATTGCCCGTGAAGTGATCAGAAAAATTGGTTATACGAAAA
>CAZOYJ010000066.1:0-17112 GCA_964583905.1 uncultured Roseivirgaceae bacterium
TCCTTCAAGAAAACTTGATTATTTTGTCAATCAGATTTTTAGTCGGACAACAGTGTTATCTTATGTTAAAATCCTTATACCGGCACCAGGTGGTCGTGCTTCCAAAATCCGGCACCTTCAATCCGGGTTTCTCAGGTGGATAACCCGTAGATTTAGTGCCTTGGTGATTTAGTAGCAAAATAACCCGGCTTAAATACAACAGTGGTGCGTTTACCTTGTATTCTGCGGTTTCCCATAGACAATCCGGAATCCGAAATCCGGAATTTAAAAATCCATTTCTAACCATCAACGTCACCCGCCAAAAGACGCTGATGCTTTGCTGCCCCGGTTACTCCTTCCCTACTCCGATTTTAATATCTTCGCCGGGCTGATTAGCGCAGCCTTGATGGCCTGGTAGCTGACGGTAAGCAACGCAATGCCGGTTGCTATGGCACCGGCCAGCGCAAATATCCACCAGTGCACATCGATGTGGTAGGCATATTCTTCCAGCCACCGGTTGGCGCCCCACCACGCAATGGGAAAAGCAAAGCAGCATGCTACGAGCACCAGTTGCACAAAATCTTTAGAGAGCAAGGCGATCAGGCTCGCCACAGTGGCGCCCAGCACTTTTCGTACCCCTATTTCCTTCTGGCGCTGCTCTGCCGAATAGGTGGCCAAACCGAACAGGCCTAGGCAGGCAATGAACACGCTGGCAAGCGCCACCCAACTGAGGATGGTTTGACTGCGTTGGTCTTCCCTATAAAACAGGGCCAACTGATCATCCAGGAAATGATATTCGAATGGCTCGTTTTCATCGTTCGCCACCATAATGGCTTTTAGTTTTTCCAGCGTGCCCTGGATATCGTGCGGGGCTATGCGCACAGAGTAGTAGTCGATGACATGAATCGGGTTTTCGTGGTAGGCGATGATCAGGGGCTCGATCTTGTCGCGTAAGGATTGGAAATGGAAGTCTTGAACAATGCCCACCACGCGCGGCTTGAAGGAGGCATTCACATCTTCATAAATCGGAGTGAAAAAATTATTACGTGCAATCAGCGGAATATCCACCACCTGGTCGTACACATCGGTAATGCCCAGCATTTTTGCAGCCGTCTCATTAATGAGAATGGCCGTGGTGTCGTTATCGCTTTGGAAGTTACGGCCCGTGAGCAGTTCAATCTCGTAGGTGGCCAGAAAATCCGGATCGGCCCCAATCGCATAGGCCACCTGGGGTTCGCCTTCACTTCCCTCCTGCTTCAGCTTAACCCTGCGCAACGTTTTCCACTCGCCCGGCACGCGCGATGTAACGGACACATGCTGCACAGCCGGAATTTTTTGTAGCTCACTTTTTACCCATTCAAAATTCGAGCGGGCTTTTGCCACATTCACATCAATCACCAGCATTAAATCCTTGTTGAACCCGAGGTCGGTGTTGTGGAGGTAACGTACCTGCATAAGCAGCACGATGGTGCCGATAATCATCACCGTGGAGAGGGTGAATTGAAACACCACCAAAACTTTTCGCAGCGCAAAGTCACCGTCACGTTTAATTTTTAAACCCTTCAGCAACGCAACGGGGTTGAAGCTGGAGAGCAACGTGGCCGCATAACCGCCTGATAGTATGCCTACACCAATAATCAACGCCACCGCGATGGCCCAGAAGTGCAGGCCGGCAGACGTGAAAAAGGTAAGCTGTTTGTTTACAAAATTATTAAACGGTGGAAGCAGCAGGCCCACGATGAGCACCGCTAATAGAAACGAGATCAACGTGGTGATCAGCGACTCAATGAGAAATTGGCGGATGAGGTTTCCGCGCACCGCTCCGATTGTTTTGCGGACCCCAATTTCCTTAATCCGGCTGGAAGCACGTGCCGTGGTGAGGTTTGTGTAGTTGATGCCCGCAATCAGCAATACAAAAATGCCAATGAAGGAGAAGATGGTTACATACATCGGGTTACCCTGCGGAATGCTCTCCACGTTTGAATTTCGTGCACCATCGATAATGCCTTCGGAGCGTAAGTGTACATCGTGCAGCGGCTGCAGCCTGAGCGACAACGCCCAGCCCGGCTCAAGTTTTTCATGGTCGAGTACGAGTCGCGTCAGCTTGCTGGATACAGAATCGGGATTTGCCTGCGGCCGGAGCAGCGCATACACGGTAAAGCTGGTTGATGCCCAATCACTTGCCCTGATCTGTTTGAAATACTGAACGTTATAAAAAGTCGACTCCGACAAGATATTATTGAATGTGAAGCTCGAGTTGGACGGCAGGTTCTTTAAGATTCCGGTAATTTTCAAAGGGACAGGCAGATGACTGTATTGCAGTTCCTTTCCCATCACATCGGTGGAATTGAAAATCCGCATGGCGAGTTCTTCCGTGATAACGATGGAATTGGGTTCCTTCAGCGCAGTGTTACGGTCGCCCTCGATGAGTGGAAAGTCGAAGATTTGCAGGAATTTTTCATCGGTGACGGTAATGGTTTCCTGGACGTTCACCGGGTTCGCTGGGTCTACCAGGTTGGCCCTGCCATGGCGCATCATGCGGGTGGTCCTCTCCACTTCTGAAACATAATTTCCAGATTCCTCCGCGAGCAGGTAGCCAGCAGCCGCAACCGTAGTGGCACCATTGTCAGGATTTGATTCGTGGGTGATCACACGGTAAATTCTATCGCTATTAAGGTGTTGGTTGTCGAACGTGAGTTCATCGTACACATATAAACCGATCAGCAGGAAGCAAACGATGCCAAACGTGAGGCCCACCACATTCAGGGTGGAGTACAACTTGTTTTTCAAAAGGCTTCGCCAGCCCATGGTAACATAACTTTTGAGCATACCGGTATTGGTTAAGGGTTGATGGAGTGGGGCCGAACGGATGATGCCCGGCCGGAAGAGAAAGAGCACATCTTTAAACAGCAGCACATTGGCGCGTACCCTGCCGGATTCGGCTTCCCGCCTCGCGTAAAGTTCCAGCAGGTCACCTTCGATGTCGGCATGATATTCGGGCTTGCAAAAACTTTTTAGCCAGCGCAACAGGAACCGTGGTGCCTCTGATGTTTTCATGCTGAGTATCTTAGCTTCAACACCATGTTGGGCAGCGCATTCCAAAGTTCATCGCGGGTCTCTTTGGCGTGCACGAGTGCTTTCTTTCCGTACGCGGTGATCTCAAAGAAAAGTTTGGGCCGCCCCCGCCTGTTCTCCGATGATTCGCCTTGTTTCGATTTGAGGAAGCCCTTGGCCTCCAGCCTGCGCAACGTGATTTGCAAGGCGCCAATGCTTACAGCGCGGTTAAGTCGCTGTTCAATCTCGTCTTTGATGGTTACCCCGTAGGCGTTGCCGTGCAACACCCCTACGGTGAGGAGAACTACTTCTTCAAATTCGCCCAGTTGGATTTTTTTCATAAATAATACTATTACGTAGTAATAATACCGGAGGTTGTCTATAAATCCTATTTTGTAGTAATAAATCTTGTTTTTTAGCGCAGCATCATCTGCAAGGGCTGCTGGTAGGCCTCGCTCACCGGTATTTTATAGGCACCGATGGTTACCTGGTGCCGTTCTACCTTTTCAATTTTATTTACCGACACCACATACGACCGATGTACCCGCACAAATTTTTGTTGCGGTAGCCAGTGAATCGCTTCGGCAAACGTGCTGCGGGCCAGTACCTTTTTATCGGTTAACACAAACGTGACATAATTGCCGGTGGCCTCGAGGTAAAGAATCTCATCGTGCATCACTTTTACCTGTTCGTACCCGGTTTTGATGTACAGGTGATCGCTGGTCTCGGTGGTGTTGCGAAAATTATACAGCTCATAGGCTTTGTTGCACGCCTGGATGAACCGCGCCAGGGAAAACGGTTTAAGTAAATAATCGATGGCATCCATTTCAAAACTGGTAACGGCATGCTCGCTGTAGGCCGTGGTAAAAATGAGCAAGGGTTTTATCCGCAGGCTATTGAAAAACTCGATGCCGGAAATGTCGGGCATTTTGATATCCAGAAAAATCAGGTCGATGCTCTCTTTCTGTAAATATTCCAACGCCTGAAAGGCATCGGTAAACTCCGCCCGCAGTTCCAGAAACGGAACTTTGGAGGCATGGGCCTTTACCACTTCCAGTGCCAGGGGTTCGTCATCCACTGCGATTGCTTTCATTACGCTAAGGTAATCACCAGGTGAACAAAATAATCATGCACGGTTTCACGTATCACCAACTCGTGTTTGCCCGGGTATATCAACTGCAGGCGCTGTTGCACGTTCATAAGTCCAATGCCGTTGTTGTTTTTCTCCGGATCATTTTCCGAGCGCACATGTTTGGTATTGAATACATCGAAATACAACGTATTGTCTTTCAACTCGAGCGAAATCCGGATATGCGACTCTTCGCGCAGGCTGATACCGTGTTTAAAGGCATTTTCAATAAACGGTATGAGCAGCATGGGCGCTATCTGTACGGCAGTACTCACCTCCTGCTGAACAGCGATTTGAATTCTGATGTTTGGGTTGATGTCGGTACGCAGTCGCTGCAACGCGATATAGTTGTTCAGGTATTCCAGGTCGCGCACAAGCGATATTTTCTCTTGCACATTTTCCTGCAACATAAAGCGCATCATACTGCCCAGCTTTTCGATGGCCTCGCTGGTGCGCGCTGCTTTTTCATGGATTGCCAACCCGTACAACGTGTTCAACGCATTGAATAAAAAATGTGGGTTGATCTGTGACCGAAGCAGATCCACGTTTGCTTCCGTCTGCCCCAGTTCCTTTTTAAGTACGAAAAGCTCTTCGTTATTACGGGCTAGCCGCTTGAAGATGAACCACTGCACGGGCGCCAGGATAAAGAACAGCGTGAAGATGGTGATAGCTCCCATGCCTAAGAAAAAGTCTTCTTGTTCAATAAACATGGAGAGGAAAATGGATTGGAGAGAAAAGACGGCCATGCAATACACAAGAATGCAGCAGGTATAGTATACGTATGAAAACCGGTACGTCAGTGCCTTCGGAAAAAGCCAGCGGAAGGAAACCTGATACATCAACCAACCTGCAGGAATAGTAGTAACCCAGGACGAAAGGAATTCCGACCATGGAAAAATTATAAAGACAAAAGCCGTAATGAAAGCCCAGACGGAAAAGATGATTATCGTCTCCCGCGTGACGAGAACTTTGCTGAAGGGAGGTTGTTGGGTTGATGTGTTCACGGTACAATATTAAAAGAAAGGGTTTTCTGCACGCCAAGTTTGTGACGAATCGGTCTGATTATGTGATGGAGGTATGAGCCTTAATGATTGTATCCGCTTCCTTACACATCAAAATACTTACATCATAAAGCTCAACTCATTCGTCCCGCCCCTATCCTGTTCCGGCACATTTTTGCCCGGGTTGATCACACAGGTTATGCGCACCGATAAAGGCCCCGTAATGTTGCTCAAAAACAACCATGAGTTCAACCATTATTCACACCCACCAGCTCTCCTACGATTATGCCAAAGGGGCCAATACGCTCGTGAACATTAACCTGCAGGTAAACCGGGGCGATATCTACGGGTTTCTTGGCCCAAACGGATCGGGAAAAACAACAACCTTAAGTTTGTTGTTGGGTTTGTTGAAAAATCAACACGGCACCATTGAGCTTCTAGGCAAGAATTTGCAGCACCACCGCAAGGAGGTACTGGGTAAAGTGGGGTCGTTGATTGAAACCCCATCGCTATACAGTCACCTTACCGCAATTGAAAACCTGGAAGTGTACCGTCAGGTTTATGGCGCCTCGAAAGCCAGGCTGCTGGGAGCACTGAAAATTGTTGGGCTGAGTGACACCGGAAATAAAACGGTAAAACAATTTTCACTCGGCATGAAACAACGCCTGTCACTGGCACTGGCGCTGCTGCCTAAACCTGAACTGCTGATCCTGGATGAACCTACAAACGGGCTTGATCCGGCCGGTATCCTGGAACTGCGCAGCCTGATTAAAAAGCTGCGGGATGAAGAAGGCATCACGTTTCTCATCTCCAGTCATATTTTATCGGAGGTGGAGCGCATGGTAAACCGGGTGGGCATTATCTACAAAGGCCGCATGCGTTTCCAGGGTTCGCTCGATGAACTGCACCGGCTGCAACAGGAACAATCCCTGATTCAACTGGATACCTCCGACAATTTACGCGCCTGGGCGTTGTTGAAAAAATTCGAAGCAGAACTGCTTGAGGAGGACCTGGTGGTTCCGTACAAGGACATCAAACAGGTAGCCACCATCAACCGGGTGCTGGTCGACAATGACCTGGACGTATATAACCTTCATCCGCGCAAGCAAACACTTGAAACCATTTTTATTAACCTGACAACCGACTAACATGACGTTCACAGCTTCCCTCCAATCTGAATTTTTAAAAACAAAACGCACTTCCGTGTTTTACCTTATGCTGGTTGCGGCATTCGTAATACCCTTTGTGCTGGTTTTCGATTATGGTGCACCTGATCCGGGCAATCCTACCAACGGGTGGGACAATTATTACAAAGAAGGGTTTATGGTGTTCGCATTTCTCTTCCTTCCTTTCTTCTATATACTGGCCAGTACGTTGCAAATGCAACTTGAAGTGAAGAACAATGCGTGGAAGCAGGTGCTCGCATCACCACAATCATTCTTTCACATCCTGCTGGCCAAGTACATGGTTATACACGTCTTGGCGCTTGGCTTCCTTATCCTGTTCAATGCGTGCATGGTAATGGGGTGTGTATTCATTGACCTGATTCACGGGGTAAATTTTTTAGCGGACCTCAACCGTTGGCCCGAGTTACTTGAACTTAACCTGATGGCGTATGGATCAAGCATCGGTATCAGCGCCCTGAGTTTTTGGCTTGCCCTACGCTTCAAAAATTTTATTGCGCCTATTGCCATCGGCATTCTTTTATGGCTGATTGGTCCGACCGCTGCACTCGAACTTAAATTGCCGCACTTTGATAAGTATATATTCGTTCTTCCGTTTACAATTGTTGCGAAAAAGTTTGAAGCCACACGGCTCTTGTATCAGTTGCTCTCCCTTGGATATGGCGTGTTGTTCTTCAGCATTGCATACGTTGAGTTTGTGTTGCAGCGTACGCAGCTACGTTCATGCTGGCGTAAAAAGACAAAAGTTTAAGCTTGTAGCGTTTAGCGCTTTTCTACTCCATCAACGTCACACGCCAGAGGACGTTGAGCGCTTTTTAACAATAAATTCAATCGTTCACAACAAAAGCAAATCTTACAAAACCTTACTTCTCAACGTCCCTTAAACGGGTGACGTTAAGGTGGAAAAAGTGATCCTGGCCTTTGCCGGGCTTCTACCAGCCGGAAGCCACATTCGCCAGTTGGCAGACAAGGCCGCACTCCCCTCCTGCTTCAAGCCTGTCGTCAGAAAATACGAACGCTTAATTTACCGTTTAAACCATGCCCGGAGTAATTGACAAAATCAGGTTGGTGCAGGATAACGCGGGTGCTATTTTCAATAGCGTAACTGGCTAACTTTCATCCTATGAAAAATCTCCTATACTATTCCCTTGCCCTGTTCGTGCTGGGCGCGTGCAACCAAACGCCTGATCCCAAAACACCCCACGTGGTGGTTACGGGTATTGATTTCTCCAAAAAACCCGGTGATGATTTCTTCACCTACGTTAACGGAATCTGGTACGACACCGCCACCATTCCAGACAGTCAGACGGGTGTGGGTTCCTATTCCTTTTTAAACTTCCCGCAGCGCATCCGCCTTCAAGGCATCCTTGATAGCGTTTCGCGCAACAACAATCCGGCAGGAAGCATAGAACAAAAGGTAGGTGATTTTTATGCCTCCGGTATGGACACCGTCACCATTAATAAACGGGGCTATGAACCCATTAAACCCTTATTGGCCCGCATTGATGGCATTACCGATGTACCCGCCTTAATGACGATTGTCGCGGAGCAACTAAAGGTGAGCAACGGCTCCATGATTGGATTTAATGTTGGCCCCGATATTAAAAATAGTTCGGTGAATATTGTGCTGCTCTCCCAAACCGGAATCGGATTGCCCGAGAAAGGATACTATTCCCGAACGGATTCGTCAACGCTGGCTGTTCAAAAAGCGTACAAACGGTATATCACGGCCTTATTTGAATTGATCGGGTACGATGCCGCCACTGCGGCAAAATATGCAGACGTGACCTATAGCATCGAAAAGCGATTGGCGGATTCGCACAAGACCAATATCGAGCGCAGGGATGTACAGGCCAATTACAACAAACTGGCCGTTGCCGATATTTCCAGAACGCAAAGTAACATCGGATGGTCCGCTTTCCTGAAGGAACTGGGGGCCCCGGTTGACTCCGTGAACATGCAACAGCCGGCTTATTACGATCAGTTGAACACGCTGCTAAAAACTGTTCCGATTAACGAGTGGAAAATTTACCTGAAGGCAAAATCTCTTACCACGTTTGCCAATTTTTTAAGCAAGCCTTTTGCCGATGCCAATTTTGAATACGCTAAAATATTAACCGGACAAGCCGTGCGAAAATCGCGGGCCGAAGAGATTACCGAAGCCGTGGATCGTTCACTGGGGCATGCCCTGGCCCAGTTATACGTAAAGAAATATTTTCCGGAAGAGGCGAAGAAACGCATGGTGGTGTTGGTGGATAACCTGAAGAAAGCCTTTGAGGCCCGCATCAACAACCTGGACTGGATGAGTGATTCTACCAAGACCAAGGCCAAGGAAAAGCTCTATGCCTTCTCGGAGAAAATCGGCTACCCGGATAAGTGGCGGGAGTACTCCAAAGTAGACGTAAAACGAGATGCCTGGTTTGAAAACCGAAAATCGGCCAATGCAAATGACTTTCAATACAGCCTTGCAAAAGTGGGGCAGCCGGTAGACAGAACCGAATGGCGTACCACTCCCCCAACGGTAACGGCTTACAACAATCCTCCGCTGAATGAAATTGTTTTCCCGGCCGGGATTTTACAACCGCCATATTTTGATTTGTATGCCGATGATGCCCTGAACTATGGCGGCATCGGGATGGTGATTGGCCATGAAATAACCCATTCCTTTGATGACCAGGGCGCCCAGTTTGATAAAGACGGCAACGTAAAAAACTGGTGGACGAAAAGTGATTACGAACGATTCAAAGCGCGCACCCAGCAAGTGATTGATCAGTACAATTTGTTTACGGTACTTGATTCGGTACCTGTAAAAGGTGCTTTAACGGTAGGCGAAAATACAGCAGACATTGCCGGGATTGCGATCGCCTACGATGCCTTTAAATTGACAGCCCAAGGACAAGACACGACAAAGATTGATGGCTTTACACCCGACCAGCGGTTCTTTATTTCGATTGCTCGAATCTGGCGGGTAAAAACCCGGGATGAGTTCTTGCGCATGTACGTCAACACGAATTCCCACTCACCCGCCAAGTGGCGTGTGAACGGGCCGTTAATGAATTTCACACCCTTCTATGATGCGTTTAACGTACAACCGGGTGACAAAATGTATAAACCCGAGTCGGAAAGAATCAAGGTCTGGTAGTTCATATACTACCTGGGGCTTTTGCCGCAGGCGGAATAAAATCATATAACTCTCCTGAGCGCAGCGAAGGACCTCCTGGCCTATGTCAATTTGGATATATGCCATATATGACATCGCTTTGTGAGATGAAATAATATGGATAAGCCGCTTGTTTGGCTGAACGGTGAAGTAAAAACACCACCCTTTCGGTGGTTGCACGCATTGAGGCCGGTGTATTATTGCGCAGGCTTCAACAGGGTGAAAATATTTCCATGCCGCATTGTTGCCAAGATGGAGGCTGCTGATACTTCGGTCACTATGGACCTTATGTTTCGCTCAATGTTTGCATTGGGTGCATCCAAAAGGAAGGTAGTTGGAATGTTGGTAGACAAATAATTTGTAGGCTCTTGCCACAGATTTACATTTTGACCGACTCTAATGTGCATTTGTTAGTGATGCTTCTTTACTATAACTACTTGATTTACGCTGCCTCACAAATCCACTAAGGATTTTATTTCTTTCCCCACTTCGCCTCCAATAAAATCCAGTTGTTCGGATCAAGCGCAATAGTTACTGGTGTTGTATCGAAAGGAATGGTAAACTCATTTCGTTTTTCATTAACCTGCAACGTTTTGATTACTGGTTTATCGTTTGATGCGTGAATCGCTATCTGAACAGGCATTTTGAACAAGCTTCCATCGGGTTGAACCTGGTCTAGGGTAATTTTTATCTCCTTCTTTTTGTCGTTGTATTGCCACGATCCCTTAAGCTGCAAAGTGCCCGGCTTGTATAGCCATTGATCAAAGAAATCCCTCAAATCCATGCCCGATGCGGCTTCCATTTCGCTTCTGAAATCGGCCGTAGTGGCGCTGCTGTTCATATACTTGCCGTAGTAGGATCGGATTCCCTTCCAGAAATTTTCAGTGCCCACTACACCGCGCAGCATGTGTAAAATCCAGCTTCCTTTTTGATACGTGTGTGAACTGGTAACATCCTTCATATCCTGAAGATTATTGTGCACAATGCGGTAGTTGGGATTCTTTAAATGAAATGCATCTACGCGTTTCTTGCTGTCTACCAGGCCACGCAGAAAAGCATCGCGGCCATAGGCATGTTCAATAAACAGCAAAGTGAAATAGGTAGCGAATCCTTCGCTTAACCACACATCGTCCCAATCGTATTCGGTAACGGAATTACCAAACCATTGATGCGCGATTTCGTGGATGACCACATTACGCCAACGTTCATTTCTATCACCAACCACGGAGTTCTCACTGTACAGAATCGCAGATGCAGCCTCCATACCTCCGCTCACACTGTTCGATTGTATGTTCGCCAACTTCTCATAGACAAATGGCCCGACATAGTTGCTGTAAAATTCCAATACCTGTTTGGTGGGGACGGCAAAATCATAAAACCCGGCCTCGCGGTCCTGGTAATACACCCAGGTTTCAATGGATTTATGATCGAACTGATCTACATACTGAACAGCAAATCGCGCCACACCCAGAACATACAACCACGAGGCAATGGGAACCGATTGTTTCCAATGGGTTAACCTATATCCACCCGGCAAATCCGTTTCTTCAATCCTCAGCCCATTGGATACTACCTGGTAATGCGCGGGTGCTGTAACAATGAATTCGCAAGTCGCCTTGTCGTACGGATGATCCACCAGGGGCAACCAGTTCCGTCCTTTGTCCGGCCAGTTGTCGCTGAAGAAAGTACGGTCACCGTATTTGTTATTGGCAATTTTAAGTCCGTTGGCCGGCACACCGGTGTACGTAATGGTGTAACTGCTACGCTGATTTTGCTCGGATGGTGCGGGTAATTTAATCTTCAACTCCTCCCCTTCATGCGTAAAGCTTAACACCTTGCCTTCGGATACAATTTTGCTCACCGTCATGCCTTTGTTTCCCAACGCTTCCGATGTTTTCACAAGGTCGAGCCTGAGCATCTCCACCCCTTCGCCCAGGTAATGTACATCAACCCTTGCTTCTACTTGTATTACATCGGTGTTGTCGGAGAGCTCGATGCGAAAGGCATAATTCAAAATGTCGATCTTCAGATTTTTGGGATACGTATCGGCCAGTGCGCTTGATGCGATCAGCAAGAGGAACATCCATACGGAAAAAAGTTTCTTCATAGGAATTGGTTTCATGGCACTGTATAGAAGGGTTTGTAATTATTTCTTAAATGGTAAGGCAGTAGCGGGCCTGAATTCAGTCAGTCCTTTCTCTTTAATCGTTCGTTCAATTTCTTCTGTGCTTGAAGGTACAAAGGCGCTGAGGTTTTCCACACCATCGGCTGTAACCAGGGCCATGTCTTCAATGCGGATGTACAATCGTTCTTCATGAATCCAGATCATGGGATCGATGGTGAAGACCATACCGGCTTGCAGGGGAATGCCATGCACGCGCCCCACATCGTGTACGGCCATGCCCACCGGATGTTGAAAATGTCCGCGAAATGTTAAACCCTCTTGCACGGCCTTCAGGTGGGCTGGCTTCACAAACTTTTTGCCCACAAGATATTGTTGCATGTCGGCTGCTGCCTTATCGAGTACTTCGTTAGAGGTAACACCCGGTTTGATGTATTTAAACAGTGCATCGCGATAAGCAACGATAAAATTGTACAATTCCTTCTGCTCGCTGCTAAAGTTTCCGTTCACGGGCCAGATGCGCGTTACATCGCTGGTGTAATAGTGGTAATCAGGCGCATAATCCATCAGCACAAGATCACCGGCTTTCAGTGCATCGGTTTTGTGAAAATAGTGGCCCATGTAAGCGTTGGTGCCCCCGCCAATAATCGAGGCGTATCCATCGCCCCGTGCCCCGTGCAAGTGAAAGATGTATTTGGCTGCGGCATCGAGCTGGTATTCATATACGCCCGGTTGTGTTGACCGCATGGCTTCAATTATGCCGAGCCCGGCAATCTGTGTGGCTTTGCGTATCAGTTCAATTTCTTTCGGACTCTTGATCACCCGCATGGCATCGAGGATGGGCGACAAATCTTGAATCTCAAATTGCGGAAAGCGTTCCTTTATCTTTTGGATGAACAATGCTTCACGCGATGTGCGGCCATCCCAGGGGTCAGCGGCTGCACGGGCCTGGGCGTAAAGGTTTTCATCGCGGCTATCATTGCCATTTTCTGCCGGACTGAACTCGGTGTAGAGCAAAGGTGCTGGCGGACGAATCAATCCCGTGCTTACCAGATCAGCTGAAAGATATTCGATGCCTTTAACCTGATTGACACCCGTGAGTTGCCTGATCAGTTCGCTGTCTTCTGCTGAAAATACTTTTCCTTCATTACTTTCCCTCCCTGCATCGCGATGCGGTAAATAGATGGTTGCCTGCCGTGTGCGACCATTCATCAGCAGGTACGCGTGTGCAGATTCAAGCCCGGTGAGGTAGTAGAAGGTATTCGACTGCCGGAAAACACTGAATCCCGGCAGGCCGCTGGCACCCTGAATGAGGGCAATGGCTTCGCTGCCGATGGCATCCATAATCCGGGATCTGCGATCGGAAAATTCTTCTTTTGAAAAATCGCTTTGGTAACGATGCTTATCCTGGCCGTTAACTGCACTGAATACAGTTAACAAAATTACAGTGCATGTGTTGGTTATCTTCATAGGCGTGATGTATGGTACGCTTAAAGATAACTTTTAGAAGGAGGAACCGATCATTAAAGCAAGAGAAAAAATCTTTTCAAGATCCGTGAAATACCATAGCTCCCCCTCATTTCACAGGCCTACTCAAATTGGCGCCTCGCGTTAGCGAATAGGATGGTGGGAATTCTAATCCCTGCAAATTAAACAGCTTTAGTGACCAAACTCCAGACGAATTAACGCCTGATCATTTTTCTGGAACCCATTATTATTCCGGTTTCATTGTATACGCTTACTATATATAGACCTGGCGATAGTGTATTTCCATTTTTCATGATCCCTTCCCAGTGGTATTCTGTTCCTGAAAATGAAGTACTGAAAACCTCACGTCCCATCCCATCCAGTATCTTTAACTGTTTGATGCCGGTATGATTAAACAGTACCGTAATGGACCGATCAAATGGATTTGGATAGATTTCAAATCCATTCTGGGATTCATCCAATCCGGTTATCAATAAGCTTTCGCACGCTCCCGCAAGGTGGGTATCCATCCAGGCAAGCCGGTTTAGTATCCATTGTTTCAGAAAGCCGGTTTCTTCTGCATAGGTTTTTCCCACAAATTGATTTGGCCAGACATAGGTACCGAGTATAGGCCATCGAACATAGTTACGCTGCTGCGATTCCTGCAAGGTGGTTGCGATCGAATCAATGGCATGCGTGAAATAAACGTTCGTTAAAAAACTGTTACGCAGCTCTTGCCACCTACATTTTAAATTAGAAATAAACAGCGTGTCTTCAGCCATTCGCCTGAACCAATACATCCGGTAGTTATCCGTCCACATCCAACCCGGGGCGTACTGTGCGTTTGCGAGGTAATCCACATTGCCAAAGGCAAGATTAAAATCCCAAAGTGGCCCTAAATGCAGTTTACCTCCATCACTGTCCTTCTCTTTATAAAAATAGGTACTGTAAAAGTAGGCATCAACGTTTTTCCCGATTTCAGTAACAAGAATATAATTTAACGCTGAGCGCATATCCAGGAAATTACGATAACCTGTTTCTTCATTCGTAAAGGCAGCACTGGTCAGTGCGTTCTGAAATGTTCGGATATAGTTTCGGATATAATTCCGTTGTTCATCCGCGAGTACGGCCCCTTTCGGAGCGTAATATTGAAACCGTACATCTTTCTCTCCGGCCAACTGAGGGTTGGGTGTGGCCGTCCAATCCGGATAATCGTTGTCATCCAGTTTATCAACGCGCAACAGGTAACCACCCGTCAGTTCGTCTCCAGTAATATCTTGCGGCAGAAGTGTGGCTACGTCAACCCTGTTCTTGTCGCGTTTGATTTTTTCTATTAGCACATACACCCCTTGGTAGTCGCCATTAATAATCAGTTCGGCATACCGGGTGCGTGGAGCATAATCACCCAGGTCGCGCCCGATTTTATACGCCAGCACATTACGCATCAGGGTTTTATCGGTATAGGGTGCATACAACACCCAATCATTTTCTTTAGGCATCCCTAACAAGGCCACATTAAGATTATTCCCTGCGGCATCTTGTGTCTCCATGGAGTATGATTTCTTTGGAAAAAGTTTAGAGGACTCACCCCTGAATTCAATGCTAATCCTTCCGTTGTAGGAAGTGAATGGATCATTCGATTGATTACGTATGCCGAAACCCTTATCAATAATGCCCAGGTTAGCAATAATTCTTGTCTCATCCTGAATACTTTGGCCATTCGTGTTGATGATCATGATGGGAAGATTCGATGAAAAGGTTTGTCCACTTGCTTGTATTGCGATGAACACGAGGGCTATACTCAATATGTGTTTTCTTGCGTCCATTAATGTGTTGTAAAAGCATGACGGTCGGGCGACAAATAATTTACCAATGGAAGTTGCTGGATAACTTCAGAGTAGCCAAGAAACCTGATATACGAAAGATAAATTTCCTGTTTCAATCGGGAGGCCATGGTTTTCAATTTGATGAGATTGCCGTGTAACCGGATTACGCCAATAGGATTGCTATTGTTAATCTGTTGCAACGCATGACCAAGAGTTCCCAGATTCAGTTCTTGCATCATGGTGTTGATATCACGATGCCGCACGATCAGGCTCTTGATTTTTTGGTAATAAAGTTCACGGCCGGCTTGTTGTTCATCTTTAGCTTTAAACAAGTCTCCTTCTGCCTCTATGATATTCAGTCTTCGCTTGGCCATATCGTTTTTATTGGGGTTAAAAACCGGAATGGTAAACCCCAGCGATAGGTTCCACGGTTCGCGGCCTTGTTCAATACGGTAGTTCTGATACTGTGTTTGCAGAAAGCCCATGCTAATATTTGATTTCTCTAATTGCCAGGCGCGCGTGGCCAGGTCAACTTTATTTTCGCGATAAGCCACTTCACCACCTGTTACCTGCTCTTGGGAAAGGCTATCTACGACTGCTTCAAGTTTTTCAAGAGAGATCAGGGCTGTTGTCTGCCACTCAATAATGCTCAACCCGGCTTGTTCATACAATGCCGCTACCTTTCTCCCCTGGTTTTCAATTTCAAAATGAACTTCCTCTAATTCTATTGTCTTTTCAATTTGATCCAGTTTTAACTTTACATAATTATCGGCATCGAAGGATGTAGAGAATCGTTGCGCTTCCATAATCGCCAGCATTTTTTCGGTTGTCTGTTTGTCTTCCTCTTTTAGCGATCTGATTTCGTGGTAATGAATCCATCCGATAATTACTTCATACCGTACCTGTAATACTTGTTTCAATAAGCGGTTGCGGTCCATCTGAAGCAACTTCTGATACGTTTCGAAATATTGATTACTCCGTATCGTTTCCCATGGATTTGCAAGATTTAATCGCAACGCATAATCTTGCCGTTTAGGATCAAGTTGGTTGCTCTCTGTGCGAAATTCCAACTTTTGAAAAGGGGCCAAACGAAAAGGTCTGGTACTTAAAAAATTATCTTGCAGCGTAAACGATTGCAAACCCGGCTCATTAAGCGAAGCACCGAGAAAGTCGCTCATCGAAACCTGAGCCTTCGTAAGGAATGGTAATAGAGTAAAAAGGAAACACAGAACGCGCATCATCATCATCATCATTATCATCGAACCAACACCTTTTCTCCATTGGCCAATCGGTTATTGGAAGGAACTTCAATAAACACTTCCTGTCCAAAGGCTTTAACCGCGGTAGACTTCTGTAGAATTTCCGGAAGCGCGCTAACCGAGCCATAGCCAACTACTTTTCCTACCACCGAATTTCCATGCTGATCGTATGACAGCACAGACACCGAAGAACCGATAGCGTACACATCGGACTTCTTTCCCACCATATACACAATTACCGTTGTTGGGTGAAGTGGGTTTACTTCAAGCAGTGCGGTGAACGAATCAACCTGTTCACCACTCTTTACATACACATTTTTTACTACTCCTGATGCAGTGGCATATTTACTAAGTTTTGTCCTTTCTCCATGTAACAGTGTTAGTTCATTTTCCAATAATATAATTTGATTGTCAAGAAGGTGTTGATCGGTGAGGCTTTCCTGTGCCACATCCTGGATTTTTATGCTCATCGCCAACAGATGTTTTTCTTTTTGTTGCTTCAACGAATTGATCTTTATCGCCAGCGGACTTTCGTTGGAATCATTTTTAGCAGCAACAAATTCTTCTGTAAGCGCTTCGTTCATCCTTAATTCACTTGTAGTTTCTAAAATTTCTGTATCCAACTCTTCCAGTACAATGCTATTTTGCGCTTTTGTATATAAGATTTTGGAATCTGTCAGTTTAACTTTTTCTGTTCTTTCCGATTTGAGCACCATAATACGGTTCGCTAGCCTGGCAATATCCATCTCCAATTCCTGGCTGGTGAGTTCAATCAACAGATCCCCTTCCTTCACCTGTCGTCCTGGTGCAACCCGAACAGACTTCACAAGAGCCGATCTTTCAGAATTGATCTTATACTCCCTTGTTTGGGCAATGCCAATCGAAGCGGCACCACTTCCGCCCTCGGACAAGGGGGATGCGGCGGATGCGC
>CAZOYJ010000067.1:0-16972 GCA_964583905.1 uncultured Roseivirgaceae bacterium
ACGAAGGTAGCAGAGGCAGTCTATCCTGGAAATCCGAATGCCGATGTTCTCAATGGCATTGCCTATGAACCGAAAAGTAAAATGATTTTGGTAACCGGAAAACTGTGGCCCGCAATGGTAGCGATCAAGTTTAAGGAAGAGAATGCCGCTAGCCAATAGGCAGGCCAATCAATAACGCTTCGTTCCCTCCACCTCCAAAATCAAATCCTCTCCATACGCCATAGCCGGGGTTTGATAGCCCGGCTTGAATTTTCCATCCAGAATTTTTTCGGCAATCAGCACACTGGTTTTGGCGGTGAGCAAATAGCCACTAACCGTTTCCAGGCGGGCTTCGGCCTGTTCGCCTTTTTCATTCCACACTTTTCCCCACAAATAACTTTTGCCGGTCAGCAACTTTTCTTCCGAAGGCCCACCCGGATTTTTGTCTATCTGCTTCAGCATGATTTTTTTCAACCACTTCATCCGAAACAGCCAGTTCAGGTATTTGCTTTTTTTGGCCCGGCCAATCATGCTGGCCGTTGCCCCGGTATACACTTCAATATTTGGAATGCCGGTACTGCGCCACGCGGTAGAAATGTCACCCCAGGGAATACACAAGGTTGGGGTTTTAAATCCGCCAAAATCAATCTCCATGATTTTATCACCGAGGTTAATCGGAACAAGATTGCCGTCCTTCCGAACCACACCCCCATAGCCCAATCCTTCGGTCATGCTTTTTTTTGTGCCACGCGACAATCCGCCTTTCGACATGGTAAAGGCGAGTTGTAAATGTGTGGCAGTGGGTAGTTTGTTTTTCAGGTGAAGCGCCAGGCAATCGGAGGGAACTACATCAAAGCCTGTTCCCGGAAGCAAGGTTATCCCCGCTTCTTTTCCTTTTGCATCATAACCGGCAAGCAATTCAAACACTCCGTACTCACCGGTGATGTCGGTGTAGTGTGTTTTAGTTTGCAGACACGCATCGGCCATTTTTTGTGCGGTGTGCCGGAAGGGCCCGCCACAATGAATAACCACGGCACCCTGGTTGAGCAAATGCACCAGACCTGCCTGATCATTGATGTCGACCACCACAAGCGGATAACCGCTTGCATCGCTTTGTTGTTGCAAGGCCTCCTTGTTTCTTCCCGAAAGGATAATTTCAAGATTTTTCTTCCTGCACTCTTCCACAATCAGCTTGCCGGTATATCCGTACGAGCCATACACAATTATTTTTTTCATGATTTTAACTTACGTTGATACAGCCACAATAATCCTAAAAGCGGCCCGGGCGCCAATAAAAATAACAAGTACTGCGTAGAAATCAGATTCTGCAGAACATTTAACAATTGAATGCTTGCGATGGTAATGGCAAAGCCAATACAGGTAGTAATGGTAATGGCCGACCCGCGAACCTGGGCCGGTGCGTGGAGCGCCACCAATGCTGAAAATTGGGGCGAATCGGCAACCGCCATGAACCCCCAGAAAAACATAAAGCTGATAAAAACCGGAAAGCTCAATTGATACACGAAAGGAGATAGCAGGCAGCACAAGGCCGAAGAAGCCAGCGCGATGCCCGCCACGACTTTACTGCCAAGTTTCAGGGAAACCCTTCCGCCCAGTACACACCCGGCAAATCCGGCAGCAATAATAATAAACGACCACAGCGACAGCGAGAAATCGGATTGGGTTTGGGATTGGGATTGGTAATAAAACAGCACAACCGGAGTAAAAGCCCAAAGGGCATACAACTCCCACATGTGTCCGAAGTAACCGAAGGCCGGGGCGCGAAAAGCATCGATCTTAAACACTTGCCGAACATCCGAAAAGGAAAAACGCTTCGAAGCTTTATGAAAGGGTCCATCATGCACCAGCAGCCACAAACTAAACCCTCCGGTAACTGCGAGAAGCGATACCGCCAAGATCAACGTACGGGGCTCAACAAAACCTGGAAGCAGTTTTAGGGCATGTGGAAATGCTGTGCCAAGAACCAGTGCGCCTACCAGTGCACCCAGCCAATGGCCCAGGCCATGTTGGTTCCAGTCGGAGGCAATTTTCATTCCCACTGGGTAAACTCCGGCAAGAAAAAAGCCCGTTGCAAATCGGCTTACCAGCGAATACTCAAGCGATGCGAGGTTAACTAAACAAATCACATTAGCCAATGCTGCGGCCACGCTGCTGATGAAGTAAACCAACGAAGGCGAATACCGGTCGGAGAGGCCGGTTACAGCAAACACCAGCGTGCCGGTGATGAAGCCAAATTGAACCGAAGAAGTCGTGTAGCCCAGCGCTGCATCCGGCCACTGATACAACGTCTGTAATTGTGGAAGAATGGCATTTACCGCAAACCAAAGCGAGGTGCAGCAAAACTGGCTGATGATGATAACATAAAAAAGGTAGGCAGGCGGGCGCTCCGTCATGTTATTCGGTCTCTACCCGCGTCACAAAATATTTGGTATCGCCCCGCCAGGGAAATTTCATGTAACGTTTTACAAAATGCAGACTTACCCGGTCGCCTTTCAATGCTGCTGCTTGCAATTCTTTAATCACTTCGCGTTCACCTTTCTCAATGGAAAAATCGCGGGTTTCGGCAATCGGGCTGGTGCCCCTCAGCGCTCCGAAGGATTCCATGGAGATTTTCCCTTCGTGGGTTTTGAAAAGTATACCTTTTTCGGAAACGCTCAACACTTTGCCGGCCCATACGCCCCGTTCGTAAACACCCCAATACATGAAGGCAAAAAAGCCAATACCCAGTATCAATGCGAGAATGAGTATGCGTTTTACAATTTTTGCAGTGGTTTGTTTTACACGCTGGCCGAAGGAAGGATTTTCCATAAGATGGTGCGATTGGTCATCTAAGGTAGCAAGTTCCAGTAAGATTTAACATACTTCGTAAAAACAAAAAGCCGGGTACTCCGGCCTTTGATTCGCTAAGTGAAATCAATTATACAGTCATGATCTCGGTCTCTTTTTTCTTCATCAGGGCATCAATTTTGCCGATGTACTCATCGGTAAATTTTTGCACGGTAGCTTCGGCATCTTTAATATCGTCTTCCGAAACGCCTTTGATTTTTTTCAGGTGTTCGTTGGTGTCTTTGCGGATGTTGCGGATGCTCACCCGGCCGTGTTCGCACTCCTGGCCGACTTGCTTCATCAGTTGTTTTCTGCGTTCTTCGGTAAGCATAGGAATGTTTACAATTACCTGCTGTCCATCGTTTTGCGGATTCAAGCCGAGGTTAGCATCGCGAATAGCCTTTTCAATTTCCTGGATTATGTTCTTTTCCCAGGGTTTGATAAAGATGGTGCGTGCATCGGGTGTGGTAAGCGAAGACACCTGGTTTAAGGGCGTTGGATTGCCGTAGTAGGTAACCTGAACACCATCCAGCATTTGCGGATTGGCTTTGCCTGCACGGATTTTAGTTAACTCATGGCTCACATGGCTTAATGTTTTTTGCATGTGGTCCTGGGCATCTTCCAGGTATAATTCAATTTCTTCCATAGTACAATAATTCAAATTCCGGGTTAAGCGTATAGGGCCTGATCCCGAATCTAAATTCTAAAATTTTTCTGATAATCCAGCGGTTAGCTGATCAAAGTTCCGGCTTCTTCGCCCTGAATAACTTTCAGCAGGTTGCCTTTTTTGTTCATATCGAAAACAATGATCGGCAGTTTGTTTTCCATGCACAACGTAAAGGCTGTCATGTCCATTATGTTCAGGTTTTTTTCGTAAGCTTCCTGGAAGGTGAGCCTGGCGAAGCGCTTGGCGTCTTTAAATTTCTCGGGATCCTTATCGTACACCCCGTCTACGCGTGTTCCTTTCAATACCACATCGGCCTGCACTTCGATGGCGCGCAGGCTGGCGGTGGAGTCGGTGGTGAAGTACGGGTTGCCAATGCCGGCTCCAAAAATAACGATCCGCCCCTTTTCCAGGTGGCGGATCGCCCTGCGCCTGATAAACGGCTCGCAAACTTGTTCCATCTTAATGCCGGCCATGAGTCGGGTATACATGCCGTGGCGTTCGAGTGCGCTTTGCAAGGCCATGGCGTTGATTACGGTGGCCAGCATGCCCATATAATCGCCTTGTACGCGGTCGATGCCCAGGGCTTCGGCCTGCCCGCCCCTGAAAATGTTTCCGCCTCCGATAACAATGGCGATTTCTATGCCTGCATCTTTAATGGTCTGGATTTCTGCGCAATACTGCTCCAGCACTTCCGGATCAATGTTTACCGATTTGTTCGATCCCTGCAGGGCCTCGCCACTAAGTTTAAGAAGAATGCGTTTGTATTTCATGCGGGCGTTGAAAATTTCACAAATATAAAGGAGGAAGCCGATTTTGTGCGGCTTAAAATTCAATCAACACATGATTTTTATCCACACTGTCGCCCTTTTTCACTTTTACCGATTTTACTATGGCATCACCGGGCGATTTCAGGATGTTCTCCATTTTCATGGCCTCCAGCACCAGCAACGGATCGCCTTGTTTTACCGTGTCGCCATCCTTTACTTTTAAGTCGATAATCAGGCCGGGCATGGGGGCTTTAATGGAATTGATCCTGCTGCCAGCGGCATGACTCATGCCCAGTTTATCAAGCAGTAAATCAAACTTGTCTTTTACCCGCACGGTGTATAACCGGTTGTTGATTTTCCAGGTAAAGGATTTTGTGTCGGCATCGGTTTTTACAATTTCAGCCCGGTAACTTTTGTTTTGGTAGAGGATGTGGAAATAACCATCGTTGATTTGTACAATATCCCAATGAAGCAGTTGGCCATCCAAGTGGATTTCATCAGCGGATGTTGTAAGCTCAAATTGCTTGTCGTTTACCGATACCTGGAACATGCCCAAAAATAGAACACGAACTGCAGAAGTCAGCATTTGAACCCGAATTTATACACATGAATTACCGGGAGGAATCAGGCATGAATATCTAATTCTTTCTAACTTTACACCCATAAGGGGTGCCTCATAATAACGGGCTGAGATTATACCCATAGAACCTGATGCCGGTAATGCGGACGCAGGGATGGCAAATAAACTTGTAAGCATCAGTCAGTCCCCTCTGGCGATGCGGGTTTAAAAAAAGCATAAGATGTTTAACAAATTGATGTGGGCAGTTTTATTGCTGCCGGTTGGTGTACTGGCACAACACCAGTTAAAGGGTGTAGTGCGCGATGCCGGTTCGGGTACACCACTACCCGGGGCTACGGTTTCGGTGTTAACAGATAACAAATTAGTAGTTACTGATGCACAGGGTGCATTTGAACTTTCTGCAACGGATGAATCAGTTGAAGCGGAGGTGCGTTTTGTGGGTTATAAAACAAAGCGCGTAGTGCTGCAAGCCGGGGTCGAAAACCGGGTGTTGCTGGAAGAAAGCACGATCGTTACCGATGAAATCCTGGTGCGGGCTACGCGGGCTGGCGATAAAACCCCCACCACATTCAGCACCATCTCGAAAGAAACCCTTCGCAAACAAAATTTTGGGCAGGATTTACCTATTCTGTTGAACTGGTCGCCTTCGGTAGTAACGTCTTCCGATGCTGGAAATGGAATCGGGTATACCGGCATCAGCATCCGCGGAAGCGACCCAACAAGAATAAATGTTACGCTTAACGGTATTCCGTACAACGACAGTGAATCGCAAGGCGTTTTTTGGGTGGATATTCCCGACATCGCATCGTCAACACAAAGTATCCAAATACAACGTGGAGTAGGCACGTCAACCAACGGACCCGGAGCATTTGGCGCTACCATCAACCTGCAAACCAACACCCTGAACGATGAAGCCTATGCCGAAGTAATCAACTCGTTTGGTTCTTTCAACACCTGGCGCAACACCTTGGGTTTTGGAACGGGGCTGATTAAAAACAATTGGGCGTTCGATGGCCGGGTTTCACGCATTTCGTCCGATGGGTTTATTGATCGCGCTACATCGGATTTATCTTCTTATTACTTTTCGGGAGGGTACTACTCCGGCAAAACCATGGTAAAGGCCATCGTGTTTGGCGGAAAAGAAGTAACCTATCAAAGCTGGTATGGTGTTCCTGAATCGCGCCTGAAAAATGATGCAGAGGCTATGCTGATCACCGCCTCCAACGAAGGATGGAATGATGAACAAACTCAACACTTACTCAACTCAAACAGCCGCACCTTCAACGTCTATACCTACAAAAACCAGGTGGATGATTATGCGCAGGATCATTACCAGCTTCATGCCTCGCACCGGTTTTCACCGGCACTTACTGGCAATGCCTCGCTGCACTATACCTATGGCCGGGGATTCTATGAAGAGTTCAGACCACGCGACAGTTTAAGCCAGTATGGATTGGGGAATGTTGTGATTGGCGATTCGGTAATTTCGCGAAGTAATATTGTTCGCAGACGTTGGCTGGATAATGATTTTTACGGACTCACCTTTTCACTTCAATACGACAATAACAAGCTCAATAGTATTTTTGGCGGATCGTGGAACCGGTATGAGGGCAGGCATTTCGGTGAAATCATCTGGGCACAGGTAACTACCGTTCCGAAAGATTACCGCTATTATTTCAGCGATGCCGATAAACAGGATTTCAACCTGTATGCAAAAAGTAATTATCAGTTCACTTCTTCGCTGAATGGTTTTCTTGACCTTCAGTATAGGCGCGTTGCCTATGCAACGGCAGGCAACGACAACCGGCAAAATGATTTTGATGTGGATATAACCTATTCATTCTTTAATCCGAAGATCGGGCTGACATACGATATTAAAACCGGTCAACAAGTGTACGCTTCATATGCCGTTGCCAACCGTGAACCGGTGCGGAAAGATTTTGTGGACAATCCGGCTACTCATACACCTAAACCGGAGCGCTTGGGTAACCTGGAATTTGGATTACGAAAATCTTCCGAACATCATGTTATCAACATTAATTTTTACCGGATGGACTATAAAAATCAACTGGTGCTAACCGGAGCCCTGAATGATGTAGGCGCGCCCATCCGAACCAATGTTGAAAGGAGTTACCGGATGGGTATTGAATTAGACGGCTCCATTCGGTTATCATCCAGGTTCAGGTGGAATGCCAACCTGACGTTGAGCCGGAACAAAATCCGTGAGTTCACAGAGGTCCTATACGATTACGGAGAAAATTTTGATGAATACAACGAAGTGTTACGTGTATTCCAGAACACCAACATTTCCTTTTCACCCGATTGGATTGCCGGCTCAATTCTCTCCTATTCACCTACTTCCGCCCTGGAGATTTCATGGTTAACCAAATACGTTGGCGATCAATACCTGGATAATACCTCAAACAGTCATCGGAAAATTGGTGGGTATATAACGAATGATTTCCGTTTCTTCTGGTCGGTTAAGCCAAAGGGCATGCGCGAACTTGGATTGAGCCTGTTGGTGAACAACCTTTTCGATGTGGCTTACGAATCGAACGGGTATACGTGGGGCTACCTGGGCGGTGGGGCCGAATACCGCGAGAATTATTTTTACCCGCAAGCCGGGCGGAATTTTATGGCCATGATTACGCTTACGTTTTAAGCGCTAACCTTAACGATTGGAGGTTTCCGATTAGGGGCAATCTCCAATCGACATTTTTTGTTTGGCCACAAAGAATTCAGCTATTTCCGTTAGAAGGAATTGAAACGTACTTTTGCCTTTCCTTCGTCATGCGCGCCAGAACGTCTTTCATCGAATCCCTGCTCCGCCTTACCCGTGCCGGGAACCTGTTGGTATTGATCTTTGCCCAATATTTTACCGCATGGTTTCTGATGGGCAAATATGTATTTACCGACCTGAAGCTTTTTTTACTTTCCGTATCCACTGGGTTGATCGCTGCCGGTGGATATGTTATCAATGACTATTACGATGTAAAAATCGACTATGTCAATAATCCGGATCGCGTGGTGGTGGGTAAAACCGTACACCGCAGGTTTGCCATTTTGTTGCACGGCTTATTATCGGTAGCCGGTATTGGTATGGGCGTATTGATTTCGTGGTGGGTTGTGGCCATCAATTTTTTTTCCGTTACCCTGCTTTGGTTTTATTCTAATTTGTTGAAGCGATTACCCTTTGTGGGCAACCTCTCCGTTTCGTTTCTTTCCGGCCTTTCCATAGCCATTCTGAACGTGTTGTATAAAGAGCTGAATTTGCTGGTAATCATTTATGCGGTGTTTGCCTTTTTTATAACGCTGGTTCGCGAAATTATAAAAGACATGGAAGACCTGAAAGGCGATAACACCTATGGTTGTAAAACCATTCCTATTGTGTGGGGCATCCGCAAAACAAAAATTTTGCTGTATACACTCATCCTCCTGTTCAGTGGTGTGGTGTTGTTTATCAATATCGTGTATGTAAAGCTTCCGTTGATTTATTTTGTGATGCTGTTGTTTGTACCCCTTGCCTGGCTAACGGCACAATTGGTTCGGGCCGATACCAAAAAAGATTACGGGTGGCTGAGCAGTTTTTGCAAAGTAATTATGCTGTTGGGTATTTTAAGTATGGCCCTTGTATAGTGTGTTACTCAAATAACTTATGTTTGGGGCTTAATCCGGATACGCATTAAAAGAATTTTGAATTGATGACTCCAGGCACACCAACACACGAGCACATCAACACCTCAACCCATCGAATAGCTGTGTTTGCTTCCGGAAGCGGAACAAATGCCGAAGAAATTTTTAAATACTTTCGGCATCATCCAGCCATAGAAGTAGCGGCCTTATTGAGTAATAATCCAAATGCTTTTGCGCTTGAGCGGTCAAAAAAGTACGGTGTTCCCACGTATGTGTTTAACCGGAAACAATTCAGGGAAACACGGGTGGTATTGGAGTGGCTGAAAGAGATGCAGGTTACGCACCTGGTGTTGGCGGGGTTCATGTGGCTGGTGCCGGATTATTTAATAAAAGCCTATCCGGACAAAATCATCAATATCCATCCTGCATTATTGCCGAAGTACGGGGGTAAAGGTATGTATGGTATGCATGTGCACGAAGCCGTGAAAGCAGCCGGAGAAAAAGAAACCGGCATCAGCATTCACCTGGTGAATGAACGGTATGATGAAGGAAGAATTTTATTTCAGGCCCGGTGTGAAGTATTCCCTTCCGATACACCGGATGGAATTGCTGAAAAGGTGCACCAGCTGGAGTATGCGCATTATCCACAAGAGATCGAAGTATGGATTGAGGGTAATAAATTATTGTAGCTTGACCTCTTATTGTAACGGGTCAATTTTTTGGTATGAGCCATCACCCCTTTCACTGAGAGACTCCCAGTTTTGAAGCAATTCATCCTGATGAACACTTGCCCATTCCGTGACAAGCGCATGTGCTTTTGGAGGAAGGTATCCTTCCAGAATACCAAAATCACGAATGGAAATTTGTGCTCTGAACTCACCATATTCTGCATGAAAATGTGGTGGTGGATGATCACCAAAATACATTTTAATGAGAATGCCGTAAAACCTGCTTATTACGGGCATATTCTTCAAATGTTTTACCTATTAGCTGGAGATAAAAGGCATCGGGATCCATATCGATTTCTTCACCCCACTGAAGTTTTTTATCGGGCGTGAGCGTAAAGCGTGAAAAATCTCCTTCGTTTTTCCAAAGTTTGAAAACTCCTCCTTTGTCTTTCCAGGAACTTAAGTTAATGATGCCTTTAACGCCATTTTCGAACTCCAATTCGAGCCTCCAACCGGGTATTGCATTTGCCGACTTTAGATATGGAATTATTTTGTTCATCATCACCTTAAAAGGTTTGCATGGCAAATTTAACGAAAATAGAACTCATGGCGTATTCACCTCATTAAACCCCACATTCGGATCACTGTCCGTCCAGCTCATCGGGTAATTCTTATCTAAAAATTCGAGCGCATCGGTGGTGAGGTATAAGGGTTTGAAGGTATCAATCATCACGGCCAGTTCGTGTGTTTCTTTGGCGCCAATGCTTTTTTCAACCGTTCCCGGATGCGGCCCATGGGGCAGTCCGCCCGGGTGCAGCGTAAAGGATCCGCGCTCAATGCCCCTGCGGCTCATAAAGTTTCCTTCGGCATAATACAGCACTTCATCGCTGTCGATGTTGCTGTGGTTGTAGGGCGCAGGAATGGCCAATGGATGGTAATCAAACAAGCGTGGCACGAACGAACAGATTACAAAGTTGTGCGCCTGGAAAGTCTGGTGAACAGGTGGTGGCTGATGAATGCGTCCGGTTATTGGCTCAAAATCATGAACGGAAAATGCATACGGCCACAAGAAGCCATCCCATCCTACTAAATCCAGCGGACTGTTATCGTAAACATATTGGTGGAGGTAGCCTTGCTTTTTGATTTTCATCAGAAATTCGCCTCTACTGGTGTCGGTAATCAGTTCGTGTGGTGGGCGGATGTCGCGTTCGCAATACGGGGAGTGTTCCAGTAATTGTCCCAGGTCGTTTCGGTACCGCTTAACGGTTTCCACCGGTGAAGCCGCTTCAATGATTAAAAGTCGCAGCGGCCCCTCGTCAAATTCGAGTTTATAAATTACGGTGCGCGGGATTACCACATAGTCGCCCTGGCGGATGTCGAGTTTGCCGAATGGTGAAATCAGCGAACCCTTTCCATCGTGAACAAAAATCACTTCATCGCCTTCCGCATTTTTATAGAAGTAATCCATTTTTCGTTGCCGGGGCGAGCAAATGGAAATGGAGCAATCGTTGTTCTTCAACAGTACTTTGCGTGCACTTAGAAAATCTTCACCGGTGGTGGTCACTTTCGAGGTGTTCAGATGGGTTTGTTGCAAGCCATGATCTTCTACGATCTTCGGCCCGTATTTTACCGGTTCTTTAAGTTGCTTTATCCGCGTAGGCGGATGGATGTGGTATAGGTTGGAATAAATTCCTGAAAACCCTTCCGAACTGACCAACTCTTCTTTATATAAAGAGCCATCGGGCTGGCGGAATTGTGTATGGCGCTTGTGCGGAATATTACCGAGGCGATGATAATACATAAGGACTATTATTTGCCCTCAAAATTAGCAAGTAAAACGTAATAGTTTAGCCACTATTTTTTAGTTACATTCGTTATAAATGAGCAAGTTTGAGAAGGCGGCTTTGGCGCGCCTGAAAAGAAAGCCATCAGATTTAACATGGCAGGAGGTTCAGGTAATATTTTCACACTTTGGCTATACTGAAATCAAAGGTGATGGATCAAGACGTAAATTTTATAATTCAAAAACAAGAGTATCTATCAGCTTGCACGAACCGCATCCGAAGCCAATTTTAAAGCGATACGCAATTAAAATAATTATTGACCACCTTGAGGAGGAGGGTTTATTATGAAAAACATCCTGAAACACAAAGGCTACTCGGCAACAGTTGAGTTCAGCGCACCAGATGAAATATTTTTTGGCAAGATTAATGGCATCCGCGATGTTGTAACCTTTGAAGCTGACTCTGTTCCAAAATTGAAAAAAGCCTTCAAAGATGCGGTGGAAGATTATCTCGCGACTTGCCAACAATTAGGAAAAGACTCCGACAAAGAATTAAAGGGAAGTTTTAATGTCCGGGTAAAACCCCAGATTCATCGTTTGGCGGTTATAAAATCTTCAGCACTGAAAATATCTTTAAATCAGTTAGTAGAGAACGCACTCGAAAAGGAAGTTAAAGACTTATAAATGCTGCCGGTTCAATTCCGGAATCCGGTCAAACAGCTTTATCGACTGCAGAAAGATCTCGTTGGTTTCATTGATAATCGGAAACAATCCGTCATTGCCCCAGATTCTCCGGGCAATCTGTGCTTTAACATGCAATTGAAACACCTTTTTATTACGCTGTAAGTCTTTGTAATCGGGTTTTACCTTGTTGCGCTGCCCAAGCGCCACCAGGTCGTTCAGCATTTGATCGGTTACGGTAAATTTAGTCTTGAAGTGATCAAGGCCTTTGCTTTCCAGCGACTCCTTGTTTTGTTGGGCATAATTAAAAGAGTATTCGAAAATGGAGAGCGAAGAATACAACGCGTTGAGGTAATGACTGTTAATGGAGGTATCCAGCGGAACAAAATAATCCGGCATAATGCCACCACCACCATACACCGTGCGCCCATTCAGGGTTTTGAACGTCAAAGAGTCGTTAAGTTTGATGCTGTCGGCATGGAAAAACTCACCTTTTTTGTAGCGCTCAATAATGTCGAGTGAATACGCCTGCTCGTCATCGTAAGGTTTTTGTATAGAACGGCCACTGGGCGTGTAATAGCGTGAGATGGTTAACCGCAACTCCGACCCATCACTCAAATCAAATGGGTTTTGAACCAACCCTTTGCCAAACGTACGCCTTCCCACAATCAGGGCGCGGTCATTGTCTTGAAGGGCACCCGCCAGGATTTCAGAGGCTGAGGCACTTCCTTCATTAACCAGAATAATCAAATCGCCCGTTTCAAAATTTCCGCGGCTGGTAGACTTGGCATCCGTGTTTAACCGCTTGTCTTTGCCATCGGTATACACAATTTTTTTATCGGCAGGCAAAAATTCATCGGCCAGGTCGATGGCCATGCTCATGTACCCGCCTCCATTACCCTGCAAGTCGAGTATAAGTTTGGTCATGCCCATGCCTTTAAGTTTTGTCAGCGCTTTTGCAAATTCATCGCGGGTGGTAGCAGAAAAGCGGTTCAGTTTAATGTACCCGATTTCATTGGTAACCATGTACGACACATCGATGGAGTACTGTGGAATTTTGTCGCGGACAATTTTAAATTCCAACGGCTCACGGTTTCCACTTCTAAGAATGGTTACCAGCACCTCGGTGCCGCGCGGGCCTTTCAGCAGGCGCATCACATCTTGCGTGGTAACGCCAATGCCCGCTACGTTATCGCCATCCACTTTAATGATTTTATCGCCCGAACGGATACCCAACGCTTCCGATGGTCCACCGCTAAGCGCGGTTACAACAACAATGGTATCCTGGAAAATGTTGAATTCCACACCAATGCCATCAAAGTTTCCGCGCAGTTCTTCATTGGCGAATACGCGATCGCTGGCGGATATATAAGACGAATGTGGATCAAGCTTGGAAAGCAGGTGCCGGATAGACTCATCCACCAGCTTATCGGTTTTAATATCGTCTACATATTTGGTATCAATGTAGGTCAGCACTTCGCGTAATTTCTGTACATCCTTGCCCACATCACGCGAAGGTTTCTGGGTGTTAAAGCTGGTTCCGATAAACACCCCGGCTGCAAGCCCGATGCAAAGCACAAGCGGAAGGGCTACCTGGTAGGGCGTATTTTTGGGTTGATCACTCATAATTTCCTGTATAACTGTAGTCGTTAACGAATAGCCGGCACAAATGTTAACCGGGTTTTATCCCATATAAACGGGCTAAAAATGCGAAAAATTCAATTCGAATTCTATTGCCGTCAAACCGGGCCTGATTTTTTGAGCGCTTTCTCTATATTTGATGAAGATATGGCAGCTACAGGATTAAAAAGTAAGCGAATTGCGCAGTTGGTCGAGGAGAATTACGTACATGCCTACGTGCTCTTTTATTTTGGAATTCTGTTTGAAGAATACTCTGAAATAACCCTGGAACAGGCCTGTTTGAAAAAAGGACTTCACCTTGATCAGGTCATCCGTGAATTGGAATCACCTCAGCATTTAAAAGAGTCGGAATTGCCCCTCATCACCTATCCGATTGATCTGATCATCGAATACCTAAAACATTCTCACTTTTTATTCATCAAACATAAGCTTCCCTACATTGCCAAACTGGTAGAAGGATTTAAAGCCGACCGCAAGGAATATCAGCAAATTGAACGCGACCTGAAAATTGTGATGCCGCTTTTTGTGGAAGATTTTATACACCACATTTACGAAGAGGAGGACACGCTTTTCAATTACATCAAAGCATTGGAACGTGCTTCAAAAGGCCAGTATATCCCCACACGGCTCTACCATACCATGGAACGCTTTTCGATTCAGCGTTTTGCCGTTGAACACGATTCGCACGATGATGAAATGGAAGGCATCCGGAAAATCACCAACGATTACGCCTTACCTGACGGAGCTCCTCTTCAAATGAAAGTGATTTACAACGAGCTAAGCGATTTCGAGAAAACCTTGATTACCCACGCCCGCATTGAAAACGAAATTCTCTTCCCCAAGGCCATGATGCTCGAAACGAAAGTAAAGCAACTGTTCTTCGAGCGCATCCGCTTTAACTAGGACGATGCTCATGACAAATCATAAGATTGTCAATTGCCCTTTCTCAACTTTCAATTCTTTATACGCAATGCAACTCATTTAACTTAACGCCCGGTATGGGAAGAATACTGGCTATTGATTACGGCAGAAAGCGCACCGGCCTTGCGGTTACTGATCCTTTGCGCATTATCGCCACGTCACTCGACACCGTTCCCACGGTGGAGTTACTGAATTACCTGAAAGCATACCTTAGCCGTGAACAGGTTGATGAATTTGTTATCGGTATGCCCAAAACGCTGAAGAATGAAGATTCGGAAATGGCTCCATTGGTAAGAAAAGTAATGGAAGAGTTGAAAACTGCTTTTCCCGGCAAGCCCATTCATGAAGCAGACGAACGCTTCACCAGCTCCATTGCCAAGCGCGCCATGATTGAAGGCGGCATGAAAAAGAAAGCCCGGCAAGTAAAAGGGAATGTAGATAAAATAAGTGCTGTGCTGATTCTTCAACATTTTCTTGAGCATAAGCGATAGGGAATTCAAATTTCTGTATCTTCGGTAGGCTTCTTAGCGCAGACAATGGAAGACTCACCCCATCTGGCCCTCTTGATCTCCACGGCCATGGTTGGACTTACTGCCCTGGTAAGTTTGCGGGTTTATTTTATCCGGGCGCCCGTTCCCTTACAAAGACTCTCACACCTCTGGTTACTGTGGTTTGCTATTGAATTGGTTGGCTTGTTTATGATGGTCGAGAGTGAGGTGTGGAGGGACCAAAATCTTGATGGCGGTTCCTTAGACGACACAGACACCCGGAGCAATGTGTGGATGTATAACCTGTTTATGTTTTTTTATTTCTTTTACCTAGCCCGAATTTATTTTGACATTCTGGAGACCGAGTGGATTTGCAACATCATCCAGGTGTTTTATGGCGCCTTCATTGTTTTCGCGCTCGTTAACGGTTTGTTTTGGCAAGGCCTGTTTGTGTTTCAATCGTTTACCTATGTGGTAGGAGGTGTGTTTATCATTTTCCTTGCCGGAGCCTATTTCTGGCAACTGTTGATCAGCACCGACAACCAGTGGATTACCCGCGATCCGTTTTTCTGGTTAAGCTTTGCGTTGCTGGTAAGCCTGGGCGGTTCGGTGCCCTTTTGGGCGATGTTCAATTACCTGGAAGAGAATCACTACCAGATTACCGTGCTCTACCACCGCTATATAAGCAACGGATTCACTATCTTTCTAAACGTTCTGGTGATAATTGCATTCCTATGCCGGAAAAATTATCCGAATCCGAAGTAATCCTCATGCTCATCGGGAGTACGCTCGTAACCCTGATTCTGGCAGTACTCATTATTTTAGCCGTATTCATCGGGCAACGGAGAAAATTCAGGCATCGAAAAGAACTGCTGGAAATGAAAAGCAATTACGATAAGGAAGTGTTGCGTACCCAGCTGGAAACGCAAGCCCAAACCTTCGAAACCATTTCCCACGAACTTCACGACAATGTAGGCACGTTGATTTCTATGGCCATGGTGCACTTGAAATCACCGGCTCTTACCCACGAGCAAAAAGAATCGGGCGATGCGCACGCCCTGCTGGATGAAGCCATGGAGATACTCCGCGACATTTCGCGCAGCATCAACCCCGAAAACATTCAGCGAAGAGGTTTTGCCCAGTCTGTTCGCTTTGAACTTGACCGTTTAAGAAAATCAAAAGTTTTCAAAGTACGGTATACCAGCGAGGGTGTTGAATTTCCCATCGATCCGCAACAACAGATCATTTTGTTTCGCATTGTACAGGAAACCCTGAATAATGTGATCAAACATTCAGAAGGTAACGAAGTAGAGGTTTCAATAGCCTTTAATGAGCCAACCCTTGTAATTACCGTGAAGGATAATGGAAAGGGATTTGTGTTGATGCCCAAACAAGGCGACTTGATTAATCACTCAGGATTGGCCAACATGAAAAAACGTGCCGCAATGGTGGGGGCTTCATTACACATCAATAGTGAGTTGGGAAAGGGAACACGGGTACAATTGGAGTACCGGTTGAGGAATGTGGGAGGATTAAAAATCCCATAAATATGGGATACGGAATACAGATATAAACCTGCAACTTACACGCATCAGGTATGATACGAACAGCCATAGTGGAAGATGATTCCCGGTACCGGGAACTGCTTCGAACCATTTTATTGAATTCCGAAAAGGTTATCCCTGTTTTTGCCACCGACAACTGTACGCAAATCATTGGAGATGTGAGAAAGCACCATCCCGAAGTGGTGATCATGGACATTAACCTGCCGGGGAAAAGCGGCATTGAAGGGGTTGAAGAGCTTAAACGCGCATTTCCGGAAGTGAAGGTTATTATGCTTACGGTTTTTGAAGATGAAGACAAAATTTTTGCAGCCATAAAGGCGGGCGCTGACGGGTACTTGTTAAAAAAAGATTCTCCACAAAAAGTAATCGATTCCATCCAGGACGTGTATGACGGAAAATCTTCTATGAATGGAATTATCGCCCGCAAGGTGATGGAATTTTTCCATAAAAAGCCAATTGTAAAAAATCCAGAGGAATATAGTCTGACCAGGCGCGAACTTGAAATTCTGGAGTTGTTGATGGAAGGATTAACCTACAAAGACATTGCGGATAAGTGCAACATTTCCGTTCAAACACTCAACTCGCACATCAAGAATATTTACCACAAATTAGGCGTGCATTCCCGCGCAGAAGCTTCAGCGAAGTTCCGGGGGAATTGAAATAAATCAAGTTTCCGGTTTTATCATCCTGCCATACTTATGGTATGCATACTCCCATACACTTGGTAGCTTGAAAGATTTCTGTTAACGGTT
>CAZOYJ010000068.1:0-16916 GCA_964583905.1 uncultured Roseivirgaceae bacterium
CGACCGCACCAACGAATGCCGGCTGATGTGTTCGTTTGATACAAAGGAGGAGGAGGTTGAGGGGTTTGTTGAAAAAGCCAGGGAAATGGCAAAGGACTAATTTTTTACCGCTTCAAAAACTTATACGTCCCCTTAAACTTGGTTTCTTCATCGCGTAAAGCGATCAGGTAGTAGCCGGCAGCAAATTCCTTTACACGAATGCGGATTTTGTGATCACCCACCGCTTCGGTTTCGGCCCTCATTTCGTTGCCAATGATATTATAGAGGGTAAGTTTTACTTTGTCGGCCTGGAGGTAATCGAGATTTACTTCTATGAAGTCAACGGCCGGGTTAGGATAAAGGGAAATGGTTTTGTTGAGGGAAGTCCGCTCCTGTTGCATAGCCTGTTCAGCCGATTGCCCCCAACTGGTGGCTGCCGTGAACAGGAAGGCGAGTACACAACAAACACGTACAGACTTTTTCATATCCCTAATTTACGCAAATACTGATCCAAAAGTTGGTCAGGTTATCCCGTATAGATGCAGAAAATCGGTAAAAGGTTTAAACCCTGCAAAAATTTTACGTTAAACGCCTGAATGCAGCCGGTAAATGGTCAATCACATCCGATGCAACCATACCACGAGTGCCTTGTTTGATCGCAACCTCATCTCCGGCCAATCCATGAATCCATACGCCCACCTGTGCTGCCTCCAGAGAAGAATACCCCCCTGCCAACAACGCAGTTAGGATGCCGGTCAATACATCGCCCATGCCCCCGGTGGCCATGCCCGGGTTGCCGGTGTTGTTGAAATAAACTTTTCCTTCGGCCGAGGTAATGGAGGTGTGCGCACCCTTCAACACCACTATAACGGAATGGGCCCTCGCGAATTCCTTTTGCTTTTCCAGTCGTTCAAAGTCATTCTTCCAGGTGCCGGCAAGTCGCTCAAACTCTTTCGGGTGAGGCGTAAGAATGCTCCCAGCCGGAATAACATGCACCAGTTCGCGGTTTGCACCAATTAGGTTAAGCGCATCGGCATCCAATACCACCGGCCTTCCAAACTTTTCTAGTACATCCCGTAATGCCTTTACAGTATTCTTATCCTGTCCGATTCCCGGTCCGATTCCAAGCGCATGGTAGGACGTTAAATCCGGAACCGAAGAAAAACAAAATTCCGAATCATCGATGCTGGTCATTGCTTCGGGTACCGAGGTTTGAATAATTTCATAACCCGATGTTGGCGTGTGGACCGTAATTAATCCAATTCCGGTCCGCAGTGCGCTGCGTGCTGCCAATACGGCTGCACCCATCTTGCCATAACTTCCGGCAATGAGCAAGGCATGCCCACGGTTGCCTTTATGATCAAACTTCTGAAGTGGCTTCAGGAGTTTACTGATACTTCTTTTGGTTAGCAGCCAATGTTTGGTTTCGGATGTGTCCATTGCATCCTTGCTTAACCCGAGATCCACCGTACACCAGGTGCCCACATACGCATGGTTGGAAGGAAAGAAAAATGCCAGTTTCGGTAATTGAAATGAAACGGTGTACTGGGCCTGTACAATCGCACCCACAGAAGGCTTATCGGCCATTAACCCGGATGGAATATCCACCGCCACACGTATCGCATCAGCACGGTTTATCGCTTTAATAACCTCTGCATAGATGCCTTCCGGTGGGCGTGAAAGCCCTGAGCCGAAAATGGCATCCATTAATACAGCACAACCTGAAAAAACCTCGCTGTCAAATCCTTCCTCAAGGTAATTGACTTCAACTACGCCTTGCAACCGGGATAAATTGATTTTAAAATCTTCCGACTCGGCAACGCTACCTTTAACAATCCAAACCTGTACCGGATAATCCCACGATTTCAGCATGCGCGCAATGCCCAGGCCATCGCCACCGTTGTTGCCGGTGCCGCACACAACGCCAACGCGGTTCATTGGATCAAACCGATCGGTAAACCAAGAACAAAATGACCGGCAGGCGCGCTCCATCAAGTCAATGGAGGCTATGGGCTCGTTCCGGATGGTGTAGGCATCGAGGTCTTTAATCTGTTGCGTGTTCAGGATTTTGATCATGCCAACGAAGATAACGATACCGGATCACTTCCTACTCAAAAAAATGTCCTGCATGATCATGCAAGACATCCTACTTCAACATCTCTTTTGGTTAAGCGGGCGGTTGCACCCCAAAAAATTCATAATTCAGGGGAATGTAGTTTTTCCATTGTTCCGGCACCTGGCTTTCTTCGAAAATGGCTTCCACGGGGCAAGCCGGAACACAGGCATCGCAATCAATGCACACTTCGGGATTTATATAGAGCTGTTTTCCGTTTTTATCAAAGCCGGGTTCTTTTACTTCCGCTCCACTCCCCTCTTTATCAATAGGGCCGTGAATGCAATCTACCGGACAAACATCAACACAGGCTGTATCACAGGTACTTACACAGGGTTCGCAAATAATGTAGGGCATAGGCTGATTTAATTTAGGTTACGGATTGATTTAAGTCATACTTGAAGGTAACGAATAAATCTAAACTGGGCCAATTTTAAAAAGCCGGTAGTTAATATGAGCCGGGTAATGTAAATTAACAGACCAAATTGAAAATCCATGAGTGAGACCATAGTAAACGGCAAAAAACCAACCCAGGAACTGGAAAAAGTGGTTATCCGGTTTGCGGGCGATTCCGGAGACGGAATGCAGCTAACCGGTTCACAGTTCAGTTTCACTTCAGCATTATGGGGCAACGACCTGGCCACATTCCCCGATTTCCCGGCTGAAATTCGTGCACCGCAAGGCACCGTGGAAGGCGTTTCCGGATTCCAGGTTCAAATCGGGAGAATTGACATCTATACACCGGGCGATCAGGCCGATGTATTGGTGGCCATGAACCCTGCCGCGCTAAAATCAAATCTTACGTATGTGCGCAAAGGCGGGAACATTATTGTTGATCTTGATGCCTTTGTCCTTCGGAATATCGAAAAGGCTGGCTTTACAACCAACCCGCTTGAAGACGGAACGCTTGCCGACTATAATGTGGTGGAGGCACCCATCTCTTCGCTCACCAAAACGACACTTGAAGGACTTCAGTTGGATAACAAGAGCATCATGCGTTCCAAGAACATGTTTGCGCTCGGCATGATGTACTGGTTGTTCGATCGCTCACTGAAGGAAACTGAAAAGTACATCGATTCAAAATTCAAAAAAACTCCGGCACTTGCCGAAGGCAACAAGCGCGCACTCAATGCAGGTTTCCATTATGCCGAAACCATTGAGGCCCTGCCGTCCATGTATAAAATACCCCCGGCTTCAATTGAGAAAGGGAGGTATCGCCACATTTCAGGAAACATTGCAACCGCATGGGGACTGATGGCCGCCACCGAAAAAATGGGGCGCAAACTGTTTCTTGGCTCTTACCCCATTACACCGGCTTCCGATATCCTGCATGAACTTTCACGCCATAAAAACCTGGGTGTAATCACCATGCAGGCCGAAGATGAAATTGCAGCTGTATGTTCGGCCATTGGCGCAAGCTATGCAGGACAAATGGGGGTTACTACTTCCTCGGGACCAGGCATTGCATTAAAAGGCGAGGCGATCGGCCTTGCTGTAATGGCAGAAATTCCGCTGGTGGTAATAGACGTTCAGCGTGGTGGCCCGTCAACGGGATTACCCACCAAAACGGAACAAGCCGATATCAACATTGCCGTGTATGGACGCAACAGTGAGAGTCCTGCGGTTGTGCTGGCGGCCAGCACACCGGCCAACTGTTTCGACTTTGCTTTCATGGCTGCCAAACTTGCCGTTGAACACATGACCCCGGTGATTCTGTTAACCGATGGCTACCTGGCCAATGGTTCCGAACCCTGGAAGTTTCCGAAAACAAGCGATCTCCCCGGCATTTCCATAAAAGAACCGAAAAAAGATAATGGGGTGTATTATCCCTACGTTCGCGATCCGGAATCGTTAGCCCGTGGATGGGCTGTACCCGGCACACCTGGTTTTGAACACCGAATCGGTGGACTTGAAAAGCAGGAAAAAACCGGAAACGTTTCGTACGATCCGATGAACCATGAAAATATGGTGCGTATCCGCGCTGAAAAAGTAAAGCGCGTAGCCAACTACATTCCCGAATTGGAAGTGATTGGGAATGGCGATGGAAAATTATTGGTAGTGGGTTGGGGTGGAACCTTTGGGGGACTAAACACAGCCGTTGCCGAATTGCAAGGTGCTAACAAGAAAATAGACTTTGTACATTTCAACTACATCAACCCGTTGCCTAAAAACACGAAAGCCGTTTTTGAAAAGTATGATAAAATATTGGTGTGCGAATTGAACATGGGCCAGTTTGCTTCGTTGCTGCGCAGCAAATTCCCCGGAATGAATATTCTATCCTACACCAAAATCCAGGGCCAGCCTTTCCTGGTAACCGAACTAAAAGAGGTGTTTATTGAAAACCTTAAAGATTGAATCCCATGGAAAATACAGTAGATATACCCCAGCAGAAACCGCTCACCAAAAAAGATTTTGAAAGCGACCAACTGGTGCGCTGGTGCCCGGGTTGTGGCGATTACTCCATCCTCTCGGCTATGACTAACGCCTTGCCGCAATTAGGCATTCCCCGCGAAAATTATGTTTTCGTTTCCGGTATCGGGTGTGCCGCACGCTTTCCATATTATATGAACACGTATGGGTTTCATACCATTCATGGCCGCGGACCGGCTGTTGCCACGGGCGTTAAACTGGCTAATCCTAAACTCAGTGTGTGGGAAATTCAAGGCGATGGCGATGCGCTGGCCATCGGAGGTAATCATTTCATCCATGCGCTACGCAGAAACATCGACATCAACATCATTCTGTTTAATAATGAGATTTACGGATTAACGAAAGGCCAATATTCACCAACCTCTCCTACCGGTTTGATTACTAAATCAACACCCTATGGATCGGTTGAACGACCCTTCCACGCTGCCGAGTTGGTGATCGGTGCTCAAGGCACCTTTTATGCCCGTACCATCGATACCAACCCGAAATTGATGACGGAAATTTTTGTACATGCCGCTAAACACGTAGGAACATCATTGGTAGAAGTGTTACAAAACTGTGTAATCTTCAATGATGAAGCCCACGGCAAAGTTACCAACAAAGAAAACCGCGATGATTTCCAACTTCATGTGAAGCATGGCAAGCCCTTACTCTTTGGAAAAGAAAATAAAAAAGGCTTACGGCTAAACGGTTTTAAATTAGAAGTGGTGACCATAGGTGAGAATGGCGTAACGGAAAACGATATCCTCGTACACGATGCGTACAACGAAGATCCAACCCTGCACCTGATGCTCGCACGCATGGCTCCACCTCATTACCCGATGGCCCTGGGCGTGATTCGTGAAGTGCGGGCTAAAACCTACGATGAAGCGCTTGCAGAAGAACGCGAACAAATTACCGCCAATGCACGCTATCACTCTGTAGATGACCTGCTGGAAAGTGGAGAAACGTGGGAAATTAAATAGTAAGCAGTTGGCAGTGAGCAGTAGGCAATGGTTTAAAAATAAAAAGGTGAGCGCTGGTGAAAAGTACTTGATAGTGAAAATTTAACTAAAGCAAAATTGCATACTGCCTTTTGCCTACTGCTAATTTAAATATGCTCTTTATAGATGTCTGATTATTTATATGTACGAGTTAAACGAATTAATATAGCGTAAATGAGTAGTGAAGCATTGATCATATTTTTTCTGTGTGGTGTTATTATGGTGGGCGTTGGCATTTTGGTTTCCAACCTGCTCGCGCCTTCATCGAAGAATGCACAAAAAGCAGAACCGTACGAGTGCGGCATTCCAACCCAGGGCACTTCGTGGATTCAATTTCGGGTAGGCTATTACCTGTTTGCCATCATGTTCCTGATCTTCGATGTGGAAACCGTTTTCATCTTTCCGTGGGCGGTGGTGATGAAAGAAGTGGGCATGCCGGCCTTTATTGAAATACTTATCTTCTTTCTCGTACTCGGATTAGGATTATTATATGCCTGGAAAAAGAAAGCACTGAAATGGGAGTAACACAAAATACCATAAATCCGCAGCAGCACGAAGAACTCTTAAAGGATTTCCCGGGAGAAATCGTACGCGGACCTGGAAGCAACATTGTGGTTACTTCCATAGATAGTGTCGTAAACTGGGCCCGCTCCAATTCGCTTTGGCCGCTTGTATTCGGTACCAGCTGCTGCGCCATTGAAATGATGGCTACCGGTGCCAGCCGCCACGACTGGTCACGCTTTGGAACGGAAGTAGCGCGCGCCACACCCCGCCAGGCCGATTTGATTGTGATTGCCGGAACCATTGTAAACAAAATGGCCCCGGTGTTAAAAAGGTTATATGATCAGATGGCCGATCCGAAGTATGTCATCGCCATGGGTGCATGCGCTACTTCAGGCGGACCATTCTATTATAATACCTATTCCGTAGTGAAAGGCGCTGACCATATTATCCCCGTGGATGTGTATGTTCCGGGCTGCCCTCCCCGGCCGGAAGCACTGCTGTATGGAATATTGCAACTGCAAAAAAAGATTCGTGGTGAATCGGTGAGTGATCCACGCGATCCGATGAAAGATTTTGTTTGACTAAAACCCGTGAAACTTAACGTTAAGATTGATGAAGTATCGCGCAGTAAATATTGATCCGGAAATTATGGGTGGAACGCCAGTGTTCACTGGAACACGAGTCACTATTCAGTCATTGTTTGATTACATCGAAACCGGTGAAACATTGGATGAATTTCTGGATAATTTTCCATCCGTCACGCGAGAGCAAGCCATAGAAGTTTTGGAAATGGCAAGAAAATCTGTTTCCACTGAAAAGTTTCTGAATGAAAATTTTGCTTGACGAAAATATACCCATCAAGGTAATGACCAATTTTGGGAAGGATTATGAAACAAGAACAGTTCGTGATGGGGTGGCTCGGCAAAAAGAACGGAGAACTTCTTGGATTGATGGTTTTAAATGGTTTTGATTTTTTTATCACACTTGACAAAAATTTAAAGCACCAACAGAATCTTCCAAAATTTGACATGACCATATTTATTCTGCTTGCCAGTAATAATAAACATCAGACCTTATAGCCACTTATCGATAGAGTAAAGCAAATTTTAGTAAACCGAGCGTATAAGAAGTTCAATGAAATAAAGATTGGAAATTGATACGATATTAACCTTTAAAATCATGACCAACGAAGCACTAAAAGAATTCATCCTGCAGCGGGTACCCGAGGCTGAACTCAGCCAGGGCACCCAATATCTTCAGGCTGTCATTCCCTCCGAAAATACGTACTCCCTCCTCTCCGAACTCAAGTCCAAACCACAAACTTCTTTCGATTATTTGTTTTGCCTCACAGGCGTGGATTGGCCACAGCACATGGAAGTAGTATACCATCTTAAATCCACCACACTCAATCATGAGTTGGTGATAAAAGGAAAAATCAACTCGCGTGAAAATCCTGAAATAGAAACCGTGTGCCATCTTTGGCGTACAGCCGAATTTCACGAACGCGAAGTGTTCGACTTATATGGAATCATTTTCAAAAACCATCCCGATCTGAGAAGACTCTTGTTGACGGATGATTGGGTGGGGTACCCCATGCGCAAAGATTACACCGACCCGGTTAACATGATTGCCTACTGACATGGAAGAAGTTATCACACAAGAACTCGATTCAGAAGAATACTTCATCAACATGGGGCCACAGCACCCGTCAACACACGGAGTGTTGCGCCTGGTGCTTTCGCTGGATGGCGAAATCATTCGCAAGGTGGAGCCACACATCGGTTACATCCACCGTTCCATTGAAAAGATGTGTGAACACGATAGTTACCAGCAAATCGTGCACCTCACCGACCGGATGGACTACCTTTCCTGCCATATTAATAATGAGGCGGTATGCTTAGCAGTTGAAATGGGCCTTCAGGTGGAAATTCCTGATCGGGTAAAAGTAATCCGCACGATTATAGGTGAACTTACGCGTCTTTCCTCGCACCAACTCTGGTGGGGGGTAATGGGTATGGACATGGGCGCCATCACTTCTTTCCTTTATGGCTTCCGCGACCGCGAACTCATTACCGATATTTTCGAAGAAACCTGCGGTGCGCGCCTCACCATGAACTACAATGTTCCGGGTGGGTTGATGTTCGACATCCATCCGAACTTTCAGAAAAGAACAAAGGACTTTGTTGAATACTTTAAAAAGAAGTTACCCGAATACGATACCCTGCTTTCCAACAATATTATTTTCACAGAACGCACCATAGGCATCGGGCACCTTACCAAAGAAGATGCAATTTCATTTGGTGTTACCGGTCCCGCAGGAAGAGCATCCGGTTTTTCCTGTGATGTTCGGAAACATCATCCTTACAGCGCGTACGATAAAGTAAAGTTCAACGAAATCTTACGAACCGAAGGCGATTGCTTTGCACGCTACAAGTGCCGCATCGATGAAATGTGGGAGTCGCTTTCCATCATCGAACAACTGATCGACAACATTCCGGAAGGGCCATTCAAAGCGCCCACCAAAGCCGTGATCAAACTTCCGAAAGGAGAATATTATCAGAAAGTAGAAACCGCGCGTGGAGAATTTGGCGTGTACATTATCAGCGAAGGACAAAAAAGTCCGTACCGGTTGAAATTCAGGTCGCCTGGTTTCAGTAATCTTTCGGCCCTCAACCACATGGCGCAAGGCTGTAAAATCGCAGACCTCGTGGCCATTATGTCAACCCTTGATTTAGTAATCCCCGATATCGACCGATGAAATTTTTATATGATTTTTCGTACATGACCTCAGCCATCCACGAATGGTTATCGGAACGTATGTCGCCCTACGCGGTAACCCTTGTGGAAATGGTGCTGGTAGGTATCGCGTTTATGATTCTGTTTGCCGTTCTCGGACTGATACTTGTGTATGCCGAACGGAAAATAAGTGCGTTCTTCCAGCAACGGCTTGGCCCCATGCGCGTGGGTAAGTGGGGCACGGCTCAAACACTGGCAGACGTTATCAAACTCTTATTAAAGGAGCCCCTTATTAACAAGGAAGCAGATAAGTTTTTATTCAACCTTGCACCGTTCATCCTGATGATTGCCGCCTTCATGGCCATTGCTGCGCTTCCGTTTGCCAAAGGATTGCATGCCCTCGATTTTGATATTGGTATTTTGTATGTCGCTGCGGTTTCATCCCTCGGAGTAATCGGAATTTTGTTAGCCGGGTGGTCATCCAACAATAAATATTCGCTCATTGGAGCGATGCGTTCAGGTGCGCAGATTATCAGCTACGAACTTTCGGTGGCCCTGTCGCTGCTTACGATCGTGGTGCTTACCGGCAGTCTGCAACTCAGCGTAATTGTAGAATCGCAAGCCGATGGCTGGTGGATTTTTAAAGGTCACATCCCCGCCATGATTGCCTTTGTGATTTTTCTGATTGCCAGCACGGCCGAAACCAACCGCGGACCTTTCGACCTGGCCGAAGCTGAATCGGAATTAACAGCCGGATTTCACACCGAGTACTCCGGGTTGAAGTTCGCCTTCTTCTTTTTAGCGGAGTTTGCCAACATGTTTATCGTGTCGGCCATTGGCGCCACGGTGTTCCTGGGCGGCTGGATGCCTTTTCACATCGGCCATTGGGAAGGCTTCAATGCCGTAATGGATTTCATTCCGCCCATTGTTTGGTTTTTCGGCAAAGTATCGTTTATGATTTTTATGATGATGTGGTTTCGCTGGACGTTCCCGCGGTTGCGTATCGATCAACTGTTAACATTGGAATGGAAATATTTATTACCCATTAACCTGGTGAACATTTTACTGATGGCGTTTATTGGGTTGGTAGGGTGGCACTTTTAATCAGGTATCTGAACAGGATTTAAACGAATTGGATGAAAAGCTTTATCAATTATTTCAAGGAAATTTTCTTCGGGCTGAAATCGCTGATGAAGGGCATGCGCGTAACCGGGCATTATTTCACCCATCCAAAGGAAATCATTACGCAGCAGTATCCTGAAAACCGCGATACCCTCAAGATGTTTGAACGCTTCCGCGGAGAGGTGGTATTGCTCCACAACGAAAACAATGAGCACCGCTGTACGGGTTGCTCAGCTTGCGAAGTGGCATGCCCGAACGGAACCATCGAAATCATTCATAAAAAGGTTGATGTTGACGGCCGAAAAGTTAAAGCACTGGATACATTTGTATACCACCTGCAAATGTGCACCATGTGCGGCCTGTGCATTCCGGCCTGCCCTACCGATGCGATTGTGATGGCCAACACGTTTGAACATGCCGTGTTCGACCGGTCGAAACTCACCAAGACCCTCAATAAACCTGGCTCTAAAATCATGGACGGAATAAAATAATGGAACCAAGCGCAATACTATTTTACTTCATCGCCACGGTTATGGTGGTGTTCTCTTTCCTCGCAGTCACTTCTAGAAGAATTCTGCGTGCCGCTATATACTTGTTGTTTGCCCTGGCGGGCACGGCCGCGATTTACTTTATGGTGGATTATTTCTTCCTGGCTGCCGTGCAACTTATCGTGTATGCCGGTGGAATTGTCGTACTGATCATTTTCTCCATCCTGCTTACTACCCACATCAACGAAGAATTGCAACCTCCCCCCTGGGGTAAAGCATTCGTTACCGCAGTGCTTATCCTGGGCAGCTTTTCCCTGACTACTCATACCCTCACCAATCATGTTTTTGTACGCCAACCGGGCGAACAACTGGAGTTTTCTATGAACCTGATTGGTATGCGCATGCTGAGTTATGGCGAAGGCGGCTATGTGTTACCGTTTGAAGTGATCAGTATTTTATTGCTGGCAGCCATGGTTGGCGCCATTGTTATTGCCAAACGAACTTCTGCAAAGCCATGATTGAACACGTTCCCTTAGAACATATCCTCGTAGTTACCACCCTCATGTTTTTTATTGGCGCCTACGGTTTTCTCACCCGCAGAAATTTGGTAACCATGCTGATTGGTGTGGAGCTTATGCTCAATGCCGTCAACATCAACTTTGTCATTTTCGATCAGTACCTGTTCCCCGGAAACATCGAAGGGCATTTCTTCTCCTTGTTTATTATCGCCATTGCTGCAGCCGAAGCGGCCGTGGCCATTGCCATATTCATTAACCTGTACCGCAACATCCGCTCCATTGACGTGGAAGAGGTAGTTAAAATGAAATACTGATGGACTTTTCCTATACCCTGCTTATTGTACTCCTGCCGTTTGCTGCTTTTGTCATCAACGGTTTATTCAGCGACAAACTTCCGCACAAAGTAGCCGGCTGGCTCGCCACCCTGGCCATTGGAACCTCCACTGCATTAGCCTGGTACACGGCCTACCAGTATTTCTTTCAATCGGCAGCATTTGAAAAAGTAATTGCCTTCCGCATCACCTGGCTTCAGTTTACCGAAACGCTGCAAATCGACATGGGTGTAATGCTCGATCCGATTTCGGTGATGATGCTCGTTGTGATTACCACCGTTTCGCTGATGGTGTTTATCTACAGCCAGGGCTACATGCACGGTGAAAAAGGATTTAACCGGTATTTCGCGTTTCTGTCGCTGTTCAGCTTCTCCATGTTGGGATTGGTGATCGCCACCAATTTATTTCAGCTCTACATGTTCTGGGAATTGGTGGGGGTTTCTTCTTATTTGCTGATCGGTTACTATTACGATAAACCCGAAGCAGTAGCCGCAGCAAAGAAAGCGTTCATCGTTACCCGCTTTGCCGACTTCGGATTTTTAGTTGGGATACTCGTTCTCTCGTATTACACCGGCACATTTGACTTCATCGCCATCACTGATCCTGAAAACTTCGGGATCAGCAGCATGGCGGCAACTTCCTTCCTCGGCATTTCGGTACTCACCTGGGCGCTTACGCTGATCTTCATGGGGGGTGCAGGTAAGTCGGCCATGTTTCCGTTGCACATCTGGTTACCCGATGCGATGGAAGGTCCAACACCTGTTTCTGCATTGATCCATGCCGCTACCATGGTGGTGGCCGGGGTGTTCCTGGTTGCGCGCATGTTTCCGGTCTATGCTTTTCATGCCCCCGAAGCGTTGGATGTGGTGGCTTTCATTGGTGCGTTTACACTGTTGTTCGCGGCCATCATCGCGTGCACGCAAACCGACATCAAACGTATTCTGGCATTCTCCACCATGTCGCAGATTGGCTACATGATGCTGGCTCTGGGTGTTTCAGGGTATGCTGCAGATGGATTGGGTTTTACCGCTTCCATGTTTCATTTGTTCACACACGCGTTTTTTAAAGCATTGTTGTTCCTGGGGGCTGGCTCCATCATTCACGCCATCCACACCAACGATATTATGGAGATGGGTGGCTTGCGAAAGTATCAACCCGTTACCCACATCGTTTTTCTGATTGCCTGTTTAGCCATTGCCGGTATTCCTCCGTTTGCCGGATTTTTCAGTAAGGATGAAATTCTCTCGGCTGCGCTGGCCAGTAACCCAATGTACTTTGGTGTTGCTGCACTGGCAGCAGCCCTCACTGCCTTCTACATGTTCCGGTTATACTTCCTCGTTTTTTGGGGAAAGGAAAGAACCTACGCACACACACCACACGAATCCTCAGCGATCATGCTCGTACCCATGATCATTCTGGCGGTGGGTTCAATCTTTGCAGGATTTATCCCTTTTGGAAAATATGTTTCGTCCGATAACCAACCTCTTCAGGCACATCTTGACATGACCGTAGCCATCCTTTCGGTAACTGTGGCGGTTGTCGGGATTGCCATTGCGTGGATGTTATATAAAAGCGAATCGGCTTTACCTGAAAAAATTTCAAGCTCATTGGGTGCATTGTACCGTGGAGTGTCCAGGAAATTCTATATCGATGAAATTTATTTGTTCATTACCAGGAGGATTATCTTCAACCTGATCTCACAACCAATTGCCTGGTTCGACCGGCATATTATTGATGCTTTCATGGATTTTACGGCAACCGTAACAAACAGGGTTTCTGAAGAGATCAAAGGCCTGCAATCCGGACAGCTTCAACATTATGCCTATATATTTTTATCGGGAGTTATCCTGATTGTTTTGGTTATGCTTTACACGAACGCTTAAGATTATGCTGCTGATCTCACTCCTCGTCATTCCCGCATTCACCGCTCTCGCAGTTATGGTTGCCCGTTCATCCAAACAGGTAAAGCAACTTTCGGCTGTGGGCATGAGCATTCAGCTGGGCTTATCCTTTTATCTACTGTATGAATTTTTAAAAGAGCGTGCCACAGGAAACACAGAAGCCGTATTATTCGGCAGCCGGTTTGAATGGTATCCTAGTCTGAACATTAATTTTGATATTGGCGTGGATGGCATCTCCGTGGCAATGATCCTGCTCACCTCCATCGTTATTTTTACCGGCATCTTTGCAAGCTGGGAAGTGAAAGATCAATACAAGGAGTTTTTTGCTTCGCTGATTATCCTGGCCACAGGCGTATTCGGGTTCTTTATTTCGCTTGATTTGTTTGTGATGTTTCTGTTCTTTGAACTGGCGGTTATCCCGATGTACCTGCTCATTGGCATTTGGGGCAGCGGCAAAAAGGAATACAGCGCCATGAAGCTGACGCTGATGCTGATGGCCGGATCGGCCTTGCTGATAGTCGGCATACTCGGCATCTATTTCCACTCGGATGTAAACGGAGCCCACAGCTTCAACATTCTGGAATTAGCCCAACAAAACTTCCCGATGGAAATGCAGCGCATCTTCTTTCCGTTAACCTTTATCGGGTTTGGTGTAATCGGGGCGTTGTTTCCATTTCACACCTGGTCACCTGATGGGCATAGTTCAGCACCAACAGCAGTATCTATGCTTCATGCCGGTGTGCTGATGAAGCTGGGCGGATACGGATGTTTGAAAGTAGCCATCTTCCTGATGCCCGAAGCCGCCAACGAAATGGCGTGGATATTTTTAATACTTACATCAATTTCCGTGATCTATGGCGCACTTGGTGTCATTGCCCAAACCGATTTGAAATATATCAACGCGTACTCCTCCGTAAGTCACTGCGGATTGGTGTTGTTTGCTCTACTGATGCTGAACAAAACCGCCAGCAACGGTGCGGTGTTGCAAATGATCTCACACGGGTTGATGACGGCCCTCTTCTTTGCCCTGATCGGCATGTTGTATTCGCGCACGCATACGCGAATTGTTCATGAGATGGGCGGATTAATGAAAGTGCTTCCGTTTCTTTCGGTGTGTTATGTGATTGCCGGTTTGGCTTCCCTCGGCTTACCCGGATTGAGCGGCTTCGTAGCCGAGATGACGATATTCGTTGGGGCATTCCAACACCCTGATTTGTTTCACCGGGTAATTACCATCATTGCCATTTCTTCCATTGTGGTTACAGCGGTATATATATTAAGAGTTGTGGGTGGGTTATTGATGGGTCCGATTAAAAAAGAAGAATATCAGAACCTGGAACCGGCAAAATGGTATGAGAAGCTGGCCACAGTAACCCTGATTGCCGCGATAGTTATTATTGGAATGGCGCCCTTGTGGCTTTCGGATATGATTATGAACAGTTTGGGTGTGATATTGAAGTAACAACTTTGTGCCCTTTGTGTAAATCTATTGTGTCCTCTGTGGTTAAAAAAATGATTGACCACAAAGTTCTCTAAGGTTAACACAAAGGAAAGGAAGAGAATTATAAACAGACTATGAGCTTAAATGAACTATTGTTAATGCGACATGAATGGGCCCTGGTGGCGGTCGCGTTGATTTTACTGGTATTGGAAATCGGGATGCCCGAGGAGGGCAAGAAAAAAATCAACCTCATCGCGGCCGTGCTGATGGCGGCCGTTACGGTGCTCGGTTTTCTTCCTGCGGCACAGGGAAACATCTTTGGAGGCATGTACGTAACCGATTCGCTGCGCATCCTGATGAAGAACATTCTCAACATTGGGGTATTGCTAATCTTTTTACAATCGGTGGCCTGGCTGAACAACACTGCCAACCGTGAAAAAATTACCGAGTTCTATATCCTGATCATCGCCAGCGTTATCGGTATAAACTACATGATCTCATCGGGGCACTTCCTGATGTTTTACCTCGGCCTCGAACTCACCACCATTCCCGTTGCCGCACTTGCCTCTTACGATCAGTACAAAAGCAAATCGGCAGAAGCGGGTATCAAGCTGATTCTTTCTGCGGCATTTTCATCGGCTATCCTGTTGTTCGGGTTATCCATTATGTATGGAGTTACAGGCAATCTTTACTTTACCGGGTTTCAATTCACCGAATCGCTGGTAACCGTGCTTGGGTTTATCTTTTTCTTCTCCGGACTGGCCTTCAAGATCAGCATCGTTCCTTTTCACTTGTGGACAGCCGATGTATATGAAGGCAGCCCCACCAACGTTACTTCGTATTTGTCGGTGATCTCAAAAGGATCGGCCGTGTTCATCATGATCATCCTGCTCTTCACTTTGTTCCCATCCATTCAGGGCATCTGGCAAGATGTACTATACGCCACCGCCATCCTCACCATGACCATCGGCAACCTGTTTGCCATCCGCCAGCAAAACCTGAAACGGTTTCTGGCCTTTTCTTCCATTGCACAAGCCGGGTTCATTATGCTCGGCATGATTAACGGGAGCGCACTGGGTATGGCCACGGTGATCTACTTTATCCTGGTGTATGTGTTCTCCAACCTGGCCGCCTTTGGCGTGGTGCAGGCCGTTGAACACGCCACCGGAAAACTGAACATTGACGACTACAATGGATTTTACAAAACCAATCCGCGCCTGGGATTAGTAATGATGCTGGCGTTATTTTCATTGGCCGGCATTCCGCCCTTGGCCGGCTTCTTCGGAAAGTTTTTCCTGTTCACGGCTGTGGCCGAAGGCGGCTTTTATACGTTGCTGACCATTGCGGTAGTTAACACCATCATCTCCCTCTATTATTACCTGCTAGTGGTGAAGGCCATGTTCATCAACACCAGTGAAGCACCCATTGCCTATGTGAACACCGATAACGCCATGCGTGTTTCCATGGTAGTGTGTGTAGCGGGCATTATTGTTACCGGTTTTTACAGCCCGGTTTATGAATACATTAAGGACCTTTGTTTAAGCATCTGATGGCACTCGATAAATTTCAACACCCAACCAAAGAGATTGACGGAAAAACATTCCGCATCATTGAAGCGAACATTCCCAAATCACGCTTGGATTTCCTTCAACAATTGCTAACGCATAACAAGGTTGAGGTGATTGTAGAAACTGATCCACCCAAAGAAGGCCAGGAACAAACCTACACACTCATCACACCCGATGTTACCTTCAACCCGGTAGTAAAGGTTTACAACCGCGAGTTGCGCACCCTCGATGGCCACCGAGTTACCCCTGATTACTGGAATCAATTAACTGACAAGACCGAGCCCAATTATTGGGATTTGAGCAAAAAAGGTGGGTGAGATTAGGATTGACAAGGGATTAGGATAAGGTTTCAGCAAGTTTATCGAACATTTCATTCCACCCAGCTGCGGTCATCTCGCTCATTTCACCGGCTGGCATGCCTTCGTGGCGTAAGGTGAGTTTTGTTTTTCCGTCAACCGATTCGAATGTGAGCGTAACCAACAGTTCCTGCGGAATATCATCGGCCATTCCGTAGTGAGATGCAGACACTACATTACCGTCCGCATCAGCAAAGCTGTCGGTGAAGACAATTTTCCTGAGCGGAATAATTTCCTTAAATGTTCCGGTGGTCCAGAAATCCTGGCCTTCCGGAGAACGCATGCAGTAGAGGTACTTTCCGCCTACGCGAAAATCGAGTTTGCAAACGGGAGTCGTAAAATTTTTTGGCCCCCACCAGCGCATCAGGTGCTCGGGGTCGGTCCAGGCTTTCCATACCAACTCCACCGGTGCGTTGAACGTGCGGGTGATCAGTAATTCCTTCTT
>CAZOYJ010000069.1:0-16865 GCA_964583905.1 uncultured Roseivirgaceae bacterium
ATTACCGATCATTACCCTCAGCGCGGTAATACTTTCATTTTTTATTTCTACGGCTAAACCATTCGCTATTACGCTGGTGCTAACCCAATGGACAATAACAGGGTTTTATTTCAAACGCATTAGTGTTTTTCATGATTATGTGAGTCGCAAAAAGGAAGTGCTGGAGCATTACGCGCGCTTACTGAAAGTAATTAACGGGCAAAAGTTTAGTGCAGAAATATTATCCGCATTACAATCTAAAACTCATCAGGCGGAAACCAGAGTCTCAAAACTCGCTTCCCTTATGAGCGCTCTGGATGCCCGGCTAAATGTGATGACCAGCCTGGTGGTGAATGCGTTACTGCTGTATGATCTTCAATGTGTTTACCGGTTGGAGAAATGGAAATTTAAAAATGCAGTTGAATTGGAAGGATGGTTGAATGCCATCAGCACTATGGAAGTATTGAACAGCTTCAGTACATACGCTTACAACCACGCTTCATACAATTACGCTACACTTTCAGCGAAGCAGACGATACACGCGGTGGATATGGGGCACCCGTTGTTGCAGGAACAGGTACGCATTCCCAACTCAATAACCCTGGGCGAACCGCATACGGTTTTTATTATTACCGGTGCCAACATGGCCGGCAAGAGTACCTTTCTGCGCACGCTTGGCGTAAACCTGGTGCTGGCGCTTAATGGCGCTCCAGTTTGTGCACGCGAATTCCATTGCCCGGTCATCAGTCTACGAACCGGAATGCGCACAACCGATTCGCTGAAAGACCATCAATCGTACTTCTACGCTGAACTTCAGCGTTTGAAAACCATTGTGGACGAATTGAAAAGCGGAAAACCCATGCTGATCCTGCTCGATGAAATTCTTAAAGGCACCAACTCAAACGATAAACTGCAAGGCTCCATTGCCCTGGTGAAACAATTGCTTCAGCACACGTGCCTGGCCGTTATTGCCACACACGATTTGGCCCTGGGTAATCTGGAAACTGAATATCCCAACGAGGTAATCAACTATCATTTCGAACCTACCATTGAAAACGATCAGCTTTCATTCGATTACCGTTTAAAACGCGGTATAGCCGAAAAAATGAACGCCACTTTTCTGATGAAGAAAATGGGGATTGTTTAGGATGACATTGCTTTTGGAAATTGTTACATTCGTAATAGTTATTCACAAAACCCATTACCATGACAACCCGCAGACAATGGCTTAAGTCGGCACTGGCAGCTAGTGCCGGATTACCGTTAAGTTTAACCCTTGCCAACCAGTTAATGGCCGCACCGGTAAGTCGCGCGGAGTGGTTACACGGTATGGAGCCCTTGAACAATGGGAAATTAATCCGGTTGGGTTCCAACGAAAATCCGTACGGGCCCTCGGAGAAGGCAAGAAAAGCAATCCTGGGAAGTATGGCAGAGGGAAACCGGTATGCACACGATGTAGCCCGAAGCCTGCGTGATGTGATCGCCCAAAAAGAAGGCGTTGATCCGGAGTATGTGCTCATGGGTTGCGGTTCATCTGAATTGCTTTGCCTTACGGGGATGTCGGTGGGGTTGGAAGGTGGCGCAGTGCTCTCGGCTTTTCCAACGTTTCGGTTGCTGATGGATTACGCACAAAAATTTAATGCCCGCTGGGATCAGGTTAACCTGGATGAGTACATGGTGCATAACCTGGAGGCGATGGCCTCGGCTGTGAAATCAGACACGCGAATCATTTTCGTGGTGAATCCAAACAATCCTACGGGCACGGTTCTCGACCCTACCAAACTGAGAAATTTCTGTATAGAGATGGCGAAGAAAGCAACCGTGTTTGTGGATGAAGCTTACGTTGAATTTTTAGACCAATACGAAAAACAATCTATGGTTAGCCTGGTGAAGGAAGGGCATAATGTTATTGTATGCCGGACTTTCTCAAAAATTTACGGACTGGCCGGCTTACGCATTGGCTATATGATGGGTCAGCCCGATACGTTACGGGAAATTGGTGCCCGACAGGTATGGGGCAACAACAACCAAGCAGGACTTGCCGCGGCAAAAGCCAGTTTGGAAGATTATGAATTTATCAAAATGACACGCAAGAAGAACGCTGAAGCGCGTCAACATCTTTTCAACTACTTAGACAGTAAGAATTGGGCGTACGGAAAATCGGTAGCAAATGTTGTTTTCTTTCCCGCTCCAAAAGATGGCAAAACCATTCTGGAAGAAACCGAAAAGCGGGGCTTCCAAATCCGTGTTTGGGATTATAATAACAAAGAATGGTGCCGCGTGAGCATTGGTACGTTGGAGGAAATGAAAGCCTTTACGAAAGCCTTTGATGCTGTGGTGAGCTAAACTTCAACAGTCCGCTTAAGCCCTTACCATCGCTGGTTGTCTTCCGAGTTCGCGCAACAACCGGGTGTGGCTGGCCAGTGCACTCATAAAAGTTGGTTCGCTTTTATAAGGTAGTCCGAATTCGTGGGCCGTTGCCTTAACAATCTCTGATATCTTCCGGTAGTGCACATGGCATATATTGGGGAATAGATGGTGTTCCACCTGGTAGTTAAGCCCGCCTACATACCAGGATAATAATTTGTTGTTCTGCGCAAAATTTGTTGTGGTATGCAACTGGTGTACTGCCCAGGTGTTCTCAAGTACGCCCTGTTCATCCGGCTCCGGATACTCGGTGCCATCAATAACGTGAGCGGGTTGGAAAATAATGGCCAGTATGAACCCGGCTACATAATGCATAAACAGTGCACCCAGCAATATCTGCCACCAAGCAAATGGCAGCACCAACACCGGGATAACAAAAATGTAGGTTGCATAAACGGCTTTGGTGACAAGTAAGATCAACCACTCTTTAACCACATGCGTTTTCTGCTTCTTTACCAATCCCTGCTGGTTATATCTGATAATTCTGACAAAGTCTTTAACTACCACCCACACAATGGTCATCAACCCATAGAAAAACCAGGCGTACAGATGTTGAAATTTATGGATCGGCAGCCAGGGGGATGCCGGGTGCATACGTAACACACCTCTTGGACTTATATCTTCATCCGCATCGTGTACATTTGTATAGGTGTGGTGCAATACGTTGTGCTGAACCTTCCAGTTAAAAGCATTTGCGCCAACCAGGTTCAGGGAATACCCCACCAGATTATTAACCCATGCCTTACCCGAATACGCACCGTGGTTTGCATCGTGCATAACAGATAATCCAATACCGGCTACACCAAGACCCATTACAAAAACCAATCCCATCACCAACCATACATTTGTAACCAGGCCTGAAAGTATCAAAGCATACGGTACAAAGTACAAGGCGAACATGCAAATGCTTTTAATTACCATCTCGGCATTACCATGACGGTTTAATTCATTGATTTTGAAATAATCATTTACACGTTGATTTAGCGTAATGAAAAAGTCCTGTTTAACGTGCGGGAATTTAATGGATGCTGCTCTGCTCATAAAAAAAATACTTTTTTTAGGAAAGGGTAGCCTGAAAGATAAGTAAGAATTTTGACTTCAGAGGTTGGCAACTGAATAACTTTTCCTTCGCAAATGCCGGGGATAAAGAATTCGGAAGATTGAAACTACTAGAACAACTAACTTTTGAATACTCCTTTAACTATCTGTAAAGGTACGCACATTCCGGTAGATAAGCTCCCGGTTGTTGATTATATATTTTAAGCGGACAATGCGCCCTGCAAAGGGAGTATTATGCTTTAAACTCGGCAATAACTGTTTTGCCTCCTGTTGTTTTATCACCCAACCGAACGTTCACTTTGGCATTAAGTGGAAGAAAAATATCAACCCGGGAACCAAATTTGATGAAGCCAAACTCCTGGCCTTGTTCAAGCGTTTGTCCTTCCTTCACATAACATTTAATTCTTCGGGCCAGCGCACCGGCAATTTGCCTGAACAACACCTCCACACCATTTTCCATTTTAGCCACCACCGTTGTACGCTCATTTTCTGTACTGGATTTCGGGTGCCAGGCCACTAAATATTTACCGGGGTGATAGCGGTAGTAGCTTACGCTGCCACCCACAGGCATGCGATTTACATGCACGTTAACAGGCGACATGAAAATGGAAATCTGCTTGCGTCTGTCTTTGAGGTATTCGGTTTCTTCTGTTTCTTCAATCACTACAACTTTCCCATCGGCTGGTGCGAGTACATGGTTGGGATTTTTGGCCACCTTAAAAACCGGGTTGCGGAAAAACTGGAGTACGATGAGGTAAAAAACAATACCCACCCCAATCACGATGTTTCGTATAACCGTGGCTTCAGGGAAAAAATAATCGAATGCCCATATGATACCCACCAGGATAATCAATAAAACAAACAACAGTGTACGCCCTTCTCTATGAATAGTCATAAGAAATGAAGATTACGAATGTCGAATTAAGAATCAGATTACTAATAACCACCTCTGTACTTGTAGGTTTTTGCCACTTTATCAATGGCCACCATGTAGGCCGCAATGCGCATCGACACTTTATAATCATTTGCAGTTTTGTACACGGCATTAAATGCATCTTTCATGATCCGGTCCGATCTGCGGCTAACCCGTTCCGCTTCCCACTTATACCCTAACCGGTTTTGCACCCATTCAAAGTACGAAACCGTAACACCACCAGCATTGGCTAAAATATCCGGCACCACAACAATTCCTTTTTCATTAATCAGCTTATCGGCTTTTGAAGAAGTGGGGCCATTGGCGCCTTCAACAATTAACTTGGCTTTGATGTCGGCCGCATTGCTCTTTTTAATTACATCTTCTGTGGCCGCAGGCACCAAAACATCAACGGGTAAGGTAAGCAGATCGTCACCGTTTATTTTTTCAGCGCCCGGAAATCCTTCCAACGATCCTTTGTTTTTTGCACCATATTCTACCGCTGCCTCAATGTCAATTCCTTTCTCGTTATAATACGCTCCGGAAATGTCGCTAATAGCTTGTATGATCAAACCCCGTTCGGCCAACAGGCGCGCAGCCCATGAACCTACGTTGCCAAAACCCTGAACAGCACAGGTGGCCTTGTAGGGGTTGATCTTCATTTTTTCCATCGCGGAAAGCGCAGAAACCATTACCCCGCGGCCCGTAGCTTCAGTGCGGCCTAACGATCCGCCCAACACCAGGGGCTTGCCGGTTACAACTGCATTCACGGTCATGCCCTGTGTTTTGGAATATTCGTCCATCAACCAGGCCATTTCACGCGGACCGGTTCCCATGTCGGGTGCGGGGATATCCCGATCGGGGCCAAAAATATCAATCATGGTGCTGGTATAGGCGCGGGTAAGGCGTTCAATTTCTCCAGCCGACATCTGGCGCGGGTTACAGGTAATGCCACCTTTTGCTCCGCCATACGGAATATCAACTACGGCACATTTCCAGGTCATCCAGGCGGCCAGTGCTTTTACTTCATCGAGGTTTACGTGGGGATCGTACCGGATGCCGCCTTTTGACGGCCCCAGGATGTTGGAATGCACCACCCGGTATCCTTCAAACACCCGGATGCTGCCGTCATCCATAGTTACCGGCAGGGAAACAATTACCTGCTTGGCCGGTGATTTCAATACGTTGTAAATTTCATCATCCAACCCGAGAATTTGCGAGGCTTCGTGAAACCTCGACATCATTGCTTCAAACGGATTTTCCTTGTCTTTCAGAGGGGCGGGCTCAATATATGCCATAGATAGAAGTAGTAACGTTTAAGGATTTGGGAGATGTGTAAGAACGCTTCGTTTTTACCATCTAAAACGGTTGCAAAGATAAAGGAATTTCGATTGTTGGTTGATGGCGTTACATAAAAAGCAACCTGATAAAACTCAGAAAACTTCCAGGTAAGCCACAATAAACGGTGCCGAAATATAGAGCCCATCAAAACGGTCTAAAAAGCCCCCATGGCCGGGTAAACTTTTTCCGGAATCTTTAATTTCGATGCTTCTCTTTAATAACGACTCCACCAGGTCGCCAAACGTTCCGCCAATAATAATGAGTACGCTAATAATCAGCCAGTCAACCGCTTCCAGACTTACAAAAGCCAGGCTGATGCCGTAGGTCATGGCCATCGCCAGGGCCGCTCCACCCCAAAACCCTTCCCACGATTTTTTGGGCGAAATCCGTTCAAAAAGTTTCCGCTTTCCAAAAAAAGTCCCTGCAAAATAGGCCCCGGTATCGCTGGCCCAAAGAATTAACAGCGAACCTAAAATAATTTCAAAATTGTAATATCCATCATCAAACACTGCGTGGTTAAGCAAGGCAAACGGAATCGCGATATATACAATGCCTAAAAAGGTGTAGGCAATGTTGGTAAAGGGCTTTACTTCTGTTTTTTTGTAAAGCTTGATCATGTAAATGAGTGAGGCCAGCGGGAAGATCAGAAAGTAATACTCGTGCGAGGCCATATCCTTCTCAATAAAAAACGACAAGACGAATACCGCTACACCACAAATAGTGCCCAGCGTTTTTAGTGGAATAATCCCATCGAGTCCAGCGAGCTTGTAAAATTCAATCAGGGAGAAAAAACAAATGATAAAAAATACCGCAAAATAGGTCCACTCGCTGTAAACAATACCCGTAATAACCACTGCCGAACCGATAATGGCGGTAATCAGGCGTTGCGTTAAATTATTGTATTTCGATAAAAAAGGAATCACGTGCTGATGTGTTGTTTGTCGTTATAAAGCTTTCGGAAATAATACAAAAGTCCAAATGTAGAAATCGCGCCAGCCAATACCCAGGGCCAGGGTGCAGCCTCGTTGCTTTCCATATCCAATTCAATGGAACCCGATTTATACAGATAGAGCATGATCAGGGTAAAGCCGTTGTGAAAGAAGTGCGCAAACATAGGCACGATCAGATTTCCCGACCAATGATACAAGTATCCAAACAGCGCGCCCAGCAACAACCGCGGCATAAAACCAAAAAACTGCATGTGAATGGCGCTGAATAAAAAGGCCGCTGCCCAAATGGCCACATGCGCATTGCCCAAACCCCGTTTAAATTCATTTTGAATTAGCCCCCGAAATACAAGTTCCTCCCCGATGCCAGGAAACACAGCAATGACCAAAAAGCCAAGCGCCAGATCCTGTTTCGATTGAAAACCGGTAAGCACTTTAGTAAGCTCCAGTAACGCATCTTCACGCTGACGGGCCCAATCACCAAAGTTTTTCAGAAATTCAGGGAACTGAAAATTCATGTTCCATTCGATCACAGGCGTAAGCGCAACCTGAAAGGCAATGCCCGCAACAATCAACACCGGAATAACAACCGGCCAGGGCTCCCGAATGGTAAGGAAGGGTTGAAGCGATTTATGCTCAATAAATCTGACATAAAGTATCGGCACCAAAATGAGTCCGACCAAGCTGGCAAATCCCTGGGTGATCATAAGGGGTGTGAAAATGCTGTAGTCGGGATTGGATTGAAGTGCTGCGATCAAATCGCCTTCATAAAAGAGCGAAGCAACAACCAACCCTATGCCCGGCCCGATTAGTAAGAACCCCGCCCCCACCAGGATGATGATGAGCAGCATGGATACAAACGGGTGCCGGTCGGATACAAGGGATTCGCGCATAACGGTGGCAAAGTATGCAATCAGGGCGAAGGCTCAAAAATCTGTAATTCCTCCCATTTCCATGTTATCTTTGCGGTTTCGTTAGCGATGACAAGAATCGGTACAATTGAATTAGGAAATTTTCCGCTGCTGCTGGCGCCCATGGAAGACGTCAGCGATCCGCCTTTCCGTGCTGTATGCAAGGAAAACGGGGCTGATTTGATGTACACAGAGTTCATTTCTTCGGAAGGCCTCATTCGCGATGCGGCCAAAAGCAAACAAAAACTCGACATCTTTGAGTACGAGCGCCCCATTGGCATTCAACTTTTCGGCAGCGACATTGAACACATGATTCAGTCGGCTGAGATTGCCACTGCAGCACAACCCGACCTCATCGACATCAACTACGGCTGCCCGGTAAAAAACGTAGCGTGCCGCGGAGCCGGTGCTGCCCTGCTCCAGGACATACCGAAAATGGTAAAAATGACGGAGGCAGTAGTAAAGGCTACCCACCTTCCGGTAACTGTGAAAACCCGGTTGGGTTGGGATGACAGCACCCGCAACATCCTGGAAGTGGCGGAACGCCTTCAGGATATTGGCGTGCAGGCGTTAACCATTCATGGCCGCACACGGGTACAGATGTACAAAGGCTCAGCCGACTGGACTCTAATAGGCAAAGTGAAAGAAAATCCGCGCATCCACATTCCGATTTTTGGTAATGGTGATATTGACTCTCCTCAAAAAGCGCTGGAATATAAAAACCGGTATGGCGTAGATGGTGTAATGATTGGGCGGGCTGCCATCGGGTATCCGTGGATCTTCAACGAAATCAAACATTATATTCTTCACGGTGAGCGCCCCCAGCCACCCGATGTTACTGAACGTGTTAAGGTTACGAAAAAACACCTCGACTTTTCCGTCCGGTGGAAAGGTGAACGCACAGGCATTCTGGAAATGCGCAGGCATTATACCAATTACTTTAAGGGCATCCCTGACTTCAAACCATTCCGCATGCGATTGGTCAGTTCGCTTGAAATCGGGGAACTCCATGCCATCCTGGATGAAGTGACAGAAACCTATACTGGCATGTTGGTTACCGCCTGATAAAATCTCCGCAACAATCGGATTTGAAATCGTCACCCGATTCTCAATCTTTGTGCCCACTTCCGTATGCCCGAGAAATCCAAAGGTACTGCCATTGTCTTGTTGCTGGTGTTAGCCCTCATCTGGGGCACATCCTTTATTCTTATTAAACAAGGCCTAAAAGTGTTTACTCCCGCTGAAGTGGGCGCACTTCGGGTATCGGCTGCGGCAATATTTTTATTGCCTGTTGCGGTGTTGAAACTGCGCGGTTTAAAAATCAAACACCTGGGCAAGTTAATGGCAGCCGGATTAATGGGTATTTTTATTCCGGCCTTTCTCTTCGCTATCGCACAAACCCGGATGGATAGTTCGTTGGCCGGTATACTCAATACGCTAACACCCTTATTCACCATGCTTATTGGCGCGATGCTTTTTCATCAACGGTTCAAGCGCATTGCCATCGTTGGAATTTTATTGGGATTTGCCGGAACCTTTATGATCATGCTATCGCGATCGGATGGGAAAATTGAAGGCATCAACCTCTATGCGCTGTTGGTTATCATGGCCTGTGTGCTGTACGGAATGAACCTGAACTTCATCAAATTCAAAATTGCCGACCTGAGTTCCCTTACCATCACCAGCGTTTCGTTGCTGATGATCGGACCACTGGCCCTACTCTATTTGTTTGGCTTTACAAACTTTACGTCCACCTTATCTGCACACCCTGACGGCTGGAAAGCCACCGGGTACATTGTACTGCTGGGCATGATGAGTACCGCTGTGGCCACTTACCTCTTTAACAAAGTTGTAAAGATCAGCACACCCCTGTTTGCCAGCTCGGTTACCTACCTGATTCCACTCGTTGCTGTAGCCTGGGGTGTACTGGACGGTGAGCGATTATTTACCGGGCATTACATTGGTATGGCCGCCATTGTTGGCGGTGTTTACCTGGCTAACCGGAAGTAAGGACTTTTTTTCAATCTGGGTTCTTTTCGAATTTTCTTCCCTTTTAAATCTGTAATCCTGAATTGATTCATACTTTTGCGGCTCACAAATCATGTTTGTTGCCAATGTCTGATCGCAGGATTACCCGCGCCTTAATTTCTGTCTATAATAAAGAGAACCTCGATCCGATCGTTCACCTGTTGGGTCAGGCGGGAGTGGAGTTTGTATCCACCGGGGGCACACAGCGATACATTGAAAAGCTCGGCTACAAAGTGGTAGCGGTTGAAAGCCTGACCGGGTATCCTTCCATTTTCGGAGGACGGGTAAAAACGCTTCACCCGGCCATATTTGGGGGTATTTTGTTCAGAAGAAACGAGCAAAGTGATTTGAACGAAGCCGAACAACATAGCATAGGTCCCATCGATCTGGTGGTGGTAGACCTGTATCCGTTTGAAGAAACCGTAGCAGCAGGGGGCACGGAGGAAGAAATTATTGAGAAAATCGACATTGGTGGCATATCGTTAATTCGTGGAGCGGCAAAAAATTTCAACGATGTGCTGATTGTTTCCTCCAGAAAGCAATACGAACAGGTGTATGCCTTGCTAAAGACAAAGCATTGCGCTACCGGATTGGAAGATCGCAGGCTGTTTGCCGCTATGGCTTTTGATGTTACTTCCCATTACGATGCCGCCATCTTCTCCTACTTTAACCAACAACACACTATTCCCGCTTTTAAGAAGAGCATTCCTTCGGGCCGTAAGCTGCGTTATGGCGAAAATCCGCATCAACAAGGCAGGTTTTATGGCGCATGGGAAGATTTGTTTGAGCAGTTGCATGGGAAGGAATTGTCCTATAATAACCTCGTGGATGTAGATGCAGCCATTAACCTGTTGCAGGAATTTGCCCATGAAACAGCGTTTGTCATCATCAAGCATACGAATGCGTGCGGTGTTGCCACCGGATCAACCGTAAAGGAAGCATACCTGAAAGCTTTTCAAGCCGACACGGTTTCAGCTTTTGGTGGCATTTTATCAACCAACCAAAAAATTGATCTGGCGGCAGCCGGGGAAATCAACAAACTCTTTTTTGAGATTCTGATTGCACCGGCTTACGATGACGATGCGCTGACCTTATTAAAATTCAAAAAGAACCGGATGCTGCTGGTGCAGAAGCAACCCCTGCAGGCGAAGCATCAGTTTAAAAGTTTGCTAAACGGGGTAATTGAACAGGATACCGACTCCATTACCGATTCAACCAGCGATCTGAGAGTGGTGACGAAACGCAAGCCCTCACCGGAAGAAATTGATGCCTTATTGTTCGCCAGCAAAATTGCCAAGCATACCAAGTCGAACACCATTGTACTGGCAGTTAAAGGTCAGTTGCTGGCCAGCGGGGTGGGGCAAACCTCGCGGGTTGACGCCCTGAAGCAGGCTATTGAAAAGGCCAAAACATTTGGGTTTACCTTGCATGGTGCTGTTATGGCTTCCGATGCATTCTTTCCATTTCCCGATTGTGTGCAAATCGCGAATGAACATGGCATTAAAGCTGTAATCCAACCGGGTGGTTCGGTGCGCGACCAGGACTCCATTGATTACTGCGATGCCCAGGGTATGGCTATGGTGCTTACCGGCATCCGGCACTTTAAACATTGATCAACCAAAAACATGAAAACCATCTAAAATATTACTGCTTTGGGTCACCCAATGATTATTTTGGTAAATTCAGCCTTTAATTCATAAACCTTTTTTATCTCGAATGGGATTTTTTGACTTCTTCACCAGCGACATTGCTATAGACCTGGGTACAGCCAACACGCTGATCATCTACAAAGACAAAATCGTGGTAGATGAACCTTCCATTATTGCACTCGATAAAGCGGCCAACAAAGTGTTGGCCATCGGCAGAGAGGCCATGCAGATGCACGAGAAAACTCACGACCACATTAAAACCATCCGCCCGTTAAAGGAAGGCGTAATAGCCGACTTCCAGGCTGCTGAGTTGATGATTCGCGGGCTGATCAAAATGATCGATACCGGCAAACGGTTATTTCCGCCCTCTTATCGCATGGTCATTTGTATTCCTTCCGGAATTACCGAAGTAGAAAAGCGTGCCGTTCGCGACAGTGCCGAGCATGCCGGGGCAAAAGAAGTGTACATGATCTTCGAACCAATTGCCGCAGCCATCGGCACCGGTATTGATATTGGACAACCGATCGGCAACATGATTGTTGATATTGGCGGTGGCACTACCGACATTGCCGTGATTGCCCTTTCGGGGATTGTGTGCGATCAATCCATACGCGTTGCCGGTGATACATTTAACCGCGACATCCTCGATTACATGAGACGCCAGCATAACCTGTTGATTGGCGAGCGTTCGGCCGAGCGCGTGAAGATTGAGGTAGGATCGGCCCTGACCGAACTGGATGACGGACCCGATGATTATGAAATCCGTGGCCGCGATTTGATGACGGGCATTCCCAAGACCATCCGTATTTCGTATTCAGAAGTTGCCTTTGCATTGGATAAATCCGTATCCAAGCTGGAAGAAGCCGTGCTGAAAGCGCTGGAAACCTCCCCGCCTGAACTTTCGGCTGATATTTACGAGCGCGGCATTTACCTTACCGGTGGCGGTGCCCTGCTGCGCGGATTGGACAAACGCCTGGCCCTGAAAACCAAATTGCCGATACATGTTGCAGAAGATCCGCTGCGTGCCGTTGTGCGTGGAACCGGTGCAGCTTTAAAAAATCTGAACAGTTTCCGCAGTGTATTGATGACCTGATTCCATGGGGCGGATATTTTTATTTATTTATCAATACCGCGCCTTCTTTACTTTTCTTTTACTGGAATTGTTTTGTGCCTGGCTGATTGTTAAGAATAACCCGTACCAGGGTGCCCAGTTTTTCAACTCAGCCAACACCTTAGTGGGCGGCATGAACACCTATGCCCAGAATGTGCGCGATTATTTCTCGCTGCGGGAAGTGAATGTACGGCTGGCAGAAGAGAATGCACGGCTCTACGACAAACTTGAACAATTAAATCAATACCCGGGAACAACTTCCGGATCACAACGCATTGATACAGCCCTCCTCCACCGGTTTGAATTTGTGAGTGCACGGGTAGTGAACAATTCGGTTGACCGGTATACCAATACCCTGACCATCGACAAAGGCAACAATGCCGGCATTAAACCCGGTATGGCTGTAATGAGTTCGGTTGGAGCTGTGGGAAAAGTAAAGATGGCCTCCAGGCATTTCAGTGTAGTAACTTCCTTATTAAATATTAACCTGCGTGTTTCTGCACTGGTAAAGCGTACGGGGCATTTCGGTACCGCGAAGTGGGAAGGCCGGGATCCTACGGAAATTGATTTGAATTTTATTCCGCGGCACGTTAATCTTCAGGTTGGTGATACCATTATAACCTCCGGTTATAGTGGCGTGTTTCCGGAAGGGATCTTGATCGGCACCATTTCTACGATTGAACTCCGGGAAGAAGCACCATTTTATGAACTTACGGTCAGGCTGGCAGAAGATTTCCGGAAGCTGTCGTTTGTAACCGTAATTAAAAGCAACCTGTTGCACGAACTGGATTCGCTTGAGCAACACATTCCCGACATGAAACAATGAACCGCTTCGGACTTTTTCAGGGTGTTATTTTTTTCGGGTACCTGTTTTTCCAGGTGTTCATCCTTAAAAATGCTGTGCTGTTTCATACTGCCTTTTGCTTTTTGTACATCGGGTATTTGCTGGCCCTGCCGGTTGAAGCCAACCGATTATTAATGATGATTGGTGGATTTGGGCTCGGTTTCCTGGTTGACATCTTTTATGACAGCCTCGGCCTGCATGCGTTTGCCTGCGTATTCATCATGTACCTGCGCAACTACTGGCTGGCATCGCTCACGCCACAGGGTGGCTACGATTCAAACTCCGTTCCGGCTCTGGCCGCTTTTGGGCTCCAATGGTTTGTAACGTATGCCCTGCCCCTGATCTTTATCCATCATGCCCTGTTATTTTTTATAGAAGCAGGCGGGTTTGATTATTTTTGGCATACATTAACGAAAGTGTTGGCCAGCACCGGGTTCACCTTGTTGATCTTGCTGATGGCTGAATACCTCTTTCCGCGGAGGCGATTATGAATGAAGGAAGGAAAGAAATATTGCAAGTTGCTTTTGTCTTAACCGGAATCATTTTTCTGGTTAAGCTCTTCTCTATCCAAATCCTGGATGACCGGTATGCCCAGCTTGCCGCCAGTAATTCGATTATGAAAGAAATTGAGTATCCGTTTCGCGGGCTGATTTACGATCGAAATAAAGACCTCCTTGTATACAACTCACCCGAATACGATCTGCTGATCATATCCAAAGAAGTTAAGGAACTTGACTCAACACGGTTTTGCGAAGTATTCGACATCAAACCCACTCAACTCCGCCAACTCTTTAAAGAATTACGGGGTCGAAAAGAATATTCTCCATACAAGCCGACTATTTTTATTAAACAACTTTCCAATTATGATTTTGCCAAAATCCAGGAACACCTGGATGAGTTTACCGGATTTTATATTCAACCCCGGACCTCGCGCGCGTATGCTACCAACACGCTGGCCAATACCCTTGGCTATGTAAGTGAAATTTCAAGGAATCAGCTCGACCGTGACACCTCAAAGCTATACCGACAAGGTGATTACATCGGGCAAAATGGCATTGAAGGTTATTATGAACAAGTATTACGCGGACAACGTGGTGTGCGGTACAAACTGCGGAATGTAAAAGGAATTGAAAAGGGATCGTTTAAAAACGGTGAGTTTGACACGCTTTCTGTTCCTGGCCACAACCTGGTTACCACAATCGATCACACGCTTCAATCGTATGGTGAATGGCTGATGAAAGGAAAGGTGGGAAGCGTAGTGGCGATTGAGCCTGCTACCGGTGAAATTCTTTCCATGATTTCCGGGCCTTCGTACGATCCAGCCATGCTTACCGGCCGAAAGTTCAGCTCTAATTTCATGCTGGTGAACAGCGATACGACAAAACCTTTATTTACACGTCCCCTTATGGCCATGTATCCACCCGGCTCAATTTTTAAAATCGTTCAAACATTGATTGGCCTGCAGGAAGGGGTGTTTACCTACGAAACCCGGTTTCCATGCGACCGGTCCATCATAAACTGCCACAACCATCCCAACCCGGTTAATTTGCACGGTGCCATCCAGTATTCGTGCAACCCTTACTTTCACCAGGCCTTCAGGCGGATTATCAACCAGAACAAATCGCCCAACACGTTTGCCGATTCGCGCATCGGGCTCGATAACTGGCGCACCTATGTAAAGCGCTTTGGCTTGGGCGAGCCGTTGGGTGTTGACCTGCCCAACGAAAAAGGCGGCCAGATGCCCACCAGCAATTTGTACAACCGGATTTATGGCGAAGGTCGATGGAAATTTTCTACCATTTATTCACTCAGCATCGGGCAAGGCGAAATGTTGGTTACTCCGTTGCAGATGGCCAACATCGCGGCCATCATGGCCAACAAAGGATACTATTATACACCACACTTGGTAAAAGCAGTGCAGGGAGGCGATATTGATCCCCGTTTTAAAACCAAACGTGAAACCGGAATTGATTCAGCTTATTTCACCTTTGTTCAGAATGCCATGAGCGATGCCATTTACGGGACAGCAACACGCGCCATCATTCCGGGCATAACCATTTGCGGTAAAACCGGAACAGCACAAAATCCGCAGGGAGAAGATCACTCCGTTTTTATGGCGTTTGCACCGAAAGAAAATCCACAAATTGCCATTGCTGTGTATGTGGAGAATGCTGGTTGGGGTGGACGATCTGCCGCTTCCATCGCCAGCCTAATGATTGAAAAATATTTAACCGGTGAAGTAAAACGCAAACACCTCGAAGACTATGTGTTGAAAGGTGAGTTTTTGGATAAGGTAGTTAGAGCCAAACCCGTGTTGGTGGTAGAAGAAGAATAAGCCCATGAGAAGCGAAGTCGCCATATCGAACAAAATGGATTGGGTAACTGTGTTGCTATACCTCGCCATGGTATTTATGGGGTGGGCTAATATTTTTGCTGCGGTGTATGACGAGACCACCCATCAAAGCATTTTTGATTTATCGTTGAATTCAGGAAGGCAATTGATGTTCATCGCGGCTTCCGGGATTATTATTCTTGGCATTTTGATTGTCGACATGCGGTTTTACGAAGCAGCCGCCTACCTGATTTTTGGCGCTATCCTCTTTCTGTTGCTGTTGGTTCCGGTAATCGGGAAAGAGGTTGGCGGCAACAAAGCTTGGCTTGGTATTGGTTCGTTTGGTGTTCAACCGTCTGAGTTTGCCAAGTTTGCTACGGCCTTGGCGGTGGCAAAATTTATCGGTTCAGTCGGATTTAAAATGGACAACCTGCGCAACCAGTTTGTGCTGTTCCTGATGATCGGCATACCCATGGTGTTAATCCTTCTTCAAAAAGATACCGGTACGGCATTGGTGTTTACTGTATTTGTCCTGGTTTTTTTTCGCGAAGGCATGTCGCCCTTTATCATTCTTGTAGGCATAGCCGCAGCTATAATTTTTATTCTCACCCTGCTGGTTGAAAATGAATACTACCTCTATGGCGGGATCGCGGTAGCACTCGGCATCGCCATTATGATGGGCAAAAGAACCGTTAAACGGATTGCCCTGCTTACCGTTGGCGCCTTGCTGATTGCCGGGGTAATCCAGAGTGTGGATTATGTGATTACCGATGTGTTGAAACCACACCAGCAAAATCGCATCAAGGCGTTAATCAACCCCGAAGCCGACCCGCTTGGGTATGGATGGAACGTAACACAATCCAAAATTGCCATTGGCAGTGGCGGGCTAACCGGAAAAGGTTTTTTGAAAGGCACTCAAACCAAGTTTGATTTTGTACCCGAACAAAGTACCGACTTTATTTTTTGCACCATTGGCGAAGAGCATGGTTGGCTTGGCAGCCTGATTGTGGTGGCGTTGTTTGTATTTTTATTGTTGCGCGTGTTGTTTATTGCCGACCGGCAGAAAAGCCGGTTTGCGCGCGCATACGGTTATGGCGTGGCCAGTATTTTCTTCTTTCACTTTGCCGTGAACATCGGTATGACCATCGGCTTGTTTCCGGTTATTGGTATTCCGCTGCCCTTCTTCAGCTATGGCGGTTCTTCCCTTTGGAGCTTTACCATTCTGTTGTTTATCCTGCTGAAGCTGGATGCCCACCGCAGCCAGATGCTGCAACGGATTTAAGCAGACTGGTCTAGTCTAGTTTGAAATCTGGAATCTGGAATT
>CAZOYJ010000070.1:0-16718 GCA_964583905.1 uncultured Roseivirgaceae bacterium
TGCCGTGCTGTTGTAGAAAATCTTCGTCCAGGAGATTTTTTATATCCCCCGCATAGAAATCCGTATTCATAATGTTGTTGAGCTGCGAATTCACTTTGGCATCTTCAATCGCATCGGCTACATATTCCAGTCCGATAACTCTTTTGGCATGACCCGCTACAAAATTGGCGATGGTGCCGGTGCCGGTGTATAAATCGTACACCCATTCGCTGCCGGAAAATTCAGCTAATTCAAAAGCAACCTTGTACAAGGCATACGCCTGATCGGAGTTGGTTTGATAAAATGATTTTGGCCCGACCCGGAACTGAAGGGTTCCGCTGCCATCCGGTTTCGGCATCGACTCGGTGATATAGGAATTGCCTTTCCACGTTTTGATTTCCAAATCGTGAAACGTATCGTTTCGCTTGCTGTTGATGACGTACAGGAGTGACGTGATTTGCGGAAAGCGATGGCCTAATTCATCCAGCAGGAGTTCAAGCCACTTTGGTTCATCGTGGGCCACCTGCACTATAGCCATTACTTCACCGGTGTTGGCGGTGCGAATTGTAACCGTGCGCAGGTAACCGGTTTGCTTTCGCAGATCAAAAAAGGAAATGTTATCGCGCAAAGCAATTTCTTTTATAGCCAACCGGATTTCATTACTGGGTTCAGGTTGCAGGTAACAATGGTCAACATCAAACACCTTATCAAAACTTTTCGGCACATGAAAGCCCAGGGCGGGTTCACCGAACGGAACCCCTGCCTGCATTTCGGCCCGTGTTAACCAACGTTGGGCCGAAGCACTGAAGTCGAGCTTGTTGCGGTAGTATTGGGTGTTGGCCGAACCAATGATGGGTCTGACCTCCGGAAACGATAATTCGCCAATTCGCTCAAGGTTGTCAACTACCTGTTGTTGCTTGTATTGAAGTTGGGTTTCGTATTGGAGATGCTGCCACTTGCAACCGCCACAAAAGCCGAAATGCGAGCAGAATGGATCGAGGCGGTTTTCAGAAGGCATAATAAGCTGTTTCATCCGGCCCTCCAGGAAACTGCTTTTGATTTTGGTCAACTCAACAGAAACGGTATCGCCCGGCACAGCGCCCTCCACAAACAACACCTTGCCGTCAACATGGGCTACGCATTTGCCCTCAGCAGCCATCCGTTCGATGTATACCCCTTCTAAAACATCCCCTTTTTTCATGGTGCGAAAGTACAGAATTGAGCGCCTGATCGAAAAATCAGGTCATTTTATACCACAATTCATTCATAACCAGTCGATAGCACAGTACTGTGTGTTCGCTGCCGGGCATGTTGCCGAAAAGTATTTCCTCCTTATTGTCGATTTCTTATCTTTCGATTTGTGTTGGACGTATGAGAGTTGCAGTAATCCTAATCCTTTTCTTTCTGGTAAGCGTATCGGCAACCGCCTCACACATTGTGGGGGGTGAGTTCGAGCTGATCCACCTCAACGGTAATACCTACCGGTTAAACCTGATTCTTTATTTTGACGAGAAGAACGGGCTACCGGGTGCCAAAGACGCGTTTGCCGATGTGCGCATTTTCAGAAAGCGCGACAACGCCATTATGATCAATGCCATCCGGCTATTCCAGGAAAGCTTCGCATTGGTTCCATACACGCAGCCGGAATGTTCTTCCGGATTTATAGAAACCTCTAAAATTCTGTATTCATCCGTCATTACCTTAAGCCCGCAACAATTCAACGATGCTTTGGGGTATTACATTTCCTGGGAACGGTGCTGCCGTAACTACGGCATTGCAAACATTTACAGTGAAAATCCGGCCAGCAGCAACCTTACGGCCGGTCAAACCTTTTACCTCGAGTTTCCTGCAGTTGTAAAAGATGGCGAACCGTTTATTAACTCATCGCCCCGGTTGTTCCCGCCACTCAGCGATTATGCCTGCACCAACCGTCCGTTCTATGTTGACTTTGCCGGAACCGATGACGATGGGGATTCATTGGTTTATTCCCTGGTTACACCTTTAAATACGATTTCGCCTGATGCTTTGCCACCGGGTGGCCTGCCGCGACCGGGGCCTTATCCGAATGTAACCTGGCGGCCCGGTTTCGGACTGAACAGTATTACAAAAGGTAACCCGGATCTTAAAATCAGCGAAGATGGATTTCTCACCGTTACGCCACCTTCCCTGGGCCAGGGATTATTCTATGTATTCGCAGTGAAGTGTGAAGAGTTTCGCGATGGCGTGAAAATCGGTGAAGTAAGACGCGACTTCCAGATGTTTGTGGTGGATTGTCCCATTGCATCGCCTCCGCAAATTGTGGGCAGAAAAAAAGGAGCGGGAACATTCAGCACCCCGAATCAATCTTTATCGGTTTCGTACAGCAACATCGTTGCCGATGCCGACCGGTGTGTGGAGGTCCGGATTTCTGATCCCGACTCAGAAAGACATGAAGATAATTTCGAGGAGAAAATCCGGATCCGGATTTTACCCCTGAACTTCAAAAACAATACCCGTTACCTGAACGAACTGCTGCCGGCAGTAAGCACGGCTACATTAGTGAATGGAAGTACGGCCGACTTCACCATTTGTTTTCCCGAGTGCTCGTACATACCGGGCGGAATTTACCAGATCGGCATTATTGCTTATGATGATGCGTGCAGTTTACCCTTGTCGGATACGCTGCGCCTCAGCGTGTACGTAGAACCACCGGAAAATCAGCCGCCTCTGTTTACCACACCCAACCAGGTTATTACCATTAACGAAGGCGATCCGCTGATAACCATTCCCATCGAAGCCACCGATGCCGACCTGGATATGCTTGATGTATTTTTTGTGACCAACGGATTTACGCTGGCCAACACCGGCATGACCCTATCGATGGATGCCACCCAACCCGGTTTGGTGAATGGCGAATTCACCTGGGATTCGCGTTGCGATGTGTTCGACTTCACCCAAAAAACCGAGTTTAAACTGCTGGTGATGGTCGAAGACCGGGATAAATGCCTGGTGACTAACCGCGATACCCTTTCCTTCGATTTGAAAATCATTCTACCCGGCAACAGCGATCCACTTATCAGTTCCAACCTGCAACAGGCCGATGAAAAACGGATTGAAGTTACCCGAAAGATTTACGAAACCCTGCAGTTTACGGTAAACGGAACCGATGCCGACAACGACTTCCTGGTGCTGAACATGGCCGGTAAGGGCTTTAATCCACAAACGCTAAGCATCAACTTTCCGGGCGACCAAGGCAACGGAAACGTTACTTCGCCATTTACCTGGATCCTGCCTTGCGACATCAACCCCAACCAAAAAAACACATACGAACTGGAATTCATTGTTGTGGACAATGCCAACAAATGCCGGTTTTACAAAGCCGACACCTTACAGGTAGTGGTTACTGTTGAACCGCCCGACAACCTGGCGCCACAACTTACTATCGAAAGTATGAATGAACTTATCCTGTCTGGAGGATTACTTGAAGCCTACCAGGGTGAAGAGATCAAATTAAGATTAACCGGTCTGGATGCCGATGTTAATCCGCAAGACCTCATCCGCATCCGCCTGGCCAGCGTAACCGGAGGCGGGAATGGAAACATTACGGGCCTATCGTTTACCGAGGGGCTGGGTACGGGAAGTGCCGAAGCCTTCTTTACCTGGAGGCCTAATTGTTCAATATTCCAACATGGTGTTTACGAAAACAATTATGTATTTACTTTTTCCGTTACGGATAACCGCTGTTATAATAGCCTGATGGAGTTGGTGCCGGTTAATATTACGGTAAGGGATTATGAAAACGATGAGTCAAGCTTTTTGCCGCCCAATGTAATTACCCCGAATGGTGACGGCATGAACGAGTACTTTGCCATGGTTGCCTTTCAACCTCCCGACCAGTATGTTAGCATACTTCCAAAAGATAACTGCGAAGGCAGCTTTGTGAACATCCGCATTTACGATCGGTGGGGCAACCAGGTGTTCGAAAGTTCAAACCGCGATTTCCGATGGTATGCCGGAGACATTGCATCCGGTGTGTATTTCTACTTCCTTAACTATACCCACAAAAAATATAAGGGAGCCGTATCGGTACGCTACTAAAGCACGAGTAGCAGGTTATCGGTTTTGATGTACACTTCTTTGTTGTTGAGCAGCACTTTTGTCCATACATCTTCTTGACCACGTATTTTTACGCGGTGTCCTTCGTCTACAATCCGAATTACCGAAGCTCCGGCCGAAGGCCCGCTCATCACGTAGGTATCGGGTTTGGCAATAATGGCCGTAGCCGGGTGTGGAAAATGGGAATGAATCAATAAGAGCACACTCACCATAATTACACCCACCCATGCACCGGTGGGTTTCACTTTCCGGGTCCGCTGATAGAACATAAAACTCACCAGAAAAATGATAAGCGATGCCAGGGCTAAGGTGATGTGCAACTGATATTCGCCATAGGTTACCAGCAACTGCTCGGCTTCTGTAAATTCAAAGCCATCGAGGTTGTATTTGGTGGCTACTTCCTGAATTTTAAGGATAACCTGTTGATCGCGCGTAGCCCGGTAATACAAATTGAGGTAATACAAAACTGCTGCTTTATGTTCCAGGCCTTCTTCTATATAAGCCATTTTCAACAGCATGGCGGGCGAATACTGCTTTCGTTCAAACAGTGCCTGGTAAAGTTCGAGCGATTGCGTGTATCGCTTTTGCTGAAAAAGTGAGTCGGCTTTTGCTAAGTGATAGTCCAGCAATTGCGCAGGTGTGGTAAACGCAGTGAGTAAACCAATCAGAAAGGGAGCAATTTTTAAAACCGGACTTTGCATATTTTTGGCCTTCTGTTACCTTTGTGCCCTCAATAACGGAAATGCCCTCAAAACTGGCAAATCCGTCAATTGAAGGACGATTCCGTAGCTCAGTTGGTAGAGCAATACACTTTTAATGTATGGGTCCTGGGTTCGAGTCCCAGCGGGATCACAAGCACAAAATGCAAATCACACCAAACCCTCAAAGCTAAATGTTTTGAGGGTTTTTTGTTTCTATACACAGTTCACGCTGACGGTAAAGATTAATCCGGGAATCACTTTGATTGCCGGGATTATTTTTTTCTTAACCCTTTAAGCTTCGCGATTACTTTTCTTTTTAAGACAGGCTCATCCATATTGCTGTCTCCTAACAGTACACCCCAGGGTTCGAGTCCGGGTACTTTATCAAAAACAACTTTCAGCACGGCTAACCCCGGTATGGCGAGGAACATGCCGGGTATTCCGCACAAGGCGCCTCCAACAAAAACGCCAATAATAATGACCAGTACATTTAACCGAACCTTATTCCCCACAATCAGCGGCATTCCAAAATTGTTATCCAGAACCTGAACGGCTGCCAATATTATTCCAACCCAAAGAACATTGCTGATTTCGGTTGAACTGACTAAGGTGATGAGCATGCAGATGATATTCGCGACTATTATGCCTACATACGGGATTAAATTCAGCAGGGCAGCTAAAAGCGCCAGGAATATGGCATACTTAATGCCCAGAATCAGGAAACCGGTTGCATTTAATGCGAAAACCAGGGCAGTTTCCAGTATTAAGCCAGTCAGATACTGTTGTGCAACGGTAGTCGATTCCGTTAATATACCCCTTACATTTTCCCCCGAATCCTTTTTGAATATGCTAACCAGAAATGCTTTAATGGTAGCTCGATAGTAAAGCACAAGAAAGGTATAGAGCGGAATCAGAAAATATATAAGAACTCCGGTGAGTGAAACTACTGTTGCTCCTAATACCCCGGGCGCCTTTTCCTTTAAATCGCCAAACGTATCTTTGATTATCTGATCCTGTCGCCAGATTTTCATATTGGTGGTTTTTTTAAACCATTGCTGAAAGGAGTTGGCTACCTCATCAAGCCGTTCTTGTATAGCCGGTGCATCATTTATAAAATGAACAATTTGTCTGGATAGAAAATAAACCATGCCGGCTCCTGCCAGAACAGCTACGAATAAAGGAAGGAAAATAGACAAGAATTTACTGAACCGTTTTCGTTTGAGATACTTTACTACCGGAAGTAATATAGTCGCAAATAAAATTGCGAAAAGCACTGGTAAAATAATGTTTTTTCCATAGATCAGGCCAACACTGAGGATGGCCAACGACAAAAGAATCGAACTAAATTTTTGATGAAAAGAACTCTCAATCGGCCGGTCCATAGATTGTTTATTTTTATCCGAAGCGTGTAATTATCATGCCAAGGAAGATTAACGCAGAACGAAAAAGCATAGTCCGTTGCGTTTCCCCTGCCGAGGAAAAATTTCCACACCAATGCGAACCAGGGTATCAGTATAACATCGATTCACTGGCCAAATGAACCCGGCTGACTAATTGCAGTACATCGGGCAGACTAACAATAAATAAACCATTATGAAAGCGCTGGGAACAATTTTATTAGTAATCGGGTTGGTGATGACCATTTTTACTGGATTTAATTTAATCACTACTAAGAAAGTAGTTGATCTGGGACCTATCCAAATTGATAGCAAAGAAAAAACACCGATTTATTGGTCGCCAATATTCGGTGGCGTGCTTGCGGTAACCGGTATTATTATCCTGGTGGCCAGCAAGAAAAAAAGTTTTTCGTAAGCGAATAAGGCGATCATTGTTGGTATTCCTGTAGACATGCCCACTCGAAGTGAGGTGGAGAAATGGGAAACCATTTGTCAGGACTTAATCCGGATTAAAGTTTATTTTTTTACCCTTTCCTGGCGTCTATCGGTTATACTTGACTTTAATCCATCCATAACCGACTTGCCCCAGAGGTTGAAAATTGACCGCTTTCTATCGCGCTCAATGTTAATCGTTCCGCTCCGTTGAGATGACATCCGGGATTGTTTCCGGTTTGTTTTAATCACCGCGTTTAACATAAGCGATTTGAATTCATTCCTGGATTCTTTATTCGTATTTAACCAGGTAACCCGAAGGTCTTCGTAATCCATATCCAAACGGCCTTTTGAGGTCAGCTCATTGTAGTTAAAATCAAAAGTCAGCTTATTCAAGTGGCCTGTTTTGATGTGGATATTCGCCAAAGGAGTAAGGAACGGGTTGAGGTGTTCAAAATTCATTTTTGAAATTGACCCCTGTGCGTGATACGTTAACGAACCATCCAGCGGAAGCTGAAACAACGCATGAATCCGGCCAGCGCCCATCAACAAACCGGTAGCTTTTAATACAGCATGTGAAGGGCTATCTGTTTTCAATCGGTTGTTCAGGCCAGCCAATGTGGCCTCAATAGCATTAAAAGTCAACGTACCGCTTTCAATGGCCGTTGGCGCAAATTCCTCAACCTGGATCCGCGCATCGGTAATGTAAACTGAATCGATCTGGATTCGCCACGGAAGTTTTATGAATCCGGCCATCGGTAAGGGCATATTTTTAATGCGCGTGAAGGGAATTCTTTTATCCCGGAAGGAATACAAATCCAGGGATTTAACTTCAATTCTTGCCACCACAAAAGCACGGTCGGCAAGTTCCTTAAACTGCACCCCTTCCATAATGACCTTCGGAACGGCAACACTAATTCGGTCGGTCTGTTCATCCGCCACGCGGGCAAAGGCATACTTACTGAAATTAGGAATTAACAAAATCGAATCAATGACTACTTTTTGCGTTTCCGAATTTATTTGGAGCCGGGCAATCGTACCCCCATACATTCCTTCGTGCCGGCTAAGATTTATTTCTTCAGCCAGCGCATCAACAGTCTTTAGAGTATACTGCACGGTGTTAACCGAGTCAATTTCAATCCGTACATCGGTTACTTGGCCGTTAAGTGTGGCGGAAAAGCTAACCAGGGTATCGGCCTTAATTTGCAGATGAATGCTTTTAAGCCTAATGCTTTTGAACGATAACAGGTTATACACCGGCTGCACCCGTTTTTTCTCATCCGGTTTAATGCTGCTATTATAGTGCATCCTGCCGCTATCGATAATCACCTCCTCTACCTGAATAACTTTTCGCAAGAGCAGGGCCGCCAAATTTATTTTGGTGAGGGTAACCGTTTGCAATTCAACAACATGATGCGTGGAATGTATACTGTCAGTGCCCTCACCCCACTCCAGGTTATTCACCTGCAGTGAGCGGGTAAACAAATTGGCCACTACGCCAGTAGTCTTGCCCTGGAATGCGAAGATCTCGCGTTCTATTTCGCTTTCAATATACCGGGGCAAATACACCAGGGCAACGAACAGGAATCCCGCACCGATTAACAGAACCGTTGCTATGCTAAGGGCGATTTTCGTGGGGTGATTTCCGGAATCTAAAGATTTCATGTTACAGGATAGGTAATGCGTGGATGCGTTAGGCCCTCAACAGGTACAAAATGGTGCCAAAAGGATGAGTACTCCTTAACGTTCCTTAACACGCTATACAGAAATGTGTTACCGATAATGTACACGTTGGGTGTGTAGATTTTTCCGCACACGTCATCCGAAACCTGCCTGGCATTGTTTTACTCCTGCTTTTTTTGCGGCATGATTTTACCCTATCAACCAAAAGAACAACCCTACGGGCTAAACACTCTTGACATGAGAAGGGCACTGGTAATTGATGATGAGTTGGAGATTTGCGAGACAGTTACCCGGCACCTGCGTGAGTTGAAGTTTGAAACGTATTTCGCATTAACCGTAAAAGAAGCTCAGGCCAATATCAATTTGTTCAGGTTCGACCTGATCCTTGTCGACATGAACTTGACCGATGGCACCGGATTTGATGCCATTCGCACCTTACGGGATCTACACCTGCATCCAAAAATTATCGTGCTTAGCGCTCCCAAAAACAAGGTTGGCAAGGCGCTGGCTATGGAGGCTAATCTTATTATAACCAAACCGCTTGACCTTCAAAACATTACAGAGGCACTTCAAACTTTAAAGTTGGTGGAGAATTGAGTTGCACTACGGAAGGAAATCGTCTTAATCCAGCTGGTGGTATACCTATGCCCGGAAACATAGGAAATATGTAAGATCGGGGAATCAGGGTATAACACTTGGCGCCTTGAAAGTACCGACTTTCACAGGTGATGGATACTATATTAATTATTGACCATGATAACGACATCTGTTTGGTGTTATCGAAGTTTTTAAGTAAGAACAACTATTTGGTTTCTACTGCCAACACCGCGCATGAAGGGCTGAAACAGGTACGATCGCATGAATATGATTTAATCCTGTGCGACTATAAGCTGCCAGATGTTACCGGGCTTGAGTTCTTGCAAAAAATCAGGATTTTGAACCCCACCGTGGCGGTAGTCATAATCACGGGCTATTCAAACATTAAAACAGCGGTAGAAACCTTTCGCTATGGAGCCAATGATTACGTAACCAAACCGCTGTATCCGGATGAATTGCTGGTAACCATCCAGAATAACATTACAAAAAACCGGGCCAGGCACGGGCACCAGCAGAACGCAGGGGCAGCACGGGCGAATGGAAGACCCCCTGCCGGAAATACCACGTCTACATCAACCTTTATCGTTGGTAAGAGTATCCAATCACAAGCCGTGCAGCGCTACATCGAGCTGATTGCACCTTCCGATCTTTCCGTGCTGATTACCGGTGAAACCGGTACGGGAAAAGAATTTGTCGCGCAATCCATTCATACCTACAGCAAACGCTCCAACCAGCCCTTTATGGCCATTGATTGCGGAGCCTTGCCAAAAGAATTAGCCGGCAGCGAGTTATTCGGACATATAAAGGGCTCCTTTACCGGGGCTATTGCCGACAAACAAGGCAGCTTTGAACAGGCCAATGGCGGCACCATCTTCCTCGATGAGATTGGTAATTTATCGTACGAGAATCAGATTAAATTGCTCCGGGTCATTCAGGAACGAAAAATCAAGCGAATCGGGGCCACCAAGGATATACCCATTGACGTTCGGATTATTACGGCTACCAATGAAAACCTTACAAAGGTGGTGAAGGAGGGAAAGCTGCGGGAAGACCTTTATTATCGGTTGAATGAATATAAAATAGAACTGGCGCCCCTGCGTGAACGCAAGGAAGACATTATGTTTTTTGCAGAACATTTTTTAGAAAATGCCAATCAATCCCAGAACAAAAATGTAAAAGGGTTTTCTGCAGAGGCGGAGAGTTATCTTATGCGGTATCACTGGTACGGAAACTTACGCGAATTAAACAACATAGTGAAGCGAGCGGTACTGGTTACCACGGGTGATGGGATTGAAGCCGAGAGTCTGCCCCAGGAAATCATGCAGACAAACGGGATAGGCTGCGAAGACGACATCATGCAACCCCATGTGGGCTTATTAAAATCGGTGGCCTGGACAGCCGAGCGGCAGGCCATCATTGATGTACTCGATAAAGTGAGTTACAATAAATCAAGGGCCTCTGAACTTCTTAACATTGACAGAAAGACCCTGTACAACAAGCTTAAGTTGTACAATATAATTGTTTAAAATAGCCGCTGATTTCATGGGGCTTTACTTGTGTGGGAATGGGTAAAAATATCCACATTAATCCTGCAAAAGAGTAACAGTTTCTAACTAAAGCTTGCCAGGCGCGATTTCCGTTGTATGTCCTTTCTGGCACGTGTTTTTACATAAGCTAATCAAAGTTGTTTGAGTGTATGACCTTTAGCAAAACATTGCTCGATGTAGCAGATATTTATCGGTTTATCCTTACCTTTTTCAAAAAGGCGCTTCGGCCACCCTTTGAATGGAGGGAAGTACTAAACCAATGTTTCGCGGTAGGCAATAAATCATTCTTACTCGTAACCTTTGCCTCTTTTCTCGCAGGCATTGTCTTCACCAAACAATTCCAACCTTCCTTAGCTTCTTTTGGCGCTGAATCCTGGCTTCCTTCCCTGATTTCGCAGGCGGTAGTACGGTCGTTGGGTCCGCTCATAACGGGTTTGATTTGTGCCGGCAAGCTGGGTTCGAACATAGGCGCTGAATTAGGGAGCATGAAAGTTACCGAGCAGATTGATGCCATGGAGGTATCCGGTACGCGACCGTTCTCTTACCTCGTAGTTTCACGAGTAATCGCTACAACCCTCATGTTGCCGCTGTTGGTTATTTATTCCGATGGTGTAGCGTTGGTCGGATCTTTTTTCATGGTGAATTCTTTCAATGATTCCAGTTTCCTTTTGTTTATGAATGAAGTAGCGGCATCCATCACCTTCCTGGATATCTTCGCATCGCTCATAAAAGCCGCGCTATTCGGTTTTGCTATTGGCATTATCAGCAGTTATGCCGGAATGCACTCAAAAGAAGGAACAACGGGTGTTGGCAGGGCCGCCAATACAGCCGTAGTTGTTTCCATGCTGTTCATTTTTCTGATTGACCTGATCATGTTACAAATCCTTACCATAATCAGATGACACAAACGCAACCTTCCGGTATCGAAAAAATGAACGGCCACACCAAGGTCATTGAGATCAATCATCTTGAAAAAAGTTTTGGCGACCGCGTGGTGCTCCACGATGTAAATCTTAGTGTGTATGAGCGGGAGAACCTGGTTGTGCTCGGCAGATCGGGCACCGGAAAATCGGTACTGATTAAATGCATGGTAGGTCTGTTAAAACCAGACCGTGGCGATATCGTTGTTTTAGGATACCAGGTTCCTGGCTTATCCGAAAAGGAATTGCACAAACTCAGGCTTCAGGTGGGCTTTTCGTTTCAGGGCAGCGCCTTGTATGATTCGATGACCATCCGGCAAAATTTAGAATTCCCCCTGAAACGAAACCTCGGCATCTATGACCGAAGTCAATTAACCGATATGGTAATGACCGCCTTAAAAGATGTTGACCTGGAACATACAGTAGATCAACGCCCGGATGAATTATCGGGAGGAATGAAAAAGCGAATTGGCATTGCCCGCACACTTATTCTTAAACCGAAAATCATGTTATACGATGAACCTACCGCAGGCCTCGATCCGGTAACGGCAGTTGAAATCAACGAGTTGATTCTTCAGGTACGCGACCGGTATCAAACGGCATCGGTCATCATCACGCACGATATCAGTTGTGCCCGCCAAACCTCCGACAGAATTGTGGCGCTCATCGGGGGCGAAAGCAAATTAACAGGAACGTTTGACGAACTAAAAGCAGCCAACGACAATGATCTTAAATACTTTTTTAATTACTAGCAGCAAGCATTATGGAACATGAAGATATTAAACGAAGCATGAAACTGGGCGCCTTTGTAATTGGAGGCATCGTGATTTTCTTTGCAGCCATTTATTATTTGGGGCGCGAAGGAAATTTATTCAACCTCACCTTTACCGTATCGGCCATTTTTAAAAATGTGGAAGGCCTCAAAGAAGGCGATAACGTTTGGTTATCGGGGGTAAAAATAGGAACGGTAAAACGGGTTCAGATTGTTGCCGAAGGAAAGGTTATTGTAAGCTTTTCACTTAAAGACAAGCAGAATGAATTCATAAAGAAGGATGCCACCGCCTTTATTGGTTCCGATGGATTGGTGGGCAGTAAGATTGTGGTAATCCGCCCGGGAACGGACTCCAGAATTATTCAGAAAAATGACACCATTAATGCGCTTTCGCCCACCGACACCCAGGAGTTGCTTAATATTGCAAAAGAAGTTGGGGTGAATGCCCGCTCCATTACGGACGATCTGAAATTAATTTCCGACAGGCTAAACAAAGGTGAAGGTATTATTGGTGAACTGCTGCAGGATGGTCCTATTGCGGAAGACTTCCGTAATATCCTAACCTCATTAAAGGCCACAGGAGAAAATGCCGATCGGATTACGGCCGATGCCAAAAAACTATTGGCCGAGGTAAGTCATGGCGATGGATTGGTTACTAAGTTAATTATGGATACTACCTATACCCAAACGTTTCAGGAGGCCCTGCAAAACATTTCGGAAGTTGGCAATAACGCAAAAAAAATGTCGGCCGATCTTCAGCGTATCGTTGCCCATATTGATAGAGGTGATAACGCCATTGGTATTTTATTAACCGACACGGCCTTTGCCAAAAAACTAAAAGAAACATTGAATAATACGCAATCGGCTTCTCTTAAACTGGACGAGAACATGGAAGCCTTGCAACACAACTTCCTGTTGCGAGGATATTTCAAAAAGCAGAAAAAGCTTGCTGACAAGCAGGCTGCGATAAAAGAAAAGGAAGCGAACCAATAAATCTAAAAATATGAAATTCAAGGAAAAGCAACTGCAAGTTGGCGACCACCACCTGAGTTATATTGATGAGGGTGCACATGAAGGAACACCCCTTATATTCATTCACGGTTTTCCGTTTAACAAGTGGACGTGGGAAAACCAGGTTGAGGCTTTTAAAAACAACCACCGGGTAATAGCGTTTGATGTTCGTGGGCATGGCCTTTCGAAATCCGAAACAGAAGGATTAAGTATAGAAAGTCTTACGAAAGACTTATTTCTTTTTATGGATGCCCTGCAGGTAAAAAAAGCTACGCTCTGCGGCTTATCCATGGGGGGTTACATTGCGCTGCATGCCATAAAAGAGCAACCCGAACGAATCGCTGCGCTTATTTTGTGCGATACACAATGCACTGCAGATAATGCAGAAGGAAAAAAGAAGCGGATGGAAACGGTAGCTAAGATTCGTAAAAACGGATTAACCGATTATGCCCGTGAGTCATTACCCAAGCTCTTGAGTGAATACACCCTGACCAACAAAAAAGATGTGGTTGCTTTCATCGAAAACACCATCATAAATACACCCGTAGAAACCATCTGCAATACACTTATTGCCCTGGCTGACAGAAAGGAAACCTGTTCGATCCTGCCATCTATTACTATTCCGGTACTAATTATGGTGGGCGAAGCTGACCAACTAACGCCACCCAAAGCCGCACAGTACATACATGACCACATACCCGGTTCGGTACTTCAGCTAATCGACCATGCAGGGCATTTGAGTAACCTGGAGAATCCGGAAAGTTTTAATGCACGGTTAAAATGGTTTTTAGAATACGGGGGAAAGATTTAGCAATCGCCTGGCCGGTCAAATTCTCTACATCTTACGTAACGGGTAGTAGAATTTTATCCACAGTTTAATGGAAAAGGTAGCTCGCCCTGCCTTTCAGTTCGGTAAAAAGTCAGTAATGGGATTGGCTCAATTCTTAATGGACTTCCGCGAGAATTATTCAAACAACACCAATATGAAAAAGTACATGTTAGGAGCAGCACTTGCCGTGCTTCTCTTCAGTTGCGATTCAAAAGAGAAAACAGCATTGCGTCATGAAGTTGATTCGCTAACGGTTCAGTTAACGGCCAGCAGAGTGGCCGAAGCCGGTATGAATGAAGTAGGTGCACTCATCGATTCGATCGATGCCAACCGGAAATCCCTGCAGTTGAGGATGGTTGAGGGTGGCTCCTATGCAGATTATGTAGCCCGTTTGCGCAACATCAATACCTACGTTAAGGAAACCGAAGTTAAACTGGATGCCCTGGAGAAATCCGCAAAGAATTCATCCAATGTTTCAGCTACCTCCATCAGGCGCCTGCGGGCCGACTTGAACATGCGTACACAAGAGATTCTCAGCCTTCAGGTTGAACTTGAAAAAGCACGGGAAGAAAGCAAAAAAGCCTGGGCAAAAGTGAATGAGAAAGACTCCATTCTGCTCATGAAAGATCAGATCATAAAAGTAAACGAAAGCGCCTTAGTTACGCTTGAAAAACTGGTGAACGATACCCGCGAAGACAACAAAATTGCCGTTGCCAACTTGTATTTTGAACAGGCACAGGCCATGGAAGAAGCAGCCAATCGCACCCAATTTGCCCCACGTAAAAAGAAAGAAGCAAGACAAGAGGCCCTTGAATTGTACAGGCTGTCCTTATCGCTTGGTAAGCTGGAGGCTCTCGTTAAAATCAATGAACTGGAAAAGAAACTCAGTTAAAAACATCTCTAAAAGCCCAGGAGAAAGGTTCATTGCGAAGGAGAGATGCCCTTCATCCAGATCATCAAAAAAAAGCCAGGCGGTAAAACTTCTGGCTTTTTCTTTTTGTCGGCTTTGCTTGTAGCGGGCTTCGGAAAGTAGCAATATCAGTTTGTCGGCCTCCCACCGCAAAATGTGCGGTGATTGGTGCCCTATTCACCGCATACAATGGTTTTACGCAATTTGCGAATTGCAGAACGTCAAATTTAGCTGCGTATTGGGTTTGGGGTTTCTTTTTTTTATTTTCATACGCTCAAACCTCTCAAAAAAATGCCGCTAAAATCAGTCATCTTAAAGCCCTTGTTTCATCGGGAGATGGAGTGTTTGGGCATCTTCTTTGGGTATGATGAAACCATCATCAGTCATCTCAGGCGCATTCCGGGGATAAAATTCAGCAAAACACATAAATGCTGGTACGTACCCGATACAACCGATGCGATAACGCAAATTCTCAGGGCGCTGCACAAAAAAGCATGGGTGGATTACTCAGCCTTAAAAAATCGCGCAGCCGGAAACACTGAACTAAATTCACGACCGGCAAAAGAAGAAGCTGAACCTGAAGTTATTGATGCTGAGGAAATTTTACACGATACATCGCCCCATCAGGCGCTCGTGGTTCCGGAAGTGAAGCGCTACACCATCAACGAAGTTCATAAGATTGCGCTGGACCAGATGCGCAAAAAACTGAAAACCAGGAACTATAGTCCGTCAACCATAAAAACGTATACCGAACAGTTCAGGCTTTTTTTAAGATTCTTTCCGGAGAGTCATCCCGATGAGTTGGGTGAGGCTGAAATTGAACATTACCTGTTACACCTGATTGAGAAACGGAAGTATAGTGTGTCGACTCAAAATCAGGCTATTAATGCCATCAAGTTTTTCTATGAAAAAGTAATGCGTCAGGAGCGTAAAGTTTACCACCTCGACCGGCCCATGAAGGAAAAGAAACTGCCGGAGATTTTAAGTCAGGAAGAAATGGTGAAGATTTTTGAAGCAACTTCCAACATCAAGCATCGATTGATGCTCATGTTGATTTATGCTTCCGGTTTGCGCAGAAGTGAATTATTGAACCTGCGGATTGGCGACATTGACCTGGATAGGGGATTAGTTTTTATACGAGGTGGCAAAGGTAAGAAAGACCGGCAAAGTGTGATGGCGCAGAGCCTTGCCCCGATGGTTGAGGAGTACTTGAAACAATTCAAGCCTAAGTTCTGGTTATTTGAAGGGATACAAGGCGACCGGTACAGTGTTTCAAGTTTAACCATTCTTTTGAAGCGGGCTGCCCAGAAAGCCGGCATTAAGAAGCAGGTTAGGTTACACATGTTGCGGCATTCGTTTGCCACCCATTTATTAGAATCGGGCACGTCCACGCGTTACATCCAGGTTTTATTGGGGCATGAGTCGCCCAAGACCACGGAAATTTACGCCCAGGTTACGCGGTTTGGGATCGATAAGGTTCAAAGTCCGTTAGATCAGCTTACGCAATCGCGGCAGCTTCGGGGGGAGGAATAGGTGTGTTGTACAAAAAAAATATCCTTGTTTTTGGGCTCGTTTAGGTGTTTTTTTAGGTCAAAAATTGCCCGGTTGCCATATATGTAATATATTCAATACACCAACACAGGTGTTAGCGGCAAGGCATCCGGACGAGAATAGAACTAATGAAATATAGACCGACTCCTTTAAATATACTCTCGACAATTTTAATTGGTTGGACAATTTGGACTTACAATCCAAAAAGTGAAACAATGGGTTGGGGAGAATTTGCTCTTATAGTTTTTATTGGATTTGGTCTAGTTGGACTAATTGTTGACTTCGGAATTCAAA
>CAZOYJ010000071.1:0-16704 GCA_964583905.1 uncultured Roseivirgaceae bacterium
TCTATCAATACCGCCTTGCGCAAAGCGGAGATTTTCGCCTCCGAACTTTCGGGCGTTGAAAATTTTGAACAGCGTGCCGGTAAAGAAGGCTTAACGCCTTATGAAGCCGTAAACCTTTCTCCCTCCGACAGGCGCATTGGCAACCTGGGCGAAGCCCGTCAAATTATTCAGTGGCTCTACCGCGATGCCAAAACCGGTAAGGTTTCTGATGTATTCGATCTGCAAGATATTTATGTGGTGGCGGTAATGACCAGTGAAATTGAAAAAGGCTATAAGTCACTGGCGGATGTAAAAGAAGAAATTACCCCTGTGGTAAAAAACCAGTTAAAGGGTAAAATCATTATTGAAAAATTAAAAGGCCAGCAAGGAACACTCGATGAAATTGCTCAAGCCTTCGGTCGCGATGCCAGTGTCTATACGAACAGCAGCCTCAGGCTCAATACCAACACACTTGCTTCAGTTGGTTTCGATCCGGTGGCAGTCGGGATTGCTTTTTCGCTGGAAGACGGCAAGCGCTCTCAGCCTTATGCCGGTGAAAACGGGGTAGTTATTATTGAAACACAGAATAAAACGGTAGCCCCTACCATAGCCGATTACACAATTTATAAAACACCTTTGTTGCAAGGTGTGGTAAACCGCAACAGCATGAACATTGCTGAAGCCATTAAACAAGCCGCCAACATTGAAGACAAACGGTATAGGTTTTATTAAATACGAACAACCTAATTACGGACACGCTGGACAGCCGGAGTGTCCGTATTTTTTTTATGAGCCAGGAAACCATCGATTCATTTCGGGCAAAACTTGACCAACACCATCAGTGGCCATCGCTGTACATCTTCAAGTTTATTGTTCCCAACGGAAAGGAAGATGAGGTTAAAAAGCTGTTCCCCAACCATACCACCCAGGAGAAATCATCCCGTAAAGGAAAATATACCAGCATAACGGTGCAGATTATGGCGCCTTCCAGTGATGTTATCATCGAAATTTACCAACGTGCTGCTGCCATCGAAGGTTTAATTGCCTTATAGGCCGGGCAATGCCTTAAATCGTGTAACTTCGTTAATCAAAACCAGAAATTATGTGGAACGAAGAAAACAACAAGCTCTCGAAAACTTTTAAATTCAAAGATTTTTCCGAAGCGTTCGGCTTCATGGCGCGCGTGGCTTTGGCAGCCGAAAAGATGAATCATCACCCCACGTGGACCAATACCTATAACAAGGTAAGTATTGAGTTATCAACACACGATGCGGGCAATATTGTTACGGATAAGGATCGTGCATTAGCAGCAGCGATTGATGTACTAACCCCTTGATGAGCACTGTACTCTATATAGTACCCACCCCAATCGGCAACCTGGGGGATATTACGTTGCGTGCGTTGGAAGTTCTGAAAGCTGTTGATCTGATTCTGGCCGAAGATACCCGCACTTCAGGGAAACTGCTGAAGCACTATACTATCAGCAAACCCCTGCAAAGTTTTCATATCTTCAACGAACACAAAACCGTAGAGGGACTTATCAAGCGCCTGCAAGCCGGTGAAACGATGGCGCTGATCAGCGATGCGGGAACGCCAGGCATTTCGGATCCTGGGTTTTTAATTGTACGGGCTGCACTTAATGCCGGTTTAAAAATCGATTGCCTGCCTGGGGCAACAGCCCTTGTTCCGGCCCTGATCAAATCGGGTTTGCCGAGCGATCGGTTTGTGTTCGAAGGGTTTCTACCCCATAAAAAAGGTCGGCAAACGTTGCTGAACGCATTAAAGATCGAAGAACGTACCATGATTTTTTATGAATCGCCCCACCGGTTAATCAAAACCCTAAACCAATTCAAGGAATATTTTGGTGGCAGCAGACTGGCCTCGGTTTCGCGCGAGCTTACCAAGCTCTATGAAGAAACGGTGAACGGAAGCCTTGATGAAATTCTGGAGCATTTCAAACAAAAGGAAGTAAAAGGCGAATTGGTTATTGTGGTGGCTGGTCATGATCCAAAATCATCATAACTTTACACCGGTATTTGGCGTTTGAACTTTATCTTGATTATTAACAAAGCCCTATGGACCTGGCAGCACTTGAGCGTGAAGTTGTAAACATTTGTAAGGAAGTGGCAAGCTTTATCCGTGTCGAAGCGCAGGAATTTGACCGCTCACGGATCGAATTCAAGCAAGGCTTTAATAACCTGGTATCGTATGTTGACAAAGAGGCCGAAGAAAAACTGGTTCAGCAATTAAAAAAAATATTGCCCGACTGTGGGTTTATTGCCGAAGAAGGAACAGGTTCTGCCCAACAAGGTTATAACTGGATTATCGATCCGCTGGACGGCACCACTAACTTCATGCACGGCTTGCCTCCCTATGCCATAAGTGTAGCCCTGGCCGACAAGACACAAACCGTTTTAGGCGTGGTGTATGAAATCACCCGCGATGAATGTTTTCATGCCCGGCTAAATGGTTCGGCCTGGTGTAACGATCGGGAGATCCGGGTTTCTTCCATTACACAACTGAATGAAAGCTTGTTGGCTACTGGGTTCCCGTATTATCACCTGGATAAAAAGGAGGATTATCTTGAAATCATTAAGCAATTTCTGGAGCAAACCCATGGCATACGCAGGCTCGGCAGCGCTGCGGTTGACCTGGCCTATGTGGCGTGCGGGCGCATGGACGGTTTTTTTGAGTACAGCCTGAACGCGTGGGATGTAGCTGCCGGTGCGTTTATCGTTCAGCAGGCCGGTGGAACCGTCACCGATTTCCGGGGTGGCAACAATTTCCTGCACGGAGGTGAGTTGGTTGCTGCCGGCTCAATACACAAGGATATGCTTGCTGTAATCCAAACACATTGGTACAAAAAATAAGCCCCCGGGAAAAAATCCTCAGGGGCTATGCAGGGAGAATTGAAGTTTATTCGTAGCGCAGTGATTCCACCGGGTTTGTGGTGGCCGCCCGGAAGGACTTATATCCAACGGTTAACATGGCAATGAGTAAGGTGATGACCATCCCCGAAAGGAAAATCACCGGACCCAGTTCGATGCGGTAAGCAAACTGATCGAGGTATTCGCGCATGAGCAACCAGGAAGCTGGCACGGCCAATAAAAAACCAATACCAATCAGGATTAAAAACTCCATTGAGAATTTCAGGATGATGCTTTCAACCGATGCGCCCAGGATTTTTCGAATGCCGATTTCTTTTGTTTTCTGACTGGCCATAAACGTGGCCAATCCGAATAAACCAAGACATCCTATAAAAATAGCCATGGACGTGAAGATGGTTAAGAGCACGGAAATTCTCCGTTGCCCGTCATAAAAATTGCGAATGTGTTCATCCAAAAACTCGTAGCTGAAAATATGATTCGGATATGTCGCTTCCCACTTCTGTTGAATTTGTGCAATCGTACCCTGCATATCCGATGAAGCAAGTTTAACGGATAAATTTCCGTAGTTGGAAATCCGGTTGAACAATACTACCGGCTCCATGGGGTTGGCTAACGACATGGTATGAAAATCTTTTACCACACCCACTACCGGAAGACGCTTACTCCACAAGTTCATTTCCTTGCCAATTATTTCGGTGACATCCGTAAACCCCACTGTCTTCACTAACTTCTCATTCACCACAAAACCTGTGGCCGTATCGGCATCGGCCAGCGCCTGGCCGGCCACCAAGGTTAAATCAAACAAGTCTATGTAATCACCGTCTACCAGTTTAATCTGCGTTCCGAAATCCTCTTGTAATCCTTCCAGTGTAAAGCCTGTACCGGAAACATTTCCGGAAGCCGGTGGTGCATTATTTAAGCTGGCTTTTTCAATACCGGCTAACCCGGTTATTACATTCTTCAACGTACGCATTTTGCTTATCCCATCGCTTCCATTCGGATTTTCCCGTTCAGGAATCGGTATGGAAATGACTGCTTCCTTATTGAAACCAAGATCTTTTTGCTGAACAAAATCCATCTGCCTGATCAGCACAATCGTACCGATAATGAAGAATTGTGAAATAAAGAATTGCAGCACCACCAAGCCCCTGCGAAGGGTATACCCGGAAGAATCTTTATTGCTGATCAGATTTTTCATGGCCAGTGCAGGCTTAAAGCCCGATACCACAAAAGCCGGGTACATACCTGAAAGAAATGAAACAACCAGAATGATGGTTAGTAGAAAAATCCAAACATATTTATCCGTACTCAGGTTAAGGGCCAGGCTTTGTTCGAGGAAGGGATTTAAGAAACCCAGGGCCACCTGGGTAAATGCCAACGAAAACAAAACAGCAAGTAAAGTAAGCAAGGTGGTTTCGCCCAAAAACTGGGCAATCAACTGTCCTCTTGTTCCACCCAATGATTTTCGGATACCAACTTCTTTCGATCGTTTAATCGCTTCGGCTGTTGATAAATTTATAAAGTTGATGCAAGCCGTTAGGATCAGGAACAGGGCAATAACGCTCAACCCGATTAACACCGGCCGGGGAGTAGTGTTGTAAGTATAGTTTCCAAAGCGGTCTTCAAAGTGGAGATCCCGAAGGGGCTGAAACAGAAAGGTTCGCTCATTCCGGTTTTCATCGCCCAGGTGTTTCTTTACGAAAGCCGGTATTCCACTTTCAAGTTCCTGGATGGCAACACCCTCCTTCAAAAGAAAATAACACTGCTCATCACTCCAGGTGCTATTCCACCCGCGTTCATTCTGGCTTTTAATAGTGATGTACGAAAGCATAACGTCAAACGGAAAATCGGTATTGGCGGGATAGTCCTCCATAATGGCGGTAACCCTGTATTCGTGATCACCGTGCTTTAACACTTCACCAATCGCATCTTCTTTTCCAAAATACTTAAGAGCCGATTGTCTCGACAAGATGGCTTCGTTGGGTTCGTCCAATCCCGTTTCAGCTGCACCGATCAGAATTTTCCGATCAAAGATTTTAAAGAAGTTGGGCTGGGTAAATACCACTCCGCGGCTTTCATCATACTTTTTTGGTTCGCCATCCGGTTGGGGGATGGTAATCAATGTACCGGATCGATAAGAAGTAAAGGTTACTTCTTCAGCTTCCGGAAAATCCGTAGCAAAGGCATCCGGTAAAACTGCGGGTATACCCGGTGAAAACTGAAGGCCATCGTTGCCTTTCGATTGTGTTACGACCCGATAAAGCCGATCGCGGTTAACGTGGTAGGTGTCAAAACTTGCCGAATGTTTGATCAACAGAAACAACACCAACGAACTGGTGATGCCCAATGTAAGGCCGGAAATATTGATGATGGAACTTCCGCGTTCGCGCCAGAGATTACGGAAAGCGGTTTTTAGATAATTTTTAAGCATAGCAATGGAATAACTGCTCTGCCCTTTCCAAACGGGGTGCCACAGATAAAACACTCAAATTTGCAAATATTCGAACTTTACGAGGTCCGGGTTTGTCCAGATACGGTAATCTTTGTTCGTAACCGGACGTTAGGTTTATTGCTCCATGTTTCCGTTTTTGCGTAGCTTTGACCCATGCTTCAAGGTGCTCTGGTTGTTTTGATTTTCGTTGCTGCAGCAATGTATCTGGGGTGGATCGTGTACCGTTCCTTTCAGGCAAAATCCTGTGCTACGGGTTGCGGTAAATGCAGTGCAGTTGATTTTGCAACCATTGAGAAGCAAATCCGGCTTAAGTCTTAATCCACCATTCGTTTTTTATTTTTCACCCTGCAAAAGGTATCTTGATGAAAAATTCATTCATCATGCGTAACCTAATACTGTTCGTACTGCTCATTGTCGTTTGCGAAACCCTTGCACAAAATCTTAAATCCGGGGGCATCCTTAAACCGGAACAGGCATTGATGGACATCCGGCAGTACACCCTTGTACTGGATGTTGATCCGGCACAACAATCCATTAACGGCTACACCGAAATCAATCTTATTACCTTAAAACCGACTGATGTATTATTGTTCGACCTGGTTAATTTGCTTACTGTTCGTAAAGTCTGGGTTAACAAAAAGGAGCAAGCGTACACCCATCAAAATGACCTGATCCGCATACCGTTAACCAGCACACTACCTGCAGGAAAAGTTCTGGTTAAAATTGAATATGGAGGAAAACCCGGGATTGCCGAACGCCCACCCTGGAGTGGGGGTTTTACCTGGACAACGGATAGTGCCGGTAATCCATGGGTGGCCATCACCAATCAGGGTGAAGGCGCAAAGATTTTCTTTCCGTGTAAAGATCATCCCAGTGACGAACCCAACGAAGGCGCGGATCTGATCATTACTGTACCCCAGGGTTTGTATGTTGCAGGGCCGGGCTTACTGAAAAAAACTTCTTCAAAATCCGGCAAGACTACCTTCCATTGGAAAACCAATTACACCATAAACAATTACAGTATCCTGTTCAACATTGGAAAATACAAAGTTGCTACCCGCACCTACACAACGGTAAACGGTAACAAAGTACCCATGCAGGCTTACCTGCTCGAAGAAAATTTCTCCAAAGCCAATGACTTGCTGGATATTTTTGAACGATCGGCAAAGGTGCTCGAAAAATACTTTGGGGAGTATCCGTGGGTTAATGAGAAAATAGCAGTTTGCGAAACACCGCACCTCGGCATGGAACACCAAACCTTAAATGCGTATGGCAACAAATTCAATTACACAAAAGTTGGCGGAAAGAACTTTGATTGGTTGTTGCATCATGAGTTCGGCCACGAGTGGTGGGGTAATAAAGTTACCGGCATAGATTGGGCACACATGTGGATCCAGGAAGGCATTTGCAGTTTTGGCGATGCCCTCTACACTCGTGAGTACGAGGGCGAAGAGGCGTACCTTAAACGCATGCAACAAACAGCCCGGAATACCCAAAACAAATTACCCATTGTTATGGGCGAAAACCTGGATACCGATACCGTATACCACGGTGATATTTATGGCAAAGGGGCTTTTTTTATGCACACGCTGCGGTATGTAATTGGTGACGAGGTGTTCTTTCCCACACTGAAAAAATTGGCCACGGATCCGAAATACACGTTCGACAATCTGGTCCACACCAACGATGTTGAGCGTTTATTCAGCAATGCATCAGGACAAAACCTTAAACCGTTATTTGATTTTTACCTGCGCACGATAAACAAACTTGAAGTACATGTTCGCGACCTGGGCAACGCAACTTATCATGTCAAATTGATGAACTATGACGGTGATTTACCTTTGGAGATTAGTACAGATTCCGAAACCCAACGGATGATGATCAATAAAACCGGGGTACGGGTAACCAGTTCCACCTGGCCGGTTGTTGATCCGAAGGTATATTACTTGAAAAGGGTAATCTTTGAGTAACTTGACTAAGCCCAAACTTGTGTGCCCTCGGTACAATTTTTACAGATTTCAATTTCGTTTCTGGAGTTGAGCAGTGAGGTCCTGAAACGATTGTACTTTTCGCCAAACCAAATCTCTTCAAAGGAATTATGGGTAAGATCGCCCAGCACAAAATGAGCATCTTTGTCGAAACAACAGGGCACAACTTTTCCGTCCCACGTAATCACACAACTGTGCCACATTTTCCAACAATGATTATCCAGGCTACTTTTGATGGCATACGTTCCGTTTCCATTCAGTTTATACCGCGAATATTTTTCCTGTACGGGTATCAGGTCGGATCCGTTTTCGTAATCGTAAATCTGCGCAGTTTTTAGTACCACCTGATCAACGCCAAGTTTTTTGGCCAATTGGTACACCTCAGGAATCTGATGCTCATTGGGGCGTACAACCAAAAACTGAAATACCGTATGTGGTGTGCGTGATTTTAATTTTCGTTTCCATCGAATGATATTTGCTGTGCCCTCTACTACCTTTTCAAGATTTCCGCCAACCCGATACGACTGATACGTGTCTTGCGTGGTGCCATCAATGGAAATAATTAATCTGTCTAATCCCGACTCCACCGTTTGGCGCGCAGCTTCATCGCTGAAATAATGTGCATTGGTAGAGGTTGCTGTATAAATTTTCTTTTTCGAAGCATAATTCACCATCCCCAGAAATTGTGGATGCAGATACGGTTCGCCCTGAAAATAAAATGTAAGGTAAGCCAGGGTGCCTGACAGTTGATCCATTACGTTTCGGAACAACCCATCCGATAACATTCCGGTGGGTCTGGTGAATGACCGTAATCCGCTGGGGCACTCGGGGCAACGTAAATTGCAGGAGGTTGTCGGCTCCACCGAAATGCTGGTGGGAAACGCCTTCAAATTGGGTATTCCGGTAAGCCGGGATTGATAATACGAAGACAACACCCGAAAAGCATTCCACGACTTCCGAGGTGTAAATTTTTTTATCAGTGAAATTCCGTCCGATAAATTTCCAATCACAACGCCAAGATAAATCAAAAAACACACCTTTAAAGTATCGATTTTTTATAGAGCTAAAACTGACCGATTATCTTTGATAGTGGCAGAATTTGCTTGTCTCAAAACCCAAAGATTGTTTCTATCTTTCGGGAAACACGTTGTTCCTCATGAAAAAAAGTGTCTGGCTCCTGGCCACTGTCTTTCTTACCCATTCGTTATTCGCTCAGGCAACACTTTCCGATCAAGCCGAAATTTCGGTGATTACCTGCGGCCCCGGTCAAACGGAATTATACTCCGCATTTGGTCACAGTGCATTCCGGGTGTACGATCCGGTTCTTGGAATCGACCATGCGTACAACTATGGCGTGTTTGATTTCAATCAGCCCAATTTCTATCTGAATTTCGCTCTCGGTAAAAATTATTACAAGTTGGCCGTGCAGGAGTATAAGCGGTTTGAGTACGTCTACATTTATTTCAACCGGAATGTGCATGAGCAGGTGTTAAACTTAACGCATCCTCAAAAGCAAAAATTATTCGATTACCTGCAGTGGAATGCCCGGCCCGAGAACCAGGTTTACTTGTACGATTACTTTTATGATAACTGCGCCACCAAACTTCCGGAAATTGTGCTGAAGGTATTTGGTGATTCGGTGCGGTTTGATGGATCGCACATCACTACCCAACATTCCATCCGCGAGCTAACCGATTTATACCTGACCTATCAGCCATGGGGCGATCTCGGAATTGATATTTGTTTGGGATTGTCCATGGATAAAAAAGCCACTCCTTATGAATATATGTTTTTACCCGACTACGTGGAATCGGGTTTTGATCATGCATTTATTAATGGTAAGGCAATCGTAAAAGAAAAACGAATCATCTATGAGTCGGTACCGGAAGATTTCCGAAATGGGATATTTCAGCCCAGGTATGTGTTTTCAATTTTTGCCTTCTTCGTGCTGGCGCTTAGTTTTTTTGATCTTCGGAATAAAAAAATAAAAGCCCGTTGGTTGGATGTGACCCTCTTCTTGAGTGTAGGCGCAATCGGCTTATTGTTGTTTTTACTTTGGGTGGCCACCGACCATAAAGCGGCTGCCTGGAATATGAATTTGCTTTGGGCATTACCCACGCATGCAATTGCCGCCATTGGCATTCTTAAAAATCGGAGCTGGTTAAAGCGTTATTGGCTGGTAACCTTACTGATTAACAGCCTGTTGTTGATTGGCTGGCCCTGGCTTCCGCAAATGCTTCATTACTCCTTGATACCAATTGTTGCCGTACTGGCCTTGCGGGCGTACGTTCAGTACAAAATTCCGGTTGCCCCGAAGTTATAAGTGCAGCGGCCTGTTGGCAGTAGCGGCAAGGCAAGCTTCCTTAAAAGCTTCCATATAGGTAGGATGGGCATGCGACATGCGTGCAATGTCTTCAGCCGAAGCACGATATTCCATTGCCACCACCCCTGCGGCAATCATATCGGCCGCACGGGCGCCAATGATGTGCACACCCAGTATCTCATCTGTACTTTTATCCGCCAGCACTTTTACCAGTCCATCGGTATCCATCGATGCACGGGCACGACCCAGCGCCTTGTAGGGAAAATTACCCACTTTGTAGGCACGACCATCTTTCTTGAGTTGCTCTTCCGTATACCCAACGCTGGCCACTTCCGGCCAGGTGTACACCACACCGGGAATTAACAAATAATTGATATGCGGTTTTTGGCCGGCCAGTTGTTCGGCTACCATCACACCTTCTTCCTCTGCCTTGTGCGCCAGCATGGCACCCCGTACCACATCGCCAATGGCGTAAATGTTATCCACTTTTGTTTTCAAATGATCGTCAACCGGAATTTGGCCGCGTTCGGTTTCAATTCCAACCTTATCCAATCCCAAACCTTCCGTATAAGGCCTGCGGCCAATGCTCACAAGGCAGTAATCACCTTTCAGTTCGATTTGCTTCCCGCTTTTATCTTCGGCTTTTAACTCAACCTCCTTGCCCTTATTTTCCAGTGCTGTAACCTTATGGCCAAGATGCACCTCCATGCCCAGTTTTTTGGCTACTTTAAGAAGTTCTTTGCCCATCGTTCCATCCATGGTAGGAATGAGGCTGTCGAGAAACTCAACCACAGTAACTTTAGAACCGATACGGGCATACACCGATCCAAGCTCCATTCCGATAACACCTCCGCCAATGACGATCAGGTGTTTGGGGATTTCTTTAAGCTCCAGCGCTTCTGTGCTGGAAATTATTCGCTTCTTATCAAAAGGTGCAAATGGAAGCGGAGTAGGTTTTGATCCGGTTGCGATAATTACTTTTTCGGTGGTGATGGATTTCTCTTTTCCGTCAGCAGCCGTAATCTTGATGGTATTTTTATCTACCAACGATCCTACTCCCGTATGCACATCAATTTTGTTTTTCTTCATCAGGAAGGCTACCCCATCCACATTGGCTTTTACCACACCTGCCTTGCGGCTGATCATTTGTTCCAGGTTAGGGTTGGGTTTGTTAATGTCGATACCGTGTTCCTTAAACGTGTGTGAGGCGTTGTGAAAATGCTCGGAAGAATCGAGCATAGCTTTGGATGGAATACATCCAACGTTTAAGCAGGTACCGCCTAGTGTTTTATACTTTTCGATGATGGCGGTTTTAAAACCCAGTTGGGCACACCGTATGGCGGCAACATATCCGCCAGGACCAGAACCGATAACGACTACCTGATATTGAAATGAACTCATGACTTTAGATTCAAAAATTTAAGATTCAAAATTCAAGATGAGATGATCGGGGTTATACGCCCAGGATTAATCTTCCCGGATCTTCCAACATTTCCTTTACCCGTACCAGGAAACTAACCGATTCACGTCCATCAATGATGCGGTGATCGTAAGATAATGCGATATACATGATTGGGGTTACAACCACCTGTCCGTTTTTCACTACCGGCCGCTCAACAATATTGTGCATACCCAGAATAGCCCCCTGTGGCGGGTTAATAATAGGTGTTGATAGCATGGAGCCAAAAACACCTCCATTGGTGATGGAAAATGTTCCGCCTGTCATTTCATCAATAGAAAGTTTCCCATCACGCCCCCGTGCAGCCAGTCGCCCGATTTCTTTTTCAATCTGCTCGAATGATAATGATTCAGCATTACGGATTACCGGAACAACCAGTCCGCGTGGTGTAGAAACGGCAATGGAGATATCGCAGTAATCATGATAAACAATTTCATCGCCATCAATTTGTGCATTCACAGCCGGCCATTCCTTCAACGCCTGACAAACGGCTTTGGTAAAGAACGACATGAAGCCGAGGCCTACCCCATATTTCTCCTTGAACTTATCTTTGTATTTGGCCCGCATATCCATGATGGGTTTCATGTCCACCTCGTTAAAAGTGGTGAGCATGGCCGTTTCGTTTTTCACCGCCACCAATCGCTTGGCAATAGTTTTGCGCAGCGAGGTCATTTTTTCTCTGCGCTGCTCGCGCGATACGCCACCCTGAATTACCGGAGGACCGGCAGGTGTGGCCTGTTTCGGAGCTTCAGTTTTAGGTGAAGATGCTTTTGCTTTCTCCGCATCCTCCTTGGTAATGCGTCCGCCTACTCCTGAGCCTTGTACCTGCGAAGCGGGAATACCCTTTTCATCAAGAATTTTACCAGCTGCCGGAGATGGATGTCCTGAAGCGTGGGATTTATCAGAAGCTGGCGCTGGTGCAGAAGTTTCTGAAGCGGATGTTTTCGCGGCTGGCGCATCGCCCTCCATCACTTCAATTTTACAGATCAACCCGCCAATGGGTAACGTTTGTTTTTCCTGGGCAACAATCCGCAAGATACCATTGGCTTCGGCCGGGAGTTCAAAGGTAGCCTTATCGGATTCTACTTCAGCAATCACTTCATCGAGCGAAACATAATCACCATCTTTTTTAAGCCAGGTAGAAATGGTTACTTCAGTAATCGACTCGCCCACGGCCGGAACTTTCATTTCTTTTATCTCGCCCGTGGCTTTTGGTCCATCGGATGAAGCCGTTGGTTTCGATTCTTTTTTACTTTCAGCTTTTGGTGTTGCTTCACCATCCGATTCCTCAATCTCACAAATCAACTCACCAATGGGTACCGTTTCACCCGATTCTTTTTTAATGCGCAACACACCCGCAGCGGGTGCAGTGAGTTCAAAGGTTGCCTTATCCGATTCGAGTTCGGCAATCACTTCATCCATTTGCACGGTATCACCATCGTTTTTTGTCCAGTTGGCAACGGTAACTTCGGTAATGGATTCTCCCACAGTGGGCACTTTAACTTGGATAGCCATGATTTGAGTATTGAGGTTTGGGAATGATTTTTAAGGTTAGATTAAATTTCAAACGCCAGGTTAATTATCTTCTCCTGTTCTGCTTTATGCACTTTTGAATACCCTGTAGCCGGAGATGCACTTGATTTACGGGCAACTAGTTTAAAGTTTACATCCGGCATAAAACGCTGAACAAACGCGCGGTACCCCATGTTATGGGGCTCTTCCTGCGCCCAGATCAATTCAGCATTATTGTATTTCTTAAGTGATTCAGCCAATTGATGCTTCGGGAATGGATACAACTGTTCCAACCGCACAATGGCTGTGTTCTTGATTTTCTTCTTTTGCTGATACTCAAGCAAATCGAAAAACAATTTACCGGTACACAGTACAACCCGGGTAACATCCTTTGCTTTAATATTCGGATCATCCAACACTTCTATAAATCTTCCAGCTGTAAAATTCTCAATCGGAGAGACTACGCCTGGATGCCTAAGTAACGATTTAGGCGCGAATACAATACACGGTTTTCTGAATTCCCATTTCACTTGTCGCCTTAATAAATGAAAATAGTTAGAAGCCGAAGTTATGTTAGCCACCACTATGTTAAACTCAGCAGCCTGCTGTAAAAATCGCTCAGGTTTTGCGCTGGAGTGTTCTGGCCCCTGGCCCTCATACCCATGAGGCAATAACAACACCAAACCATTTTGACGCTGCCACTTAGATTCAGCGCTGGTAATAAACTGGTCGATGATTACCTGTGCACCATTCACAAAATCACCAAACTGTGCTTCCCAGAGAACCAGCGCATGGGGCGTAGCCAGGGCATAGCCGTATTCAAAACCCATCACCCCGAATTCAGATAGCAATGAATTATACATCTGTAGTTTTGCCTGGTCGGGTGCGATGTGATTTAATCCGGAATACGATTGGTTGGTATTCGCATCCCAGAAATAAGCATGGCGGTGTGAAAACGTGCCGCGCTTAACATCCTGCCCCGACATGCGCACGATATACTTTTCGGCCAATAACGACCCGAAGGCTAACAATTCGGCCTCAGCCCAGCCCAGTTCTTTCTTCGTGAAGAAAGCGTCTTTTCGATCCTTCAATATGCGCTCAATTTGCTTGATGGGTTTAAATCCTTCGGGAATTGACGTGAGTGCTTTCCCCACCTTATCCACAACGACCTGTGTAATAGAGGTATCGGGCGACTGGTCAAAATCCTCGGCAACAGCTTTACGCAACGATTCCCACTCCTTCTCTCTTTCCTGGAGCTTATACGGAAGGGGCTTTTGTTTGACTTCGTTAAGCCGGTCTTGTAACTGGCTTCGGAAGTTTTTGTCCATTTCTTCAGCCATGGCGGCATCTACTCCGTTATCCACCAATTTCTTTACGTATACTTCGCGTGGGTTGGGATGTTTGGCAATGACGTTATACAGTTTTGGCTGGGTGAACTTGGGCTCGTCACTTTCATTGTGGCCATGCCTGCGGTAACAGAGTAAGTCGATAAAAATATCTTTACCAAACTTTTGTCTGTATTCTACGGCCAGGTTAGCCGCGAAGGTAACGGCTTCGGCATCATCGCCATTTACGTGCAATACCGGGGCGTCAATGATTTTGGAAACATCGGTACAATAAATAGCGGTGCGTGCATCATCGTAGTCGGTTGTAAAACCTACCTGGTTGTTGATAACAAAGTGAATGGTGCCCCCGGTTGTATACCCTGGCAAGCCCGACATCTGTACTACTTCATACACCACGCCCTGGCCGGCAATGGCGGCATCGCCATGAATTAAAATAGCCATGGCTTTCTTCAGATCACCGCCAAATTCATCATCAATCTGGCCCCGTGCATAACCAACAACCAGTGGATCAACCGCTTCGAGGTGCGAAGGATTAGGTGTTAACTTCACATAGATCTTCTTTCCTGAAGGTGTGTCAATACTACTGGCATAGCCGAGGTGATATTTTACATCGCCATCGCCCATGGTTACATCCGGATTTACATTGCCTTCAAACTCGGTGAAAATCTGTTCGTACGTTTTTCCGAGAATATTCGACAGCACATTTAACCGCCCGCGGTGAGCCATGCCAATGACAACTTCCTGTACATCCAATTCAGCCGCTTTATTAATAAGGGCCTGAAGTGCCGGAATGGTATTTTCGCCACCCTCCAACGAAAATCTTTTCTGGCCCAAAAACTTCGTGTGCAAAAAGTTTTCAAAGACAACTGCTTCATTCAGTTTACTTAAAATTTGTTTCTTCTCTTCAAGGGTTGGGTTATAACTGTAATATTGGGTTTCGCATTTGTTAAAAAACCATTGGCGCACATCGTCATTGCGGATGTAATTGTATTCAAAGCCTATGGGGCCGAGGTACACGGTTTTTAGTTTTTCAACAATGTTGCGTAAAGTGGATCGGTTCATCCCAATCTCGCTGGCCACATCAAATTCGGCATCGAGATCTGCATCGGACAACCCGAAGAACTTCAAGTCAAAGTGAACATTGTGATTTCTACGTTCACGAACCGGGTTGGTTTTTGAGGCCAGGTGCCCGAAAGACCGATAGGCGAAGATCAGGTTCCGTACCTGGGTTTCTTTGATCGAGTGAACATCAACACCCGAGGCTGCTCCACCATTTTCACCATAACGCTGGAGGGAAAACTCATAACCCTCAAAAAATTTTTGCCAAGTGGCGTCAACGCTGGCGGGGTCTTGTTTATAATTTTGGTACAATTGGTCGAGGTAGCCGACATCGGCATTGGAGATGTAGGAGTATTTGTCCATGATCTTTTTGGTAAGGGGAACCAAATGTATTAAACAGGATCAGGATATAAAAATTGAATAATCGCTTATGCAGATATTTAATCCCAGAAGCCATGCAACCTTTCTTCTGAATTCAAATTGTTGAGGATTGAAAATCCATTATATTTGCAGCCCTTAAAACAAACGGACGAGTTCCAAAATTAAAACTGAAGAAAAATGGCAGTTAAAATCAGATTGGCCCGCAGAGGCCGCAAAAAACTGGCCCGGTACGATGTTGTTGTAGCGGATGCCAGAGCACCACGTGATGGTCGCTTTATTGAAAAAATCGGTACCTACGATCCCCTTACCATTCCCGCCACCATTGATTTGAATGAAGAAAAGGCATTTCAATGGCTGATGAACGGGGCGCAGCCCACCGATACGGTAAAAGCCATGCTTTCCTATCGCGGCATTATGCTTCGCAAACACCTTCAGATTGGTGTAGTAAAGGGCGCATTATCGCAGGAAGAGGCCGACCGTAAACTGGAAGAATGGAAGCAGTCTAAAACTGCTAAAATTCAAGGTAAGGTCGATAAGCTTACAGAAGACAAGGAGGCTAAGGCAAAAGCCCGTAAAGAGGCGGAGACTAAAATCAGAGAAGCCCGTGCTGAAGCAATTCGCAAAAAAGCTGAAGTTGCAACGGCTCCGGTTGCTGAGGCAACAGAAGAAGCCCCGGCACCTGCTGAAGGCGAAGCTCCTGCAGCCGAAGCTGAAAACCAGGCTTAATACATTCCAATGCATACATGAAATGCCAGTGCTTTAGAAGTGCTGGCATTTTTATTTTGTTTCTTTACATACGTTATGAAGAAGGAGGATTACTATAAGATTGGCTTCATCATGAAACCCCATGGACTCAAGGGTGAGGTAACCATATCCCTTGATCCGGATTCTCCGGCCGACTGGAATAACCTCAAGGTAGTTTTCGTTGAGCAAAACCATAACCTCATTCCTTACTTTATTGAACACGCTTCAGCACGAACAGACAAAGCCTTTGTGAAACTGGAGGACGTATCCACACCGGAACAGGCAGCGCTGTTAAAAAATCATTCACTCTTTCTGCCCAAAAACACCCGACCCAAAACCGAAACGGGCGATTTCTATGACGATGAAGTTATTGGCTTTGAAGTTAACGATACGACCGTGGGTGTGCTTGGCTTAGTGAAGGAAATTGAGCGGGCGGGCATAAACCGCTTTTTGATTGTGGACTACCACAACAAGGAAGTTATGATTCCTGCACAACACCCATTATTGAAATCAATCAACAGGTCAAAGAAGAAAATCATGGTACAACTTCCGGAGGGATTTTTGGATATTTGA
>CAZOYJ010000072.1:0-16473 GCA_964583905.1 uncultured Roseivirgaceae bacterium
ATCTTCTGTTTGGGTCTTTGCTGTTACAAAAATAATGGGCACGGCCGGGTTAATTTTCCGGATTTCCCGTGCAATGGTGTAGCCGTCTTTCTGCGGTAGCATGATGTCGAGTACACAAATATCCGGTTGCGCTTGTTCAAAGAGCGAAACGGCAAGGTTTCCTTCTGTTGCCATGTGAACTTGGTAGTCGCGGCTTTCCAGGCTTTCTTTCACAATTCGACCAAGAAAGGGCTCATCTTCAACATAGAGAATTTTGATGCGGCTCACAGATTGTTTGCGTGTTAAAGTTCAGAATAAGTTGGAAACAATAAGATGAAGGTAGTTCCGCTTCCGGGCTCGCTCTCTACTTCAATTGTTCCATTATGGCTTTTTACTACGCTCGCCACGTAACTCAGGCCAAGCCCGTATCCTTTTGCATTATGCACATCACCTGTGGGCACCCTGAAAAATTTGTCAAATACCCGATCCTGGTATTCGGCTGGTATGCCAATGCCATTATCGTTTACCAAAAGACGAACGTATTGGCCTTGTTTCATTAATTGAATCGTAATCCGGCATCCGGGCTGACTGTATTTCAACGCATTATCAAGCAGGTTATACATTACGTTGGTCAGGTGCTCGGCATTGCCGTTAACCGTGTAATCAATTTCTTCTTTATTAAAAATAGCCTGGGCCTGGTGTTTTTCAAAAACCAGGGTCATGGAGGTAAGCACCTGTTGAATAATTTCATCCAGGGCCACGGGCTTCGTTTTAAGTTCAATGCCGTTTTGTTCAAACACAGCAGTCTTTAAAATTTTATCGGTGATCAGCGACAATCTGCTCAGTTCATTTTGGGCAATATTCAGGTATTCGGTTGTGCGTTCTGGATTATCCAGGGCGTTGAAATTTTTCAGCGCTTCTAGGGCAACACTTACCGTTGCTACAGGTGTTTTTAATTCGTGGGTGATGTTCCTGATCAACTCATTTTTAATCTGCATAAGTTTTTCCTGTGTGCGAATGCTCCGGTACATGAAAAGAAATGCTGTTATTGTAAGCAACGTTAGGATAACCGAAAACATAATCTGCGGACTGATCTTAGCCAGCAGCATGGGATTGATGTTTTCAAAATACGCCCGGTAAACAGGCGAGTGCGGAAGGAAGAACGGATCGGTTTGAAACGTTCCGGAGGATAAACTGTCCTTTTGCTGAAAATCAATTTCCTGAACTACCGGAACAAGTGTTATACCCGACTGGACCAAAGTGTCCTGATATTTTTTTTGAATGTCTTTTACCTTAAGCGAATCGGTACTCCATCGAAGTACAAAATTTCCGGGTTGCTGGTTTTTTCGGATTCCCGAAATTATTGGCCGGAGCAATTGCTTTACACTGTCACCACCTGAACCGGATGAAACATAAATTCGAATTTGAGAAGTTGTGTCCGGGGCGTTTAATCCGGGCCTGCGGAGCCTGTTAAAAGAATACTGCATCTGAACGGTGTCACGCACTACTCTCGAATTCAAAATTTGTACCCGGGTTTTTCGCATACTATCCAGCATGGATACGGTTGTGCTTTCACGCATACCAACAGGCTCAATGCTGTTAATAATTAAAGAGTCGTGCAGGTTTATAATGGTATTTCTAAATAATGTATTGGCTTCCTTTCGAAAGGATTCAAGTTCGTGGTCATAGGCGCTTCGAAGCCAGAGCAATTGCAGGATCAGCAACAAGATAATGCTGCTCACCATCAAGGCTATGGTCCAAAGTTGTTTGGGGGTTTTCATGCAACAAAGGTAAACGATGGCAGGCCTGTAAAGATTAAATTTTAACATTAATTAACATTCCTTTCAGAACTATTAACCCACGCGAATGCATCTATTGCCGTACATTTACACTGAATTAAAATCCATGAAAAATTCGGTAATTATGAAAAGAATACTACTGGTAATTGGCGTCCTTGTTTCACTTACAGCCGCACATTTCGTTTTTGGTCAGGTAGCGGAAGGCGTTATCCACTACGAGACAAAAATCAACATGCACCGGAATATTCCACCCGAGCGCGAAGGCATGAAAAGCATGATGCCGGAGTTTCGCACAATGAAAAACACACTCTTCTTTAACAGCAGCGAATCGTTATATAAACCGGTAATCGAAGATGAGGAAGAAGAATTTGGATCGGGCGGGATGCGCATGCGATTTGGCTCTCCGCAGATGGAAACGTATATTAACACCGATCTGCAGTTGCGTACCGTGGCCCAGGAGTTTATGGGGAAGAAATATTTGATTGAAGATACCTTAAAGATGTCGCCCTGGAAGTTCGGCACCGAAACTAAAACTATTCTGGGGTATGTGTGCAAGCAGGCTTATTTCACAGAAGAAACTCAGGTAATGACGCGGGGCCCCGAGGGTTCGCAAACTCAAACCCGAACCGCGGAGATAACAGCCTGGTACACCGATCAGATTCAGCCATTTCTGGGTCCCGATAGATTTAATACCCTACCGGGAGCGGTACTGGCCATTGATGTGAATAATGGCGAACGGGTTACTGTAGCTACAAAAGTAGAGGCGCGCGCGCTGAAGAAGAATGAGCTGAAAGCGCCTGCATCGGGCACAAAAATAACCCAGGATGAATACCGGAAATTAGTTGCTGAGCAAATGGAAAAAATGCGTCAGAGCGGTGGCAACGTAATTATTCGCAACTGATTTTCGGTCTGCACTAAAACTTTACCACTTAACACATGCGATTACTTGTTCTGCTGGCCCTGTTGGGTGCAGCCTCTCTCGGATATGCCCAAAAAATTTCAATCAAAGGTCAGTTGGCTGATTCGGCCGGATCAGTTTTACCTTCGGCAACGGTACTGATTTTAAGTGCGAAAGATTCAACGCTAATAAATTTTGGCGTAACCAATGCCCAGGGATTTTTCGAGATTAAAAATCTTGTACGTACGGAGTACTTGTTCAAAGTAACCTTTGTCGGTTTTGCTCCCTTAACCGTTAAGGTAATTCCAAAACCGGAGGAAACAATTGTTGATCTGGGATTACTCAGGATGGAACCGGAAAGTAAAGTTTTAGATGCCGTTACCGTGCGGGCCGAGCGGGCGCCCGTGGTGGTAAAAAAAGATACCATTGAATTTAATGCTGAATCCTTCCGGGTAAAGCCCAATGCCATGGTGGAGGATTTATTGAAACAACTGCCGGGCGTGGAAGTTGATAATGATGGAACAGTAAGAGCGCAGGGTGAGCAGGTTCAGCGCGTAACGGTTGATGGAAGAGAATTTTTTGGCCGCGACCCTAAGCTGGCCACCCGAAACCTACCAGCCGATGCGGTGGATAAGGTGCAGGTGTTCGATCGTCAATCAGATCAGGCCCAGTTTACCGGGATTGATGACGGGCAACGTGAAAAAACAATCAACCTGGAGTTAAAAGAAGAAAAACGAAACGGTGCATTTGGAAACATTACCGCAGGTGCGGGCACAGACGACCGGTATACGGGCCGGATGAGCATCAACCGATTTACCAAAGGTAAACAGCTATCAATTTTGGGTATGGGAAATAACACCAATGAGCAAGGGTTTTCCATTGGCGATTACATGAACTTTACCGGAGGCGCACAACAGATGTTTTCGGGAGGTGGCGTTCGCATTGAAGTCACAGGCGGAGGCAACATGGGCGGTCCTTCTATTAACAGCGGTGGGCGTAGCAACGGCATCATGACCAATTATGCGGGCGGCATTAACTTTAACAACACGTACGGAAAAACAAGTGGATCGATCTTAAATGGAAACTACTTTTACAATTACCTCGATCACAGCATTCTTCAGGACACGTACCGCGAAAACTATTTACCAAATGGCAATTTCCTCTTTAACCAGAACGGCCGGCAGAAAAACACCAACAGCAACCACCGGGCTAACTTAATTCTTGACCATAAAATTGATTCTGCAAACTCAATCCGCTGGACCAACACTTTCTCGTTTAACGAAACGGAAAGTTTTCAGCAAAGCGCCAGCGAAACGCTGACACCGGAGGGCGAACTTCAAAACGAAAGTGAGAGTAGAACGTTGTCATCGGGGTCAACTCTCAACCTGAATTCCAACCTGTTGTATCGCCATCGTTTTAAGAAGAAGGGAAGAACCATTTCCACTAACCTGACCTTTAACCTGAGCCAAACCGACCGTGACGGTACGCTGAATGCCACCAACTCTTTTTATTCACCTGTTGCTTCAGAGCAGATTCTGGATCAGATAAATTTTCAAACTACCGATAATACAAGTTACGGAACCTCTATTTCCTACACCGAGCCGTTGGGGAACCGTAAGTACCTGGAGGCTAACTACAATTTTAACCTGAACCGCAACGAGGTAAATCGTGAAGTGTACGATGTTGAAAATGGCGAGCGTGAGTTCAATGCCGACCTGAGTAACAAATTCAGCAGCGACTATATCTACCAGCGCGCGGGAATGAATTTCCGGATGAACCGCACCAAGTATTCAATTACGGTTGGAACAAATTTTCAACACACTAACCTGAAAGGAAACCTGGAAACATTGGGAGCCACCATCGACCGTATCTTTGAAAACATCTTGCCGGTGGCCCGGTTTTCCTATGAATTTTCAAGCACCAAAAGGCTTCGTTTTGACTACGAAACCTCCGTTCGCGAGCCCTCCATACAGCAACTTCAGCCGGTAATTGACAACCGCGATCCGCTAAATATTTATGTGGGAAATCCTGCATTAAAACCATCATACCAGCAATCCTGGAGGTTGAATTTCTCCACGTTTAACCCGGTTTCGTTTATCAGCTTCTTTATGCTTGCCGATGTAAATTATGCTACCAATGCCATTACCAATGCACAGTATATCGATGAGCAGCGAATTCGAACCACCACTCCCGTAAACGTGGATAACAATTTGAGCGTGCGGGGAAATGCAACCTTCAGTTTTCCTATTCAAAAAATCAATAGCCGGTTGAGTTTTGGCAGTAACGTAATGAATACAAGAACCATAAACCTGTTGAACGACCTGGAAAATCAGATTGATCAGGTAGTTGTGGGTGGAAATATCCGGTATAATTTCCGGTTTAAGGAAGTGGTTGATATTAGTATGTCATCTCAGCTCAATCAGCAGAAAACCGTATATGAGTTCGATCAACCCAACCAGGTATTTTTTAACCAAGCGTATTCGGCCGAATCCAACCTTACCATTCTTAAAAATTACCAGTTCAATACCACGTTCGATCACCTGATCTACACCAATGAAGCCACCGACTACCGCGAAACGATTCCCCTGTTAAACCTGTCGGTTTCCCGGTTCTTATTGAAAAACAAAAAGGGTGAGTTGAAATTTTCAGTCAACAACCTGCTGGATCAGAATTTGGGCATTACCCAAACGGCTAACTCAAATTATTTCGAGCGGCAAACCATTAACTCACTTGGCCGGTACTATATGGTAAGCTTTACCTATGCCTTGAACAAACACCTTAACCCCATGGGGGCCGGGCCGGGCCGGGGTGGTATGATGATGCGGGTAATACGATAGTAGTTATTGTAATAAAGTGGTCAATTCCGGAGGCACCAGCTTGTATTTTGTACCCTTGGCTCCGTTATACAATAACATTTCATTTTGTGGTTGATTAAATTTTGTATTAATTCGAAACTTCTAAATATTAAAGATCAGGAGAAAGAGTATGATGTCGCATCTGGGTTGGTTATGCGGGGCTATTGTTTCCCTGTTAATTAGTATAACAATTTTTTCAAGCTGTGAGGAGTCGCCCAATTTACCGTACATCGTAGTAAGCGAGGAAATTCTATATGTCAGTAGTGAACAAGTAAGATTAATAGGCCGGGTAATTTCAATGGGGGATCAACCCATTCATGATCATGGGTTTGAGATTGACTTAAACGAATCTTTTAATTCTCCGATTAGAGTTTCATTAGGCGAGAAATCAAGCCCGGGCCGGTTTCTTGGTGAATCCTCCGGATTAACGAGTGACACGCAATACTATTGGAGATCATACATCGAAACCGGGGATCGGGTAATCTTTGGTGAAGTTAAAACTTTTTTGACCTTAACTCCCGGACTGGTTGACTTTTCGCCCAAATTTGGTCAAGGGGGAGATGTCGTTTTAATTAATGGTAAGAATTTTTCGCAAGATACAGAGGTGTATTTTGGTACACGAAAAGTAGTAATTGACGAAATAGTTTTTGAATCTCAGATCAGGATCAGGGTGCCCCCCATTGCCAACGTTGCATTCGAAAGCATTACCGTAAAGACGCAAGGAACAGAACTCACGTTCGATACGCCTTTTGAATACATAATTGGTAAGTGGGAAAAGATTGCCGATTTTGTAAATGATCTACAACTTACAGAGCCATTAGTATTTCAAGAAAACCAGCATTTGGTTGTAGGCTTGGGTCGTAACATCAACACCGCCCAGAATAATCCGGATATCTGGAGCCTGAATTTAGAAACCCTGCAATGGAGCAACCTGAATTTTACCGGGCAAGTGGCAAATGCTCCTTTTTCAGTTCCAGGCTATTTTGGTTCTGGGGCAATAGCCTTTGGGTTCTCCTTCACTACCATTGGTAATGAATTCTGGAAAGTTACCGATGGGCAACTTACTAAGTTGAGCAACTTGCCCTTTCAACTTTATAAAAGCATTGGCGTAAAGCACCAGGATTATATTTATGTGGTGGGTGGCCAAACCACCAGCCGGACAAACAACTTCCAGATTCATCGATTTAACCTAAATACCCAGTCCTGGAGTACGGCTGGTTCTTCTCCATTTCCGATTTCCAGCGATAACGCGTCCTATTCCTTTGATGATCGTCACTATTTTGTGTTAAATGATGGAAGAATCACCCAGTTTATTCCTGAATCCAACAGCTGGGGACAAACGGCAAGTTATATAGGTGGAGCTTTTGACAATGGAGGCGTTGCCGTTGCACTTCACGATAAAGTTTACATGGGCTTAACCTTCGGCCGGGATTTTTGGGAATATACACCTGCAACCAATCAGTGGAAAAGAAAAAACAGTTTTAGTGGTACCGGTAACTATACTAACCTCGGCTATTTCACGTATAACGGATACATCTATATTTTGAGGCGATACACCGGTCCGCAAGTTGCCCAATGGCCTCGTTTGTCCTTATGGAAATTTGACCCTAATTCCTGGTAAATAAACAAATATGGTTCGCATTGTACGCTTGGCACTTTTTTTACTCACATTGAAGGTATCTGCACAGCAGGTAATTACAGTTGGCCGGGAAACTTCCCAACCAGGACCGTTTAAAGTAACCGGCAAAATTACGGATGGATCAAATGGAGATCCTTTAATTGGCGTAAGCGTTGTGATTGAAGAAACAAAAGCAGGAACCTACACCAATGAAGACGGCAGCTTTGAGCTCCAGTTGTCCAAACAAAAGTATACCTTGAGATTTAGCCTGGTGGGGTATGTTTCGCAAACCCTTTCTGTAAATGTACAGGGGAGCGGGAACCTTAACGTGAAGCTTGCTGAAGATCAGCAAATACTTGAAAGCGTAGTTATAACAGGCTACGATCCCCGGCAAAACGTTAAGAGTACCGATATGGGTAAGGTAGAAATGTCGATTGCTACGATTGAAACCCTTCCACCCTTTATTGGGGAGGTGGACATTATCAAATCCATTACGCTTCTACCCGGTGTAAGTACAGTTGGTGAAGCTTCCGCAGGATTTAACGTACGGGGTGGCGGTACCGATCAAAACCTGATTCTTATCGGAGGAGCTCCTATTTACAATCCTTCGCACTTGTTTGGTTTCTTTACAGCCTTTAGTGCCGATGTAGTAAGTGGTGTTACCCTTCATAAGGGCGGTATCCCTGCCCGGTATGGAGGCCGGAGTTCGTCAATCCTTGATGTGAAATACAAAAAAGGAAACTTCAATAAGTTTACCGGCAAAGTTTCATTGGGAACCATCTCGTCAAAAGCAACCATCGAAACGCCAATCATTAAAGACAAGGTATCGGTAATGATGAGTGGTAGGATGTCGCACATCAATTGGTTCACCAAGGCTATGAAGTCGCCCTCTATCCGTACCAGTTCAGCTTCTTTTTACGATGGCAATATTTTAGTGGCTGGAAATTTGAGTGAGAAAAATACCTTGCAGTATAACTATTATACAAGCTCGGATGATTTCCGGATAGAGTCCGATACAACCGTAGGGTGGCGCAATGAAATTCAATCGTTTGTTTGGAACAGCGCCATCGGCAATAAGTTATCGTTCGACTTAACTCTTTTTCAAAGCAAATACAGTTTTTCAATCTTTAATGAATCGGGTGTAAATGATTTTGATCTCACCTCATCCATACTTGATCAGGGAGCAAACCTTGACTGGACTTTTAAGCTTCACGAAAAACATAAAGTTGAATTTGGCGGTCAAACCAAATTAGTTTCTATAAACCCTGGAAATCTAAGGCCAACAAATTCCAACTCGGGTATAAACCCCAAAAAAATTGAAGATGAAAAAGGATGGGAAACAGGAGTGTATCTTAATTACAGTGCCGAGTTAACCAAAAATCTTGCCTTGTCACTGGGCATGCGATACGATATGTATGATTACCTGGGCAGTCGAACCGTATACGAATATGCGCCTAACCGGCCACGTGACGAACAAAACATCGTGGGCCAACGCAGCTATGCAAAAGGTGAATCCATAGCGAAATACGATGGGTATGGTCCACGTGCCTCGTTGCGCTATGCTTTCGGTGAGAACACCTCCGTCAAGTTTGGCTATAATGTTATGTATCAATTCATTCATTTAATTTCAAACACCTCAACCATTGCGCCCACTGACGTTTGGAAACTGAGTGATCTTAGCCTTGAACCGCAACGTGTAACGCAATACTCCATGGGAATTTTCAGGAACTGGAAGGAAAACACCATCGAAACCTCCATTGAAGCCTATTATAAAAACTTTGATAACATTGTGGAATATAAAAACGGTGCAGAGCTGGTGTTGAATGAGTTTTTGGAAACTGAATTGCTGAATGGTGAAGGCGAAGCCTATGGAATTGAAGCCTACATAAAGAAAAATTCAGGCCGGTTAACCGGGTGGGCAAGCTACACCTACTCCAGAAGCTTAAGGAGAGTAATCACACCATTTGAACAAGAGCAGGTAAATTTTGGCAACTGGTTTCCTTCCAATTTCGATAAGCCCCACGATTTTACCATGGTGGCTATTTACAGCATCAGCCGTAACACTTCGTTCTCGGCTAATTTTTCCTACAGCACAGGTCGTCCGGTAACGCTCCCGGCTGCCAAGTTTAATTACGATGGTTACCAATTAGCTTACTTTGAAGAGCGGAACGGTGCCCGCATTCCCGACTTCCATCGCCTTGACCTTTCACTAAAATTCAAGTTCAACAGTCAAAAAAAGATTTGGGGTGGCGATTGGACATTGACTATTATAAATGCTTATGGCAGGAAAAATCCTTTCTCTGTGTTTTTTGATGATGTATACGGAAAACCTCCTGGAGCTTTTAAGCTTTCCATTGTAGGCGTTCCCATTCCTTCACTTTCCTATTCTTTTAATTTGTAACGGATGCGATCGGTCTTTAAAAATATCATGATCTTAAGCTTGCTGGCAACATCCTGTATTGATGATGCCAATTTACCGGCCGACAAGGGGTTGAGACTGCTTACCGTTGATGGGGGCATTACAACAGGCGATGGCCCACATGTTATCCGGCTTTCACGTAGCGCCCGATACGGAAGTGCTTATGTAGATGTGGTAGCCCCCGAACGATTTGCCACCGTATCCATTCGTGACGATCAGGGTAATGTGGTGATTCTTACAGAAACCGTTTTTGGCACTTACGTTACCCCGTCAACCTTCAAAGGGGAGATTGGAAGAAGCTATTCGATCCAAATTACGACAAACGATGGCCGACAATATATGTCGATGCCCGAAACCATACGGCCAGTTCCGAAACTAGACGCCCTTTCGTTTCAGTTTAAATCGCAAGCAACCACCAATCCGTTAATTACAAAAAGCGGTATAGAAGTTTACGCCCACTTTAAAGATACCCCAGGTATAAAAAACTTTTATCGGTGGAAAAACCTGGGATTGTTGCAATTAAATACCCGTCCCGATTTGTTTGTTCAGCGTCCGCGGGCACCCGCTCCCAAACCGTGTTGTGATACATGCTGGAAGGATGAAGTGGCCGATAAGGCTGTGAGAATATTCAGCGACCGATTGGTAGATGGAAATGAAAACAAGATTCTTGCGGCCTTTGTAGAAGATGACGGCTTTCGAATGCGGGATAAATATATGATCAGGATTTACCAGCAATCTCTATCAGAAAGTGCGTACCAGTTCCTCAGGCTGGTGCAACAACAAACCGATATTCAGGGTGGTATTTTCGATCCACCACCCGCCACCATCGGGGGGAATATAATCAGGTTGGAAAATCCCGATGAGCTGATTATTGGCTATTTTATGGCAACCGATGTTTCGGTTGACTCTTTGTTTCTATACAGGAGCGATTTGGAGTATATACAAAATACTAAAGTTATTCCGGACGATTGCCGGACAGTAGATGGGACCACTACTCAAAAGCCACCATTTTGGTAGCACTTTTAGTCAGCTTTAATACTATGAGTATCTACAACGTACTGGGTTTTTACACTTGTCGGTTACTTAATCCCATGCATTGAGTGAAGTATAGCTGGTAACTCAGGAATGTATTTGTAACTTTCTTGTCTATGTTGATAAAACCTGCTGGAGTTATTTACCTCCTGTTAATGATGATGGGAACTACAACGGCACAGAATAGATTTTTTGATCTGCAAGGTCATCGTGGAGCAAGAGGATTAAAACCCGAAAACACAATCCCCGCATGTATCCTTGCCCTGGAATATGGCGTAACTACATTGGAATTGGACGTGGTGATTTCGAAAGATAAACAAGTTGTGGTTTCGCACGAGCCGTGGATGTCAGCGGAGATTTGCCTGCAACCGGATGGCAGCCCTATCGCAAAGGAGGATCAACTGAAATTTAATTTATACGAATTAAACTATGCTGAAATAAAACAATTTGATTGCGGCTCAATTGGAAATCCACGATTTACGGAACAGGAAAAATTGACGGCTCATAAACCACTATTGAAAGATGTGCTGGTGGCCGCGGAAACACACATTAAAAACCATACGCTGTATGAGGTTGACTACAATATTGAAATTAAAAGCAGGGCGGATGGTGACCATAGCTATCACCCCGCCCCAGAGGAATTTTCTGATTTAGTGTATAATCTTATTGATGATTATTTGCCCTGGGAGCGTGTAGTTATTCAATCTTTTGATTTTCGGGTATTAAAATATTTCAATAAAAAATACCCGCACGTTCGCCTGGCGGTGCTGATTGAAAACACCAAATCACCAGAAAAAAACCTGCAAGAGTTGGGTTTTACGCCTTCAGTTTACAGTCCCTATTTCAAAGGATTGAAAAAAGACCATATCGATTATCTACATACGGTTACGGTCAGCAAACCGCCAAATGTTTCAGCGCCAAGAAAAGTACGCGTTATTCCCTGGACGGTGAATGAAGTTGAAGATATGAAGAAACTAAAAGCTATGGGTGTTGATGGCCTGATTACCGACTACCCAAATCGGGCTGCCGAAATCGGGCTCGGACTGAAACGCACAACAAACGGCAGAAACAATACACCCAATCGAAAATAGTCCTATCATTGCAGTCTTATTTTTTTATTCATGAACAGGTACGATGTGTATGGTATCGGCAACGCCATTGTAGATATTGTAACGGAAGTAGAACACGATTTCTTTAAAAGGAATAACATCGAAAAAGGTGTTATGACCCTGGTAGACGAGAAGCATCAACTACAATTGATGAAGGCCATCGATATGAAAAAAAGCAGGATGTCGGGTGGCGGATCGGCCGGAAATACAGTGGTAGCTGTTAATCAGTTTGGTGGAAAATCTTTCTATTCCTGTTTAGTGGCAAATGACGAGATGGGTAAATTTTTTCTTGACGACCTTAAACGCAATGGGGTTCACACAAACCTGACCATTGAAAACTGCCCGGAAGGGCACACCGGAAGGTGCCTGGTAATGACCTCACCGGATGCCCAACGCACCCTCAATACTTTTTTGGGTGTCAGCTCATTCCTTTCACCCGAACATTTGGACGAGGAGGCCATCAAAAATTCATCCTACGTTTACCTGGAGGGCTACCTGGTGGCCAGCCCAAAAGGACTTGATGCCATGAAGGAAGCTAAGAAAATAGCGGAACGAAATAAAGTGCTTACCGCGCTAACCTTTTCAGATGCCAGCATGGTCAAGTATTTCGCAAAACAGATGGACGAAATTGTTGGAGCAAGTGTAGACTTATTGTTTTGTAACGAAGAGGAGGCCATGATTTTTACCGGAACAGATTCGTTAAGTGAAGCCCGCGAAAAACTGAAACTATCCGCCAAACATTTTGCCATTACCCTTGGAGCAAATGGGGCCATGATTTACGATGGCGACACCTTTATCCAAATTGAGCCTTACAAAGTCCGGGCGATAGATACCAATGGCGCTGGTGATATGTTTGCCGGGGCATTTTTATACGGCATTACGCATAACCACAGCTATGCTGAGGCCGGAAAAATTGCATCGTTAGCCTCTTCACGAGTTGTTTCACAGTTCGGGCCCCGGTTAACCCCACAGCAAGCCCAGAAAATACTGGGGGATCTCCTTGGCTGAGACTTGGAAATATTGATGTAGAGGAGTTGCAATTCCCTGAATCTTCATTATTTTTGCAGCCCTCATTCAATGAGGTAAACCGTTAGAGCATGAAACGTACATATCAACCATCTAAGAGAAAACGCAAAAACAAGCACGGTTTCCGCGAAAGAATGGCTTCGGCTAATGGTCGCAGGGTATTGGCATCAAGAAGGAAAAAGGGCAGAAAGAAGCTTACTGTTTCTGACGAAACTACCTTTAAGAAAAAATAACCTTCTCGGAAGCAACCCGGAAGGCCTGCCAGACAGGCGGGGATTGATTAACATCACCCGATGGGAAAATTCAGCTTTCCAAAGGCCGAAAGGCTTACCAAACGAAATACGATACAGGAACTCTTCGGCAAGGGTTCCTCTTTTTATATTCACCCTTTTAAGGTTTTAGTTTTGGTTGAAAGCGGTTTAAAGGCCCCTCACCAGGCACTCTTTTCCGTTTCCAAGCGTAATTTTAAAAAGGCAGTTGACCGGAATTTGATAAAAAGGCGCATCCGTGAGGCCTACCGGCTCAACAAGCATTTACTACCCGAGGCCCCAAAATTCCAAATCGCGTATATTTATACGGTTAAAGAAATTCTTGATTTTCATCAGATTGCGAAGAAATTAATTGAGATCAACAAGCGTTTACATCAGTATGCTGAAGAAAGTTAAATGGATAATTGCAGTGGCATTGGTGCTGATGCTGGCATTTGCTTTTAAACCAGCAGGTAATTACTTCGAAATCGCCAAGAGCCTCGATATTTTCGCCACGCTTTTTAAAGAAGTAAATACGTATTATGTCGATGAGGTTGATCCTAAAAAGCTGGTCCGCGAAGGAGTCGATGGCATGCTCGAATCCCTTGATCCTTACACAGATTATATTGCTGAAGAGGATTTGGAGAATTTCCGGATAACCACCACTGGTCAATATGCGGGTATTGGTGCATTGATTAGCATAATCAATAAGAAAATAGTGATTACACATCCGTATAAGGATTTTCCGGCATATAAAGCTGGAATAAAAGTTGGCGATGAGATTGTTGCTGTGAATGGTACAAATGTAAAAGGTATGCTTACTTCCGATGTAAGCTCCCTGCTGAAAGGACCGGCCAATACTGAAGTCGAAGTAAAAGTGAAAAGACTCAATCACAAAAATGATCTGACCATTAAAATAAAAAGAGAAAAAATCGCCATCAGTGCATTGGCATACTCCGGATTGTTAGCGAATGGTATAGGATATATAAAGTTGGATGACTTTACACCGGGGGCATCAAAAGAAGTTGAAAATGCAATTGTAAAGTTGAAAAACGAAGGGGCCACGAAGCTTATCCTGGATTTGCGCGATAACCCTGGAGGTTTGTTGCATGAGGCAATAAACATCGCCAATTTATTCATCCCAAAAGGAAAAGAAGTTGTTAGTACAAAAGGAAAAGTTGAAGAATGGAACAGGACATACAAAACATTGGGTAACCCGTTAGATATTGAAATTTCCCTTGTGATTCTTACCGGTGAAGGAAGTGCTTCGGCATCCGAAATCGTTGCCGGATCGCTGCAGGATTATGACCGGGCTGTTCTTATTGGCAGCAAAACATTCGGCAAAGGGCTGGTTCAAACAACTCGTCAACTTTCCTATAACTCCCAACTCAAAGTCACAACAGCCAAATATTATATTCCAAGCGGAAGGTGCATCCAAAAACTTGACTATGAGCATAGGGGTGATGATGGCTCAGTAAAAGCTTATGCAGATTCATTGAAGACTGAGTTTCGTACAAATAAAGGAAGAAAAGTATATGATGGAGGGGGATTGGACCCGGATATTGCTGTCGATCAGGAATTTGTCGGGACAATTACCGCAGCTCTTTTTGGCTCCGGGTTGATCTTTGAATACGCTACGAAATATTGTAATGAAAATCAGGCCCCTTCCGATTTCAGAAATTTCCGACTGTCTGAAAAAGAGTATGATGGGTTTACAGCCTGGGTTAAGTCCCAAAACTTCTCCTACTCAACCTCGCTTGAGAATGAACTGAAGCAATTGACAGAAGCTGGGAAGAATGAAAAATACTTTTCTCAGATAGAGGGTGATCTGAAAGCCCTATCAGCAAAAATTGAAACTAATAAAGCACAAGACCTTAAGCGATTTCAGGATGAAATTAATTACCTGCTGTCACAGCAGATCGCCTTTCACTATGGCTTAAACGAAGCTCAAAACCAGGTTTCTATCATGAGTGATAAGGCGATAGCCGAGGCTATTAATGTGCTCATGAATCGAGTCCGATACACCGAAATTCTTTCCGCTAACTGATGGCCACTACGCTGAGTCTCGAAACGTCAACACAGGTCTGCTCAGTTGCTTTGCATAGAAATAATGAATTGTTGGCAGCAACTGAATTGCACTTGCCACAATCGCATGCTTCAAGGCTTGCGGTCATAATGCATGACATAGTTTCTTTAGCCGCTATCGAAATTAACGAGTTAAAGGCCATTGCTGTCTCTTCAGGCCCAGGGTCATACACCGGTTTAAGAATAGGCGCTTCAACAGCAAAAGGATTGTGCTATGCATTGGGTATACCTTTAATCAGTGTAAATACACTGGATATTCTTGCATTTCAAATGAACAAAATTGTTACTACTGACACACTTCTTTGCCCGATGATTGATGCTCGTAGAATGGAAGTTTACTGTAAGATAACCGATACAGAGTTGAATGAAATTCGTCCGATTGAAGCACTTGAAGTTCACGGAGATTCATTCGGTGAAATTTTAGAAACCAGGCAAATAGTCTTTTTTGGTAATGGTGCCGGGAAATGCAAGTCAGTTATTCAACATCCCAATGCTTTGTTTATTGATGGGATTAACCCACTGGCCGCCTATCTTGGATATTTGGCCGCAGAAAAACTAAGGGCAAATCAGGTAGAAGATCTGGAAAGTTTTGAACCTTTTTACTTGAAGGAATTTTTTATAGCGAAGACGACCAAAAATATCACTGCCGCCCCCAAATCAACCTAAGATACATCACATCCATCTTTATGAATACCGGGAATGAAATAGTGAATCGAGTAGCATCAAGTGGTCTGGTTACCTTCAATCTGGAAGAATTTTATCAACCCGGTGAGCGGGTATTACTCGATATAAAAAATCAACTTTTTCAAGGGCTTGTGCTAAAAGAGAAAGACTTTAGAGAATATATTAAAAGTCATGGCTGGCAATTGTATAAGGATAAGTTTGTGGCCTTAACCTGTTCGACTGATGCAATTGTTCCTACGTGGGCGTATATGTTGTTGACAATTGCGCTTCAGCCTTATGCCAGAAGGGTATTTTTTGGAACAATTGAACAGCTAGAAGCTAAGCTTTTTGATGAAGCACTAGCCCAAATTAATTGGGAAGATTTTAGGGGAAGGAAAGTTGTTGTAAAGGGTTGCAGTAAAATAAATGTCCCTACATCAGTTTATGTTGAAGTCACCCGACAACTGCAACCAGTTGTTTACAGTCTAATGTTTGGCGAGCCATGCTCCACAGTTCCGTTGTTTAAAGGGCCCAAACCCTCGATTGGCAGCTAAATTTTTGTGGATAAGTATTTTCAGGTTTTAATCCCTGAAAGCCGGTAAAAACCTGTAAGTGTGAAGCCCTTTTCTCAGTAAACAATTACAGTTTAAAAACTGAGTGTATAGTTGCAAAGTGAGTTTTATTAAGTTACCTTTGCACTCCCATTTTGGGTAGGCGTATTGAGTGGGTTTGATGAGAGTTT
>CAZOYJ010000073.1:0-16363 GCA_964583905.1 uncultured Roseivirgaceae bacterium
GACATCTTTAAGATGCCGCATTTTACATCCGTAACATATAATCCAATAACACTGGATGCCGCGACAGCAGCAACCTTAACTGCGCAGTTGGCCAACAACTACAATGCATTTCTTGATGGCATGGTGGGAGTTGCGGCAGGCTTTACCCAGGAGGAAGCCAATAAACGAAAATTGACTTATACTGCAGGTTTGAATAAGATTCTAATTAATGACGAAACACTAACAGACCTTTCTCCATATATGCAAGGTCCTTATGCAGGTTTAGCTCCCTATGCTATTGCTCGTCAAACGACCAGTGCAGATATTATACCCCTAAGCACTGGATCCGTGCTGGGTACTGCAGGTTCTTTTGGGGTAAATGGAGTGTCTGAACCTTTAGCAGACAGGTATGCGTTAATCCCCACTGAAATTGCAGCTATCACTGCCGCCCGAACCGCCTATAATACAGTAGTTAATAATGTTGCCACAGCCTTTACTGCGCGCTTAGGTGTTGCCGATATTAACGCTGCCATGACAACGTTAGTTACCAACCAGGTGGCCGTATTAAACGGTGTAACCCTTACACCCAACATTAACCCTCCTACTGGAATTTATTCAGAAGATGGCGCTCATTTTAATACCCGGGGATATGCGTTTGTTGCAAAAGTGTTTATAGAAGCAATTAACGCCAAGTATGGCTCTACGGTTCCTGTTCCAAACATGAGTAAATTTTCTGCAACGGGATTACCGATACCTTAGCATTTTGATGCCAGGTCAAAAAAAAGCTGTTCACTATGAACAGCTTTTTTTATGCTTTAAATATACCCCGCCACTTTATACGCCACCATTCCCGTCCATTCCTTCATCAGTTTGTGCCAGATAACCAGGGCCTCGGTGTTGGGTATCAACAAAACATCGGGGGTGAAATACCGGGGATGCGAATAAAAGTCGGTGCTGAAAACATCAGGGGAAAGCCCCGCCTTTTTAAAACAGGCGGCCGACCTGCGCATGTGAAAGGCTGACGTAATCAGCAGGCAAGATTCCGCTTCGCCTGGATTCAACAGGGCTTTTACGTTTACAGCCGACTCGTAGGTATTACGCGATTCATTTTCGATAATAATCGCCCCGGGCTCAACACCCATCAACACCATGGCCCGGTACAGGTCATCAGCCTCCCGCCTGCCTTCGGTCAGCAACCGGCCCATGCCGCCCGAGATCAACACCTTGCGGATAATGCCCCGCTTGTACAACTCAACGGTATGCACCACCCGGTCAGCGCCACGGGCAAAGTACACCCGGTCGGCTGGTTGCATATCGTTTTTGGTAACACCCGTTAATACAATCCCATAATCATACGTAGTCGAAATGGCCTCAAACCGGGTGGGTGCAACTTCCCACCAGCGCATTACTTCGTTGGCGATAAAATCATTGGAGAAAAAAAAGAGGAGCGACAGGCCGGTCCAGAAAAGCTTTTTTCTCCACCGCCTGCGCACGACAGCCGACAACAGCAGCAGTACAAACACTACCACCAGGGGCATGACCAAAAAACTGAGTGTTTTGGACAGAATAAAAAACATGGATCAGAATATCCGAATGAGGATGATGATCAGTAATAACAGCAGGAAAAAGAGGGCTATCATAGGGTTGTTTTTTGAAGGGGTAAAGGTAATAATTTTTTTATCGCTACGGGAATAGGGGGATTAGGGGGTTGGGGTATAGGGGGGTATAAGGGTGTAGTGTGTAGGGTTTAAGATCAGGTTTTAGTTTTTTGAGATTTCACATACTGGATATCCCCGTTCAATGTAATTTTGGTGTCTTCGATTAAAACCAGACCTCTATTATAAATATCCTGGTTGATGTAATTCAAGTCATAGCACGAAATAAGATGGTCTTTCAACTCATAGACCGAACCCCTGGAAATCCTAGAACTGAATGCCTTCCTGATAATGGTAACGTCCGTACCCTTCAGCAATATTAGCCGTCCCTGATACACACGCCTTACGAATTTGAATGATGAGGTTAAATTTTTCGTCAGCCGGAAGGATGGGAATAACTTCCTTATAAAAGAACAACTTTACCAACCTGGCCTTCTTCCATGCTTCTAATGTAGTGAAGTCGCGTTGATCGTTGTAATGTTCCGGCATCCTTTCCATACAATTGCTGTTAATCCTTCTAATCCCTTAAGCCCCTTTACCCTTATACCCCTTATACCCTTATACCCTTATACCCAATTTACCCCTATATCCTCACCCCTACACCCTCCTATTCAACGGGTTCGACAGATTACCCACCCCATCAATAATCCTCCGCAGTACATCAAAGTATAACGCAATGCCCAACACCAGCGACATCGACCAGATAACCCCCATGTTAAAGAGTAATGTATCGATGTTCTTATTCAGAAAATGTTTGGCCGGCATGTAAAACTGCGCATCAAAGTCGATAACATGGTCGGGATCCGGGTCTTTATAAATAGGATAAATCTTCTGGATTAATTTGCCGTCCTTCTCAATAATCCGGTGGGTTTCCTGGGTGTTTTTTACCAGGTCGGAAATCGATTCGTTATGGTAGCTCTCCTTAAATCTCAGAAACTCCCTTTCCTTTTCAGGCGTGCTGGTCATTTCGTTAATTTTTCGTTCGCGCTCGGCTTCGGTTTTGTTATAGCGGTTAATGTACACGCGTCTGAGGTTGGCCAAAAACTCAACGGATCGGTTATACACGGTGGAGTCAAACCGGCCTAAGCTCAATTGTTCCATCCACGGATAATGTTCACGGCTTATTTCTGATGCTTCTCTTCGCATTTCATTCCGCACCAATGTCAGGTTAGCGTTCAGTTTAGCTTTTACATCCGGATCGACCGACTTAAAGTTGTTCAGGCAAAACTGCAGCTTGGTTTCCAGTTCCGGAATAAAGTAAAGTTTCTTGTAATCGGCATCCGACATGATTTTATCATACAGGTAAAATTCCTGCTCATACTTGTTGTCTTTAAATTGCGTTACCATGGCCGCTTCAAAAGCCCAGCGCGAGGCCATGATATCGCCTACCGCAGGAACGGTAGCCGTGTTGCCGATTACCGGATTGAGTTTGTCGAACTTAACCACCACTCCGCTTAAAATAAGCTGCGGGATAATGAGTAAGGGTATCAGAATATAAATAGTCACAGCCGAATTAAAAGCCGAAGAAATATTCAGTCCGAGCACGTTGGCAAAACACGAAGTGGTAAACAGGATTAACCAGTGTTCGAATACCATACCTCGGATTTCAAGAATGTAATTACCTACGAATACAAACAACATAGTTTGAATGGCCGACAAGGTAAACAAGATGGAAACCTTGGAAAGCAAGTAGCTGCTTCGGCTCAGGTGCAGGAAGGCTTCGCGTTTCAGGATTTTCCGGTCGCGGATAATTTCTTCTGCGCTTACCGTTAATCCCATAAACAAAGCTACAATTACACTCATGAACAGGTATGCCGGTAGATTTAAGTTTTTGCCAAACATGTATCCGGCCAACAGCTTATCGTCAACATTGTAATACCGTACAATAAACGCCAGGATAAAAGCCAGCAAGGGGGCTTCCAGTAAATTGATGATCATGTACTGGCGGTTGTGAATTTTAGCCTGCACATCGCGCGAAGCAAACAAAACAGCTTGCTTTACCCTGCCCGGAATGCGCAAGGTCGACTGCAACAGGTTGGTAGCGGCATTGAGCGTGATAGGTTTTACAGCTTGTTTGTAAATACGGTGCCACTGCTCGGGCGACACCTTCCGTTCATTGGTAAACTGGCCGTATTCGTTGATTATCTTGGTTTCGATGATGTTAAAAATCTGTTCAGGGTTTACGTTTCCGCACTCAATACATTCACCCTGTTCGCTGTTGATCATATCGATGCTGCGCTTAAAATATACGATAGCATCTACCGGATTTCCGTAATAGATCTGATACCCCCCTGTATCGAGAATAAGTAACCGGTCGAATTTTTTAAAAATGTCGGAGGATGGCTGGTGAATAACCGCAAATACCAATTTTCCCTTTAATGAAAGTTCTTTCAGTAAGTCGATAATATTTTCTGAATCGCGTGATGATAATCCGCTGGTCGGCTCATCGCAGAAAAGTATAGCCGGTTCGCGCAGCAACTCAAGGCCGATATTCAACCGCTTTCGCTGACCACCGCTAATGGTTTTTTGCAGGGGCGATCCCACCTTCAGGTCTTTTCGCTCGGCCAACCCCAGGTCTTCGAGGGTTTTCATCACCAGTGCATCTATGGACTTTTCATCCAGGTCGCTGAAGCAAAGTTTTGCCGCATAATACAGGTTTTGATAAACCGTCAGATCTTCCATCAGCAGGTCGTCCTGGGGGACAAATCCAATAATGCCTTCAATTTTTTCAGGCTCCTTATAAATATCCACCCCATTGATCAACACCTGCCCGGTAGTGGGCCTTTCTGTGCCATTCAATACGTTAAGCAACGTTGATTTACCCGCACCGCTGGCGCCCATTAACGCTACCAGATTTCCTGATTCTTCGGCCAGGTTAACTTCCTGAAGACCTATACCGCCATTTTTAAATTTAAAGTGGATATGCTCGGCCCGGAACGAAATCCGCTCGGTTTTGCTGAGGCGTTTAAACCGGCTGAGGATATCGCCATAATAAACCGGTTCATCTTTACCCCAGCGAATGATGCTGCCCACACTAAGCACATGGATGGAGCCCGATCGGAGCGGTACTCCATTAAGCGCCACCTCTGAATTTCCAACATACTTAAGCAAGTACAACTCGGCCTCCAGCAGGTATAACACTTCGATAAACCCTTTGAGGTGCTTTCGCTGGATGTGCAGCGCCTGGGTAAATGCCGAATCGTCATGGCTGTTGATGATCAGCAGTTCGGGCTGATCGAGGTGGGACTCATCCTGTACGGAAACAAATGTTTTTATGGAGGCCAGATCGGCTTCGCTAACTTTGAAGGATTTGCAGATAAGCCGGATCAACTCTTCTTCCCGTTGCGATACGGTAGCATCGGCCAGGATTACCCGAACCAAATCCAATACAATGATGTATTTCTGCTTTTTGGTTAAGCCCAGGTTGATCTCGTCACACACTTTAACAGTATGCTCCAGTTCGTCTTCACCCTTGAGTTTACCCAGTGATTTAACATATTCGTCAAACAAAGTCAGGTATTCTTCCACGCGGTCTTCGTTCAGGTGTTCTTTAAGAAAAATTCTGATCTGTTCCCGCTCCTGCCGGGTTACCTGATCTTGATTCGCTACAATGGCAAACAGCCGAAGAAGGGATTTAAGAATGAGTTCACTCATGTGGGATACATTTAACTATTAAATATAAGTAAAGGACGGATTAGTCTGTAAAAAAACAGGGACTGGCTTTATACCAGTCCCTGTAGTAAATGGGTATGCACGTGTTTTAATCGGTGATGGCTTTTCTCATCCGGGCTACTATCTCGGAAATCTGAATCAAATTTTTATCACTCAACACCAGATCGCCCTGGTTATTCTTTATCTGTTCTTCGATGTTCAAGGCGCTGTAGGCCCTTTCCAATTCCTGAAGATCGCGAACCAACCCGGCAACCGGTTCGGTTTGTTCAACCGCTGATAACATCTTTAATAAATCGGAGACCGATTTTTTCTGGTTTAAGATCACAGAAATGACCGGGGTTAAAATGTTATCGCGCACGTTGGCCGGCAGCACATCTTTGGGATACGAATTAACCAGGCCTGTAGAAATATGAAGGCCTTCCACAAAACTTCCGGTAACTACCAACGCTGCCAACCGGTTCCGGTTTTCATCTTTCAAAAACTTTTCCGTTTCACGTGCAGTTCTGTCCAGCAAGTTGGCAAGTGAATCTTTATTGGAAATATTCGCCTCAAAGCGCTTGAGCAATTCAATATCAAAACTTCCGATTACTCCCAGGTTGTCGGCCAGTTGCTTGCAGGAATTCAGGTAATCGATGGCTTCCTGGGTTTTGTCGTAGGAAGTAAGGTACCCGATGTCGGCTGTGTAAACGCCCAGGTTTAGAGCGGCCTTATCAATACGGTTTGCGTATTGATCGGTTTTTGAACGGGGATTTAACAGGCTTTCATTATACTCAGCACCGGTTTGCTGGATCAAATACGGAATTTCAGTTGGAGAAGGGATACCATACACGACATCCGCGATGGTGCTTTTCAGGCTTTCCTCTGCTTCTTTGAACTCATCAGAATCATTACCCTTCTTTTCGGATGATCCGCAGGAAACAATGGCCAACATCAGCGGCAAGCCCAGGATGAAATAAAGCGACTTTTTCAAGTTCATAGTATCGGTTAGGTTTTATAAGCTTCAATTTTAACACATTTTTTGATGCTTTGAAACCTTCAAAATACAATTTTGGACTTATTTTTCAGGATTTTACCCCGACTGTAAAATCCGGATGATTAACGGCATTCAAACAGGTTAAGGATAGTAGATTACCTGTTTTACCGATCCAGCCAATCTTTAAACACCTGTACCCGTTCACGCGCTACAATGATGTCGCGATCGGTTGAACCCGATAGCACCAACCGCAACCGGCTGTTGGTATAGCTAATGATGTCGGTAATAGCCGTTGACCGTACCAGGTATTTCCGGTTTATGCGGAAGAACACCCCCGGATCGATCACTTCCTGAAGCTGATCGAGGGTATAATCAAGAATAAGACTCCGGTTATCGTGTGTACGGCAAAAGGTGGCTTTATCCTGGCTGTAGAAATACAGGATATCCCTAACCGCGATGGTGCGCAAGTGCTCACCTACTTTTACCACAAACTGCTCCTTGTATTTTCTGGTTAGCTGTTCAACCACCCGGCCAATGTTTTGCAAAATAACATTCGACTGCATCGCCTGGCCGGTTAGTTTCTTAAACTTATGTAACGCTGCTTCCAGGTCGGCTTTATCCACCGGCTTTAGAATGTAATCAATGCTGTTAACCTTAAAGGCTTTCAGGGCATATTCATCGTAGGCGGTGGTAAAGATTACGGGAGCGGTTACCTCAACCTGCTGAAATATTTCAAAGCTCAACCCATCACCCAACTGAATGTCCATAAAGATTAACTCAGGCATGGGGTTGTGTTGCAACCAGGCTACCGAGCTTTTAACTGAATCGGCTTGTCCGATAATGTTGAACGTAGGGTCCAACTCCGTAATGAGTTGGTGCAATCGCCTGGCGGCCTGGGCCTCATCTTCTATGAGTAAAATTCGCATGCTTAACTTCTCAGAATCGGTAATTTAACAACAAACTTTCCTTCACCGTCACTCACCTGCACTTTATCCTCAGTCAGAAATTCATAGCGGCTTGAAATGTTCTCCAATCCGATACCGGGCGAATCTTCGGCTAGAATACGTTTTGTTTGAAGGTTATTCTCCACACAAACAAACCCATCTTGTTTGTAAATCCGGATGGTTAACGGACGGTCGCCCGAAATTTCATTGTGCTTAATGGCGTTTTCGATCAGCATTTGCAAAACCAATGGCGGGAAAGAAGTTTTTTCGCCCACCATGTTTACCTCAATAGCCAGGTTATCGCTAAACCGGATTTTTTGAAGAAAGATATACGCCTCAAGGAATTTCAACTCTTCTGCTTCCGCTACCAATTCGCGATCGCGGGTATCCAGTACATACCGGTATACTTCCGAAAGTTGCTTAATAAATTTTGCGGCAAGATCCTGATTTTCATACACCAGGTTGGTGAGTGCATTCAAACTATTAAATAAGAAATGTGGGTTCACCTGGTTCTTTAAACTTTCGTACCGGGCGGTTACACTTTCATGCTTGGCTTTTTCGGCATCAATAGCGTTTTGCTTCCAGCTTAGTAAAAATGAACGTCCATGCATAAACATGGAGATCAAAAAAGTAATAATCAAGCTTGAATAAATAAGGTTGTTAGCTTGAACCTTAAATCCCAGCACCTCCCGGTAAAACCAAAGTAGGATATAGACGGCCGCCAAGGTATACACGATTGTAAACCCCAGCAGAGTGAAAAACATTTTAACCGGGTATTCGGTCCAAGAAATTTTTTTCGAAAGCCAATCCGATGAAAATGAATTTCCCAACCAAAGGGCAATCCACATGATGGAGAAGAATGTGGAGACGAGGATAAACCTGGGCAATGAATCCCAGCATGACCGGCATACAATCAAGGTCATAACACAACCAACAACAAGCAGTACAAATGCTGTGGTCAGGTACTCCCGCTTAGCCTGCGATTGACTTTTACGAACTGCCAAACTCGCCAGCACCGAGATAAGGGTAATTGATAAAATGTAGAGATAGACCATCTTATAAATTTAACGTAAACGTTTATGCAGCAGGCTGTTTGCTAAAGTTCTGGTTAATCCGGACTCCATAATGGCATTTATAAACCTCCAAAGTCTTTGACCTTGGAAGTTTAATGAAGGATGCTTTGTCAAGTTTAAATTACTGACACTGCTTTTTCATCCCCTCGGCTATCCCTTTTCCCCACTGCGGGGCCAATGGATTATCCGATTTAAAGGTATCAAATTTTTCAAGCGCCTTGTTCAATGTACCACAGGCTTCGGCTGTAGACGACCCGAAAAATTGGGCAGTACCGTATTGCATTTGCGCCATAAGGGTTAAGGCGCGTGGGTTTTCAGGGTTCATGGCAATCGCCTTTCCGAAAGTCTGCATGGCTAGTCCCGAATATTGCTGGCCGCGTGAAGCCGGGTTAACCGATACCCGGATCATATGAACAAACCCTTCAAGGGCAATAATTTCCGATTCACCGGCATGAACAGCCTTTGCTTTTTCAAGTGCTTTCAGTGCATGATCCAGGTAGGTGTCTTTCTTTGCCGCATCCGGCTCACGTACCGCGATCATCAGGTAACCGTACCCTGCGTAATAATACGGCTCCCATTTTGTTTTTTCAGCTTCACCTATCCGCTCAAAAGCATTTACCAACGGCTGAATTTCATCGCTGGTTTTTGCCGTGTAAACCGCCCCGATGTTTTTTTGCATGGCTTCCAGGTATTTATCATTGGCGTTTGCAAGAATCGATGCAAGAAAAGCCACAAGACCTAACAGGATGGGAATAATGTTTAGTGTTTTCATAGTTGATAAAGTTTAAAGACTGGGTAATTGATTGATGGATTTATTTTTAGAAAGCGTTATAAAGACTCCAAGAAATACAAAGCGCGGTGCAGCCTGCCGGATGGCCCGGCTGTTAAATAATCCGTCCGCATGGGGTGTTCTACCGAATTCGTACCCGAAAATGTTATCGCGCCCTAACAGGTTGGTACAGGAGAAATATACAATCAGGTACGGCTTGGGTAAGTAAGCCAGGTTACCGCTTAAATCCTGGTAACTTTTTGTGCGGCCATTGTTGAAACGATCTTCATTCGGGTTATGGTACGGTCGGCCGCTGGTGTAGGAATAGGTAAACCCTAATTGCGTCTTGAGTTTCGGAACGAAGTGTTTATAGACAGCAGAAAAGTTGTGTGCCGAGGCAAAAGCCGGTGTTACTGCGTAAGGAGTGTTCAGGTAATCGCGTTCCGTATCGAGGTAGGAATAGGAAATCCAGTAATCGGCATTGCGGATGGTTTTATTATCGCGGTAAAAAAACTCTAGGCCCTTTGCATAGCCTGATCCATCGTTGGTCAGTACAAAAGGATTACCCTGATCAAACTTCACCAGGTCGGCATAGGATTTATAATAACCTTCTACCCGGAACGTGCGGTTGTTTTCAATTACCTGGTAATTCAAAATATAATGATCGGCCTTTTCGGCTTTCAGGTTATTGTTCCACCGAAGCCACTCGTTTTTTGGCGATTGCCTGAACTTGCCATACGCCAACGATACCTGGCCCTTTTTGCCGGTTTTGTAGGCTATGGATATACGCGGGTCAACCGAAACCTGGTTCAGCAGATTGTTATGCTCCATCCTGCCGCCCAGGCGGGTAACAAACTTATTACTGGTGTAGATATCCGCTTCCGCAAAAGCGGATGTGATAATTTCATGAAAGCTTAGTTCAAAGGATGAAGTGTCTACCCCTGCCTTATACTGCCGGCTGATTATCTCACCACCTGTTCTCAGTTCAACGTTACCAGAGAGCGACCCATTAAAAACAAGTTTGGCATGAACGCCTTCATCGTTATCCATTAATGCAAGGTCACCTTGCTGAACTTCATTTTGAGTAAGTGTGTACGACAGTCCGCTACGCAATGCCCACTTGTTGTTTAAGGCAGTTTTATAGGAACTATTCAGGTAGCGAAAATTATTGGTGAGATCGAACAATGTTTTTACTTTCGGATCATCGATGTCATGATGATGCAGGGAGAAATTGGAATGACTGAAATTTCCATACACTTTAAACATCCCGGCATCACCGACACGCTGACGGTAGGCTGAACTTCCTTCAAGTGAAACCGGGGCCTTCACCCAATCGATTTCCTGGTTGATCAATCCGAAATACGGACGAATGTTGGTGTACCCGAATTTCCCGGCCCACGATGCATTTTCCCACGTATGCGTATGCGCCACATCTCCACCGACCGATAAAATCCCAAGATCTGTGCGCGTGAGTTGCTCTTCATCTTTGGAATCCAAAACCAGTGCAGAAGAAAGTGCCTGACCGTACTCAGCGGAATATCCACCCGTACTAAAACTTGTTCCCTTAAACATGAAGGGCAAAAATCTTTGGCGCGAAGGGGTGTTCGGGGCGGCCGGCCCGTAAGCATCCAACACCAACATCCCATCAATAAAGGTTCGTGCTTCATTGCCATCGCCACCGCGAACGAATAACCTTCCGCTCTCCCCTACTTTCTGGGTTCCGGGCAATGTGTTTAAAGCACCGGCTATGTCGGCAGTAGCCCCTGCGGTCGTGGCAATGTCAACCGATTTAAAAATCGTTCTGCGTGATTCATCGCTTGCGGCAAAAGTACCGGCAGTGATCATTACTGTTTCAAGTTGGTTTATTTCTTCCTTTAAGGCGATGGTGAATTCAAAATTCGCGGCTGTAAGGTCAAGGGTTTGCCTGAATTCTTTATACCCAATAAACTTCACCACTAAAGTCTGCGCACCTTTTTCGGTAGTTTCAAACGTAAACCGTCCATCGGCTCCCGATGTCGTGCCATCGTAGGTATCCAGCAAAAGAATATTCGCACCAGGAATGGGCTCGCCTTTCACATCGGTTACTTTCCCGTAAATCGTTACCTGGGCCGTTGCCGGAAAGAACATCAAAACAAAAATGAGGGTTATGTAATCTTTCATGGGTATCGCTTTGGGCGAATTACACGGTAAAGATCAGCCAGCGGATGACCGATTAATAAAAGGAGTTACCGGACTGTAGGATGATGCAGATGAGTTGTTTGAAACGAAAGATGGGTTTTTCAGGGATTGCGCTATTTTTGCAGGTTCTTAAGCTAAAGACACGCGATAAAATGGCTGAATACAATAAAGAGGAGATCCGGAGAATTGAACAGAAATGGCAGGATAAATGGGAAAAAGAGGGCGTTTATACGGTTATAACCGATCCCTCTAAACCTAAGTATTACGTGTTGGATATGTTCCCCTATCCTTCCGGGGCCGGACTGCACGTTGGGCATCCGCTGGGGTACATTGCTTCCGACATCGTTTCGCGTTTTAAAAGACTGAAAGGATTCAACGTGCTTCATCCGATGGGCTTCGATGCGTTTGGCCTTCCGGCTGAACAGTTTGCCATTCAAACCGGACAACACCCCGCCATTACCACAGCCAAGAATATTGAAACGTATAAACGCCAGTTACGGAAGATTGGCTTCTCGTACGACTGGAGCCGTGAAGTACAAACCTGCGACCCGAAGTACTACAAGTGGACGCAGTGGATTTTCATGCAACTGTTTAATGCCTGGTACAATAAGAAAGCGGGTGAACACGGAAAGACCGAGCCTATCGCTACGTTGATAGCCGAACTGGAAAGTAGCGGGAATACATTCATTGAAGCCGCCTGCGATGAAGACACACCTGTAATAACCGCTCAGCAATGGGCAACCTTCAACGAGAAGGAAAAAGAAAACTTTTTACAGCATTACCGCATTGCGTACCAAAGCGAAACGATGGTGAACTGGTGTGCTGCCTTAGGCACCGTACTCTCGAACGATGAGGTGAAAGATGGCGTAAGCGAACGCGGTGGCTATCCGGTTGAACGAATTAAAATGTTGCAATGGAGCATGCGTATTTCTGCTTACGCAGAACGCTTGCTTACCGGGTTGAACACCATCGACTGGCCCGAGCCGCTGAAGGAGATGCAGCGGAATTGGATTGGGAAGAGTCGTGGTTGTGAACTGGAGTTTAGCCTCACCCCTAACCCCGCTCCGGGGGAGAGCATCAAAGTCTTCACCACCCGCATCGACACGATTTACGGTGCGACCTTTTTGGTGCTTGCACCCGAGCATGAACTGGTTGAACAGATCACTACGGATGGCCAGCGCGAAGCAGTATCCCAATACATTGAAGTTGCAAAGAACCGCAGCGAACGCGAGCGGATGAGTGAAGTGAAGCGCGTTAGCGGTGCCTTCACCGGTGCGTATGCCATCAATCCATTCAACAATGAAAAAATTCCAATCTGGATTGCCGACTATGTATTAGCCGGTTATGGAACCGGTGCGGTAATGGCCGTGCCCGGTCATGATGAGCGCGACCATCGCTTTGCCAAGCACTTTAACCTGCCGATTGTGCAGGTGGTGGAAGGGCCGGATGTGCAGGAAGCTGCATTCGATAGCTGGGATGCAACCATCATCAACTCCGACTTCATGAACGGCATGACCGTAGAAGAAGCCATTGAAGCCGGGATAAAATTTGTGGAAGACCGCGGCATCGGAAAGGGAAAAGTGAATTACCGCATGCGCGATGCGATTTTCGGAAGGCAGCGGTATTGGGGTGAACCTTTTCCGGTTTACTTCAAAGATGGGATACCAAAACTGGTAGCCGAAAAAGATTTACCTGTTACGCTTCCGGAGATTGATGAGTACAAACCCACCGAAACCGGTGAGCCGCCATTAGCGCGTGCGAAAAACTGGAAATACAACGGTCATGATTTTGAGCATACTACCATGCCCGGCTGGGCCGGTTCAAGCTGGTATTGGTTCCGGTACATGGACCCGCACAACGAAAACGAATTTTGCGCAAGCGAACATGAGCAGTACTGGAAAGAGGTTGACTTATACTTAGGCGGATCGGAACATGCCACCGGTCATTTACTGTACGCACGCTTTTGGTGCAAGGCGTTGAAAGACCTGGGGTACGTTCAGGCCGAGGAGCCGTTTAAGAAGTTGATTAACCAGGGGCATATTCAGGGGATTTCAAAATTTGTTTACCGTGTTAATGGAACCAATCAATTTGTATCCTCCAATCTTAAAAATAATTACGATACAACTGCGCTTCATGTGGATGTTAGTCTGGTAGATGGCGACACGTTAAATATTGAAGGTTTTAAAAAGTGGCGATCGGATTATGAACATGCAGAGTTTATTCTGGAAAACAATAAATACATCTGCGGATCGGAAGTCGAAAAAATGTCAAAATCAAAGCATAACGTAGTCAACCCCGATGACATTATCTCCACCCACGGTGCCGACACCCTCCGCATGTACGAAATGTTTCTCGGTCCGTTGGAAATGAGTAAACCCTGGAATACCAATGGGATTGATGGGGTGTTTAAATTTTTAAGACGGTTCTGGAATTTGTTTCATGATAATGCCGGTAATTTTTCGGTGAGTGATGCGGAGCCTACCCGTGAGGAATTAAAGGTACTGCACAAAACCATCAAAAAGGTTGAGCAGGACATCAACAATTTTTCTTTCAATACTTCCGTGAGCGAGTTCATGATCTGCGTCAATGAATTAAGCGCGTTGAAATGCAACAAGCGTAACATCCTAAAACCGTTGGTTATTGCGTTGTCGCCTTTTGCTCCGCACGTGGCTGAGGAGTTATGGGAAAAACTGGGGCATACGGATACCATATTAAAGGCCGAATTCCCGATTTACAACGAGGAGTACCTGAAGGAAAGCTCCTTTGAATACCCCATCTCCATCAACGGCAAGGTGCGCACCAAAATGGAGTTCGCGCTCGATATGCCGAAGGAAGACATTGAAAAACTGGTGCTGGCTTCGGAAGCGGTTACCAAATGGACGGAAGGCAAGCCGCCTAAAAAGGTAATTGTGGTGCCAGGCAAGATTGTAAATGTGGTGGTGTAGTTTAGGTTTTCGATAAATTCTGAAAGGGCCTCCGGCAAAAATCCGGGATGTGCCAGGACAAAAAGTGCCAAACATTTTGTCTAACTTAGAATCAAAACCAGTGTATGGATGAGCCCCAAAAGCAGTTACACGACCTGTTGGAGAAGGCCGGGCAACTCGAAAAAATTCAACATAACCTGAGTCGCGAAATTGAAGGCTTGCGATCGGAAATTGAAGCCATCCAATCCGGAATGCTGATCAAGCTAAAACCGGTAATAAAACCTAAAGCCACAACGAAAAAACCAGAACCCATACCCCATAAAGTAACTCCACCTCCGCAAACCACCCGCCCCCCTGAACCTGTTGTTGAAAAACCTCAAAGGCCAAAAGAAAAAGAATCTAACGCTTGGGAAGAATTTATAGGCACCAACCTGCTGAACAAAATCGGTATCGCCATCCTGGTAGTGGGCATTGGCTTCGGAGTGAAGTATGCCATCGATCATGACCTGCTCGACCCGCTAACCCGGATCATTCTTGGATACCTCTCCGGCATTATCTTAGCAATTCTCGCACTTCGCATCAAAAAGAACTACGAAGCGTTTAGTGCCGTGTTGCTGAGTGGCGCCATGGCCTCGTTGTATTTTGTTACCTATGCCGCATACGACTTCTACGCCTTGATTCCGCAAGTGATGGCCTTTGCCATCATGGTGTTGTTTACCGCCTTTACCGTATTGGCATCACTGAACTATAATCTCCAGGTTATTGCCATCATCGGGTTGGTTGGTGCGTACGCTGTACCGTTCCTGTTAAGTGACGGAAGCGGTAGAGTGCTGGTACTGTTTTCGTACATGCTCATCATTAATGCGGGCATCCTGGTTCTTTCCTTTTTCAAAAACTGGAAGCTGCTCTACTATACAGCCTTCGCCCTCACCTGGATCATCGTGCTGAGTTGGTACGTAACGGGATATAACGAGGAAAAACACTTTACGCTTACGCTGATATTTTCATCGGCCTTCTTTATGGTTTTCTATGTGGCGTTTCTCGCCTACAAGCTTGTTAAACATGAATCCTTTAGTTCCGCTGATATCGTTGTCTTGCTGGCCAATTCGTTTATCGAATTTGGCATTGGCTATTCCGCACTTGAAAACCAACAACCCAATTCGCCATACCTCGGCTTGTTTACGTTAAGCCTGGCCGTTGTTCACTTCATCGTATGCCTGATCATCTTTAAAAGCCAGGAACGTTACAAAGACATCTTTTACTTTGTGGCCGGCCTCGTGTTAACGTTTATCACCATTGCGGTTCCGGTTCAGTTGGATGGCAACTGGGTAACCCTGATCTGGGCAACCGAAGCGGTCATGTTGTTCTGGGTTGGAAGGAAAAAGAATTTTCCGATGTACGAATACATGGCGTATCCCTTGCTCGCGCTCGCAGTTTTCAGTCTCGTGCAAGATTGGCAGGTATATACATTTTACGTTTACAATCCGGAAAATGCCTTGCACATAACGCCTGTACTTAACATCCACTTTTTAACAGGGCTTTGGGTAAGTGCAGCGCTGTTCCTGATGTATCGCATGAACCGCCATTCGGAGCCACCCATTACGAATACAGATTTCAGAAACCTGGTGAATTACGGCTTACCGGCACTTTACCTGGCGATAACGTATATCACTTTCTTCCAGGAAGTTGGGCATTATTGGGATTATCGTTTTGCACAATCCGGGATTACACTCGATCCCAACGGAAATCCGTATGACGTGTACGATTATGATCTCTTAAAATTCAAGATCCTCTGGCTCATCAACTATTCAGGCATCTTTGGTTTGATCCTTTCCCTATTGTGTTTGAAATACAAACCCGAAAAGTTTTCGGCTACCCTTATGATCACGTACAATTATATTGTGCTTGGCGCGATGTTAACCCTGGGGATCTTCCAGCTGTTGGAATTAAGAGATAGCTACATAACGCAAAATCATGAAACGTATTTTCAACGCGGTTATGCACACATCATCATCCGGTATATCCTGTTTGCGCTCACCCTTCCCTTGCTTTGGTGTAACCGGAAATTGGCCACACTGGAGTTGTATGAAGGCGGATTGGAAAAAGTTGAACGGGTATTGTTTCACAGCATACTGCTGCTGGTGCTGAGCAGCGAACTGATTCACTGGCTTGACCTTGCCAGTGTGCCCAATGCTT